>JAZREA010000026.1:0-115941 GCA_045660545.1 Clostridia bacterium | reverse complement strand
CCTATGATTATTGGCGAGATACGTCGCTACCTCAGGGACAACAACGCGGTAAGGGTCAGCCGTTCACTGCGCGACACCGCATACAAGGCGCTTAGTGCGAAAGAAAAGCTTTCTACATCTAATTTCAGAGAACCTACAATTAACGATATTTCCAGGGAAATCGACGTGCCAAAAGAAGAGATTGTAATGGCTCTTGATGCAATACAAGACCCGATTTCGCTTTTTGAACCCGTATATCACGACGGGTCGGACGCAATATTTGTCGTAGACCAGGTAAAAGACGACAAGAATACTGACGAAATCTGGCTTGAAAAAATCGCCCTTAAAGAAGCTATGAAAAAACTTAACAAGCGCGAAAAACAAATATTGAACATGAGATACTATCAGGGAAAGACACAAATGGAGGTCGCAAAAGAGATATCCATATCACAGGCGCAGGTGTCGAGGCTTGAAAAGTCTGCGCTAAACCATATGAGAAAGTACATTTAAAACAAAGCTCCCCGCTTGTTTAACAAAAAAGACGCTATATCCTACGTAAGCTATGTATATCATCATAAGAATTATCAAAAGCGTAACTATCAATGTTTTAAACTTTACAACAAAAAACAAACAAGACATATAACCCCTCCATTTATACAATTATATATAATTGTAAATTTTTTATAACTTTTTTCAAAAAATATTGCTTTAAAGCAGATTTTAGTGTATAATATTGGTAAATTGTTAATTAAAGGAGATAAAATTTATGGAAACTTACGGACTTATAGTATATTTTGTTGTTATTATTGCTGTTTTCTACCTCTTCCTTATCAGACCACAGAAAAAGCAGGAAAAGAAAACACGTGAAATGCTCGCTTCTTTAAGCGTTGGCGACGAAGTTGTTTCTATCGGCGGTATCAAAGGTAAAATCCGCAAGATTAAAGACGACGTTGTTGTTATTGAAACAGGCGCTGACAAGACTCCTATCGAGTTCGAAAAGGCTGCTATTAAAGGCGTTATTTCTAAAAACTAAAACAACTAATTTTAAAGCTGTTAATCCGCAAAGGTTTAACAGCTTTATTTTTATGACTCCATTTGCTTTGCCAAAAATCCCGCCGCAGCTTGTGCCAGCTTTTCGTGGACCTCTCCGTAGGACTCGTCGTTGTTTTCGGACAAGAACACCACCGAACCTATTGTATCTCCCTCTGAAATAATCGGGCATACTATACCTGCGGAGTACTTTTCTGTACCGTCAACTACCGAAAGCTTTTTCGTAGCTCCTTTTTTAGAGATATAGGTGTCTTTTTCCTCCATTTTGTTTTCTATATCGAGAGAAATCTTTTTGTCCATAAGCTCTTTTTTAGAAGCTCCTGATACTGCTATGACATTATCTTTATCTGTTATGCAAATTCCATATCCGGATGTGCGCGCCAAAATGTCTGCATACTGTGTTGCGAAAATACCGAGTTCGCCTATTGGCGAATACTTTTTGAATATTACCTCTCCGTCTCTGTCGGTATAAATTTCAAGCGGGTCGCCCTCACGGATTCTCATTGTTCGTCTGATTTCCTTTGGTATAACAACACGACCGAGGTCGTCAATTCTTCTTACTATTCCGGTTGCTTTCATAATATAAAAACCCCTTCTTTGCATTGATTTAACAATGTTATTGTTTGCAAAAGAGGAGTTTTTATGTAAATAATATTTTGGGAGTTTGTGGAAAGTTATATTAATTATTCCTCTTTTTTCCAAGTTAAACAAAAAGTTAAAACCGGATTTTTGTACAATTATTCTTTGTAAATTTAGCTAAATAAACGAATTAAAATTCTTGCTTTTTTCGACAAAAAATGATAAAATTATTTTTAGAGGCAAATACCAAAAATAATATTTTTTCAAAGGAGAGTTTAATGTCATGAAGTTAATTTACGGAGTAAATGACAAACCCAAATTTCTACAAATCATTGTATTTGCGCTTCAGCAGCTACTGGCAATCTTAGCAGCAACAATCGCTGTGCCTATGCTTGTTGGAAACGGAATGTCCACATCGGCAGCACTTTTCGGTGCGGGTGTTGGTACACTAATCTATCAGTTCTTTACAAAATTCAGAAGCCCTGTATTCCTTGGCTCATCATTCGCCTTCATCGGCTCTATGTTGGCAGCTTTTGCAGGTGCCGGCTCGTTTGTGGCTCTTGGTTATGCGGGCATTATTATTGGTGCTTTGTTTGCAGGTTTGGTATATGTTTTAATTGCATTAATTGTTAAACTTGTTGGTACAAAATGGATTAACAAGCTTATGCCGCCTGTTGTTATCGGACCTACTGTTGCTCTTATCGGTCTTTCTCTTGCAGGTGCGGCTATTAAAGACGTATTTTCTTACGGCCCTGTTGATGGAAACGGCGCATTTATTATGGGACCAAACGCTTGGGCTTCCTTTATATGTGCAATGGTAACACTTATTGTTGTTATTCTTTGTTCAGTTTATGGTAAAAAGACCATTAAGCTCATTCCTTTTATCATCGGTATTTTGGCCGGTTATTTGGTAGCTCTTATCTTCACAGTTATCGGTATTAAAACCGGTAACGACGCTATTAAGCTTATTGATTTTGGCGTATTTAGCAACATCAGCTTCCTTGCTGTTCCTGAATTTACATTCTTAACTGCTTACAAAGGTATTGGACAGCTTACAAGCCAGTACATAGCAACTGTTGCTGTTGCATATGTTCCTGTTGCCTTTGTTGTATTTGCAGAGCACATTGCCGACCACAAGAACCTCTCTTCAATTATCGAGCACGACTTGATTGAAGACCCGGGTCTTTCCAGAACACTTCTTGGTGACGGTGTTGGCTCAATATTCGGTGCTTTCTTTGGCGGTTGTCCTAACACTACATACGGCGAATCGGTTGGCTGTGTTGCTATTACCAAAAACGCTTCTATCGTAACTATCTTGACAACAGCTGTTTTGGCAATTCTCGTTTCGTTTGTTTCACCTTTTGTTGCATTCCTCGACTCTATCCCAGGTTGTGTAATGGGCGGTGTTTGTGTTACACTTTACGGCTTTATTGCGGTTAGTGGTCTTAAAATGATACAGAAGGTTGACCTTGAAGACAGCGGTAACCTCTTTACTGTTTCTTCTATCCTTATTCCGGGTATTGGCGGTATGGCTTTGCTTATCGGTAAAGTTACGCTTACAACAATTGCTTGCTCATTGATACTTGGAATTATTATTAATTTGATTGTTAATATAAAAAAGAAAGCGACTGATAAATAAATGGAAAATTACAAAATACCGGAAAATGTTTTTGTTTTTGACCACCCGTTGATTCAGCACAAGGTTGCAATCCTTCGTGATAAGAAAACACGTATGAAAGAATTCCGTGAGCTTATCGAAGAAATTACAATGCTTATGACATACGAATGTATGAGAGACGTAGAAACAGTTGAAGTCGAGGTTAAAACACCTCTTGAAACAACTGTACAGAACAAAGTGCCTGACGGCAGTGTTGTTATCGTGCCTATTCTTCGTGCAGGGCTTGGTATGGTTAACGGAATACACAGGCTCTTCCCTACCGCAAGGGTTGGTCATATCGGTATGTACCGTGACGAAGAGACTCTGATGCCATGCGAATATTACTGCAAGCTTCCAAAGAGGATAGCTAAAAAGACAGTATTTATTATCGACCCTATGCTCGCAACAGGCGGTTCTGCGTGCGACGCTATTGCGGCTTTGAAAAAGCGTGGTTGCACAAAGATTAAGTTTATGGCAATCATTGGTGCTCCTGAGGGTATCGAAAAAGTTTCTAAGGAACATCCTGACGTGCCTGTATACGTTTCAACTCTTGACCGTCAGCTAAACGAAAACGGATATATCGTTCCAGGACTTGGCGACGCAGGAGACAGACTTTTCGGAACAAAATAATATGTTTTTTAGGGATGCTTAAAATTTTTAAGCATCCCTTTTTTGTCAGAAAAGGCATAGTTGATTACAACTATGCCTTTTCTTTTTATTAAAAATAAATTTATATCATATAAATTGTGGAAATGATTAATACTATATTTATCAAACAAAGGAGGATTATTTTATGAAAAAGGCAACAGCTTTATTAATAATATTAACGCTTGTGACAGCGATTTTTTCAGCCTGTGGTGCACAAGACGGAGAAAAGATAAAAATAGGTCTGTGTCTGTACAAGTACGACGACACATACATTTCAACAGTAAGGCAGGAGATTGAAAACCTCGCTAAAAACAATGTGGAATTATTTTTAAACGACGGCAAAGGCGACCAGGGAACCCAAAACGACCAGATTGACCTTTTAATTCAAAAACAGGTCGATGTTTTGGCCGTTAACCTCGTAGACGTAGGTGCCGCACAAACAGTTATTAACAAGGCAAAGGATGCGGATATTCCTATTATATTCTTTAACCGCGAGCCATCAGCAGATATTATAAACTCATATGATAAGGCAATATTTATTGGAACAAACGCGAGGGATGCAGGCATAATTCAAGGAGAAATTGTTACAGAAATCTGGAATAGCGCAGAAAAGTACGATAAAAACAAGGACGGTGTACTTGACTACGTTATGCTAAAAGGCGAACCCGACAATCCTGAGGCAGTAGCAAGAAGTGAATATTCTATCAAAACAATTAACGAAAACGATATAAAAACCAACGAGCTTGGAATACAGGTGTGCAATTGGGATACAGAGCTTGCAAACAGTGCTATGAGCGGATGGCTTTCAAAATTCGGTGACAGAATTGAGTTCGTAATTGCAAACAACGACTCTATGGCACAAGGAGCGATATCGGCGTTACAATCTATTGGTTACAACAAAGGCGACGCAGAAAAGTTTGTGCCTGTGGTGGGAGTCGACGCAACAGACGCAGCAAAAGACCTTATAAGCAAAGGATATATGAGTGCGACTGTACTGCAAGACGGCAGAGCTATGGGAAAGGCTATATACACTATTGCACAAAATATCGCAAACGGCAGAGATAACCTTTACAACACAGAGTATAAATACGACGAGGGTGTAAAAGCTGTGAGAATACCGTACAGCGCTTACGACGGCAAATAATCCGAAAGGCTTTGATAGGTAAATGGAATATTTATTGAGTATGCAAAATATGTGCAAAAGATTTGGGAGCACCTTAGCCCTTGACAACGTAACATTAAACGTCGAAAAAGGCTCGATACACGCCTTAATGGGCGAAAACGGCGCAGGAAAATCTACTCTTATGAAGTGTCTTTTCGGCGTATACCTTGAAGACAGCGGTGTAGTAAAGCTAGATGGCAAGGAAGTTAACTTTACAAGCCCTAAGCAGGCGCTTGAAAACGGGGTTGCGATGGTTCACCAGGAGCTTAACCAGGTATTGCAGCAGACTGTTTTGGAAAACATATGGCTTGGTAAGTTTCACTCTAAATTTGGTGTAGTTTCTTACAAAAAAATGTACGATGAAACAATAAAGATATTTGAAAGGTTAAATATCGATATAAGTCCTGACGTAAAAATAGGAACATTATCTGTATCACAAAGGCAGATGGTAGAAATCGCCAAGGCTGTATCCTATAACGCAAAAGTGCTGGTAATGGACGAACCTACCTCCTCCCTTAACGACCGCGAGGTAGAACATCTGTTTTCAATCCTTAAAAACTTAAAAAAAGAGGGTTGCGGGATAATATATATTTCGCACAAAATGGCTGAAATATTAGAAATTTCCGACGCCGTAACAATAATGCGCGACGGCAAAACTGTGGCATCTCACAGCTCTGATGAATTAACGACAGATAAGATAATCAATCTTATGGTTGGAAGAGAGCTAAACGAAAGGTTCCCTAAAAAGACGAACAAGCCGTCTGACGTAATATTAGAGGTTAAAAATCTCTCAACCAAATATCCTCCAAGGCTTCAAGACATAACCTTCAGCCTGAAAAAAGGCGAAATATTAGGGATTGCCGGGCTTGTTAGTTCGGGAAGGACGGAGCTTTTAGAGGCGTTATTCGGGCTTAGAAAAGTGGACGGCGGCACTGTTTCGGTACACGGAACAGTCGTTGTAAACGACACACCGGGGAGGGCAAAGAAAAACAAATTTGCCCTCCTTACGGAAGAGCGACGTTACAACGGCATCTTCCCCTCCCTCAGCATCGAGTCTAACACTACAATTTCAAGTATTAAAGACTACAACAGAACATTCTATGTAGACAACTCGCTACTGCGGCAAGTTACCGAAGAAACTATCGAAAAGCTGAAAATCAAAACATCAAGTACAAAATCTAAAATCAAAACGCTGTCGGGCGGTAACCAGCAAAAGGTAATTTTAGGCAGGTGGCTTCTTACCAAGCCCGAAATTCTACTGCTTGACGAGCCTACAAGAGGAATCGACGTAGGCGCAAAATACGAAATATACCAGCTGATTACAGAGCTTGCAGCCAACGGCAAGGGGATTATAGTAATATCTTCTGAGATGCCTGAACTTTTAGGTATTTGTGACAAGATAATGGTTATGTCTAACTACAGGCTTGCAGGTATTTTAGACAACAACAGCGAGCTGACACAGGAAAAGATATTAAAGCTCGCTTCAAAATATGTGTAATTTGGGTGAAAATATGGGTAAAGACAAATATAATATAAGTAACTTCTTAATTAACTATTCTTTATATATAGTGCTTGGGATTATGATTTTATCTGTTATTATTAGTGAACCAAGCTTTGTATCAACAAAAAACATCACCAACATACTAAGCCAGGCATCTACAAGAGGGATACTGGCGCTTGGTGTGGCGGGATTAATCGTTTTACAAGGGACAGACCTTTCAGCAGGCAGAATACTCGGCCTTACGGCGATTATATCGGCGTCTTTGTTACAATCGGTAACTTACAGCGCACGTATGTACCCGAACTTGCCCCAGCTTCCTCTTATTCTTCCTTTTTTGATTGCAATTATTATTGGCGGAATTTTTGGAGCTATTAACGGATTTGGCGTGGCAAAGTTAAAGCTACACGCATTTATAATATCACTTGGCACACAGCTAATTGCGTACGGAATTTCGTGTATTTATATCGACAGGCCTCCTCTTGGGGCGCAGCCGATAGCAAACCTCGACGAGAGGTACATCAACTTCGTTAACGGCTCTATATCTATCGGAAGTTTTGAGATACCGTACCTTATTTTGTACCTGATAATTGTTTCGGTAATTATGTGGTTTATATGGACAAAGACGGTGCTTGGAAAAAACATGTTCGCAATAGGCGGCAACCCCGAAGCAGCCTCGGTTTCGGGAATTAACCTTGTAAAGAACATTATGATAATATTTATTATATCGGGCATACTCTACGGCACGGCAGGATTTTTAGAGGCCGGGCGAATAGGGTCTACCACCAGCGGAACAGGCATAAACTACGAGCTTGACGCGATTTCCGCATGTGTTGTAGGCGGCGTTTCGTTCTCGGGCGGTATCGGGTCTATACCCGGTGTATTACTTGGCACTATAATTTTGCAATTTATAAACTACGGGCTAAATTATGTCGGAATCAGCCCATACTGGCAGTATATTATAAAAGGGCTAATAATTATTTTAGCAGTTTCGATAGACGTCAGAAAATATATTGATAAAAGATAAAGGGAGGGTTACCCCTCCCTTTATCTTTTTGAAAATTCGCACCCGCAGTAGTCTTGTCTGTAAAGATTATAAAGACGTGAAAGCTCGCACGAGCGCTTATATCCGTTATTCTTTTTAAAGTCGGACAAAAGATATTTTATCGAATATTTATCAGCAAGTTCTAAACCGATTTTATTTATAACCTCGGCGTTTTTATGCGGGCTGATTGTAAGCGTAGTCGTAAAATAGTCAAAACCGTACTCTTTTGCGTACAAAGCAGACTCTTCAAGTCGGAGCCGATAACACGAAAAGCAACGTGCCCCTCCCTCCGCTAACGACTCCATACCTGCAGAAATTTTGCAAAAAGGCTCGCTATTATATGGCACTACAACGGTTTTGACCCCATCTACACCAAGTAGCGTCGGCAGCCTTTCAAGCTCCTGCGCACGAAAATCGTACTCCGAAAGTGGAGATATGTTGGGATTATAAAAGAATAATGTAATATCAAAAAAGTCGTGTAAGTATTCAAGCACATAGCTGGAACATGGCGCGCAACAGGCGTGGAGTAAAAGCGAAGGTCTTGCTCCACTTATTCTGATATTATCTATTTCCTTTTCAAGCAAAAGATGATAATTTTGCATAATACACCTACCCAAAACACGCTCCGATAAAACGGAGCGTATTTTAATAAAATTATTTACCTAAAACTTCCAAAACCTTATCTGCGATATGTTTATCGGTTAGTCCGTAAAGGTCTAAAAGCTCGTACGGCTTACCAGACTGACCAAAGACGTCTTGCATACCGATTCTTGTAAGCTTGCACGGACATTCTTCGCAAAGCACCTCCGCAACTGCGCTGCCAAGACCGCCTATAACTGAGTGTTCCTCAACAGTTACTATGTGGCCTGTTTCTTTCGCAGCCTTTACGATTATATCTTTATCAATAGGCTTAATTGTATGGATATTGATATGCCTTACGCTTACGCCCTTTTCCTTTAAAATCTCAACAGCCTTAATAGACTCTGCGGTCATAAGGCCTGTGGACATGATAGTTACATCGCTTCCGTCGGTAATCATATTACCCTTGCCGAGCTCGAACTTATAATTATCCTCATCAAATATTACGGGAACAGAAAGTCTGCCAAGTCTTAAATACACAGGTCCTTCATGCTCGATAGCAGCCTTTACGGCATACTTTGTCTCTACCGCGTCAGCAGGATTTAAAACGAGCATATTCGGCAAAGAACGCATTATAGACATATCAACAACAGCCTGATGCGAAGCACCGTCCTCACCGACAGAAATGCCCGAGTGGGTAGCGGCTATTTTAACATTAAGCTTCGGATATGCGATAGAGTTTCTAATCTGTTCAAACGCACGTCCTGTTGCGAAAACAGCAAAGCTCGAAGCAAAAACAGTCTTGCCTGTTGAAGCTATACCCGCAGCAGTTGACATCATATTGCCCTCTGCGATACCGCAGTTTATAAACTTATCGGGAAACTTTTTAGCGAAAACAGCAGTCTTTGTAGAGCCCGAAAGGTCAGCATCCATAACAACTAAATCGTATGTATCTCCAAACTCCGCAAGCGCCTTACCATACGCTTCTCTTGTTGCAATATTATCAGCCATTAGTCTTTACCTCCAATTCCTCCATAGCCTTATCAAGTTCTGCTATTGCCAAAGCACGCTCTTCGTCATTAGGAGCAACACCGTGCCAAGACGCCTTGTTCTCCATAAACGAAACGCCCTTACCCTTAACACTTTTAGCTATCAAAACTGTTGGCTTACCCTTACACTCCTTAGCCTTTGCAAAGCCGTCACGCAGTGAGTCAAAGTCGTGAGCATCTACCAATATAACGTTCCATCCAAACGCCGCGAACTTTTCGTCAATCGGAAGCGAAGACATAACGTCTGTTATATTACCGTCTATTTGCAGGCCGTTCCAGTCTACTACGGCACAGATATTATCAAGCTTATAATGAGCAGCAAACATGGCCGCCTCCCAAACCTGACCCTCTTCTATCTCGCCGTCGCCTAAAACTGTGTAAACTCTATATGTATCCCCGCTCATCTTAGCCGCAACAGCCATACCGTTAGCTGCTGACAAGCCCTGACCAAGCGAGCCTGTTGACATGTCTACGCCAGGAACCTCGCACATGCTTGGGTGACCCTGTAAGTAACTGCCGGTCTTTCTAAAAGTTAACAAGTCAGCCACAGGGAAAAAGCCTTTCTCCGCCAAAGCTCCATATAGTGCCGGAGAACAGTGGCCCTTTGAAAGAACAAACCTGTCCCTTTTATCCCACAAGGGATTTTTAGGGTCGACATTCATCTGTTCAAAATACAGCTCTGTTATGATGTCCGCCATCGAAAGCGAACCTCCCGGATGTCCTGCTTTTGCTGCGTGTGTAGAATCAATGATGTGATGTCTGATTTTGCAGGCAATAATTTGTAATTCTCTGTTATTCATACTTTTCGGCAATTTTGCCTTTCCCCTTTCGTAATATTTTAGTTTATATCATATTTCATAACTAATATCGTGAAAAGCCCTTACCCAAAACCTCTCTTGCATCTGTGATTAACAAAAACGCGCCCTCATCAGATTCCTTAATTATGTCTTTGAGTTTTGGAATTTCTTTATTTTTAATTGTACACATTATTATCTCTTTTGCCCTGCCGGTGTATGCCCCGCAGCCATGCAAAAGCGTAACGCCCCTATCGAGCTTGTGATTAATTTCTAAGGTTATCTCCTTAGAATAATCAGATACAACAAATGCAAGCTTTGCAAAATTGAAGCCTTCAAGCAAAAGGTCTATTACATACGAGGTAACCAAAAAGGATAAAACCGAATAAAGACCTACTTCTATATCCTTAAAGAGCATCACCGAAGCGGCTATAATTATAAGGTCAACAGCCAAAATGATTTTACCAAGGCGAAGATGTCTGTGCTTGCTTTTAATAATTTTAGCTAAAATATCGACGCCTCCTGTTGTGGCACCAACGTAAAGAACCAAGCCAAAGCCCGCGCCACTCACTGCGCCACCAAAAACAGAGGCTAAAAACATATCGTCAGTAAGTGTGCCTACATAAGAAAACACATCTATAAAAACCGAGAGCATAACTGTACCGTACACAGTTGCAACACCTATTGACTTGCCAAGCTTTATAACACCAAACACAAAGATTGGTACATTAATAAGCAGTGAGACAACGCCAATTGTCAGAGGAACAAAGTTACAAATTAAAATTGATGTTCCCGAAACGCCGCCGGAAATGATTCTGTTCGGTGCCAAAAAGCAGCTAACCGAAAAGCCCGAAAGCGCTGTGCCAAGAGTTATAAGCAAATAATTAACAACACTTTTAAAGGATTTATTCAATTATATATCACCCAATATCAGATTCATAATATAATCGAGACGAGCGCTGTCGCCTGTCAAATATATGTATCCGACAAGGGCCTCTAAGCCTGTGGCAGTTCTGTACTCCGAAACAGAAGCGTGCTTTGGGACAGCAGACTTTGTATTTCTGCCACGTTTATAAACCGCAAGCTCCTCCTCTGTAAGCACATCTTCTATCTTCCTAAAAGCTTCGCTTTGTGCTTCTGCCTTAACTATCTGAATAGCTGATTTATGTAGCTTGTCCACCTGCATATTCGCAACGCCTATTAATTTATTCCTGACATAAAGCTCATAAACTGCGTCACCCAAATAGGCAAGTACAAGCGGCGAGTACTGTTTAGGGTCTGTCAAAATAACACCTCTTTTATATGATTCTCTCCTTATCCATTCCGTAAAGAGCTAAAATTCTCCTCACGGGTACAGGGTGAGACGATTTAAAATTGCCAAAAAACTCAAAAAAGCCGTGAGTCTGCTTCGCCTGTCTTAAATACGCCGATATGTCTATATTGTTGTAAAGGTGCTTTCCTAAAAGCAATATAAATATACCGTGTTTGCCCTCGGGGCACAAAAACTTAGCAACATTGTCGCAGCTATATTCCCTCGCTCTAAAAAGCGCAGAGGACAAAAACGGAATGTATTTACTAAACAAAATACCAAAGTTGTACCAAATCTTTGTGTGAGAAAACGCTATGTGCGCCATCTCGTGCGCAAGTATAAAGGACAAAGCATCTTTATCCTTATTCTTTAAATACGCAACATCAAAAACGTCTGAATTAATCAGAATATAATTTTTAAAAAAGAAGTACGACGCAAATGCGTTGATAAGTCCACCGTTTTGCTTAACATAGATATACGGAACTCTTTTAAGCCCCAGCGTTTTAGCATAGGAGCAGGCTATTTTATAGACCTCGGGAAATTGTTCTTCTCCAAGCCTTACTGAATTTAAACGCGAGGCGGAAAAAGTCCCCGCCAGCGAAACCACAAAGCTCACAAAGAAATAGAAAAACGCAATATAGTACGCAACTCCAAAGCCTACGTCAAGGAAAAAACCAATTAACACTAAATAAACAATCAAAAAGTTTATAACCGCACACAATGTGTACAGCAAAAGTTCTTTGTTATTCCTTAAAATATTAAGTTCCTCTTTGCCAAGGGTATAACGGTTAAAAAGCAACTGGACTATCCTCTTCTCCATTTAACACCGTTTGGTGTGTCCTCGAGCACAATGCCCTGTGCTTTTAGTGTGTCCCTGATTTCGTCTGCTAATGCAAAATTCTTACTTTTTCTTGCCTCCTGGCGTTTTTCGATTAATGCCTCTATCTCGTCATCCAAAGCTTCCTTAGACTTAGCCAAAAGACCTAAAACTCCACCAAGCTCACGCAAAGTGTTAACGCAAAGTTCTATGTCTTTGACACTTGAAGATTCAGCAGTAATTTCCGAATTGATTTCTCTTACAAAATCAAACAAAGCAGCTATCGCAAGGCCTGTGTTTAAGTCGTCATCCATTGCCTCGCAAAATGCAGTTTTGCAGTTTGACGCAATTTCCTTAATCTTTGGAGACTCTTCTCCATCCGAAGCACTGGACTTTAAAAAGTCCAGGTTATCAAGGCAGGTGTACATTCTTTCAAGTCCTGTCTTTGCCTGCTCGATTAAATCCTTGGAAAAGTTAATAGGACTTCTGTAATGAGCAGAGAGCATAAAGAACCTGATAACCTCGCCGTCAAATTCTTTTAATACATCACGTACGGTAAAGAAATTGCCAAGAGATTTGGACATCTTCTTGTTATCAACATTTATATAACCATTATGCATCCAATACTTCGCAAACGGCTTACAGTTAGCACACTCACTTTGTGCAATTTCGTTTTCATGGTGAGGGAAAATAAGGTCCTGACCCCCGCTGTGAATATCTATTGAAGGTCCAAGGTACTTATTTGCCATAGCAGAGCACTCGATATGCCAGCCGGGCCTTCCCATTCCCCACGGGCTTTCCCACGCGGGCTCCTTAGGCTTTTGCTTCTTCCAAAGAGCAAAGTCCATTGGGTCTTTTTTGCTTTCGTTAATATCGATTCTTGCGCCAACTTCAAGCTCATCCAAAGGCTGATGAGAAAGCTTACCGTATTCTTTAAACTTCTTGGTAGAGAAGTAAACGTCGCCGTCTACGTTATAGGCGTAGCCGTTGTCTTCAAGCTTTTTAACTATGTCTATAATAGAGTCGATGTTTTCAGTCGCCTTAGGGTGAACCGAAGCCCTTTTAATGCCAAGCGCATCTGCATCGGCAAAATACTCGTTGATAAACCTTTCGCCAAGCTCTTTTACTGTTATTCCTTCTTCGTTGGCTCTATTAATCATCTTGTCGTCGATATCTGTAAAGTTCTGCACAAAGGTCACTTTATAGCCTGTGTACTCCAAATACCTGCGCATTGTATCAAAAATTATAAAAGGACGAGCATTACCTATATGAAAGTAATTATATACTGTCGGCCCGCAAGAATACATTTTAACTTCCCCGGGAACTATGGGAACAAGCTCTTCTTTCTTTCTGCTGAGCGTATTATAAATTTTCATTGCCTTTAATCTCCTTTTCGAGTTTATCAATCTTAACATTCAACTTACACAGCTCCATAGAAACCGGGTCGGGAATATGAACCTGGTCAAGGTCGACGATTTTATCGACTCTTACGTTGTTCTTCTTAATTACACGTCCGGGTACACCTACTACCGTCGAATTTTCAGGAACCTCGGACAAAACAACGGCGTTGGCAGCTATCTTGGAATTGTCCCCCACTTTAAACGGACCCAAAACCTTAGCTCCCGAGCCTATTACAACATTGTTTCCAATTGTCGGATGTCTCTTGCCCTTATCTTTACCTGTACCACCAAGGGTAACACCCTGATAAATCGTACAGTTGTCGCCGATAACCGTAGTTTCGCCAATTACGACACCCATTCCATGGTCAATGAACACTCCGTTGCCAATTACGGCGCCGGGGTGTATTTCTATACCTGTAATTTTACGCGCACGCTGGGACAAAAAACGAGCCAGGAAATAGTGTTTCTTGTTAAAAAGCCAGTGCGCTATTCTGTAATATCTGATTGCCTTAACGCCTGAATAGAGAAAGTAAACCTCCCAAAACCCACGTGCAGCAGGGTCTCTCTCTAAAACGGCGTTAACGTCATCTCTTAGTCTTTTAAACAATATGCTCACCTACAATATCTATGAGTTAATCATTAAAAAAATGCAATTACCACTGTACGTCGAAAACCTTTTCGCCCTTTGAAGTGAAGTATACGAAGTCGTCGTCACTGACTTCAACCAAAACGTCTCCGCCCAAAGTCTCGACAGTACCCTTGTCGCCGGAAAGCTTATTAAGCCACGCAGCTGTATAAGCAGCTACCGCCCCAAAAGAGTCGCCAACCGATTCGCCATCGCCAAAAAGCCAACATCGTTCCTGAACAAGAGTGTTGTCAACCACGTTTGCGAAAACAACATTTGTCCCTACGGGGAAAATGTTATGGGCTTCAAAATAAGGAGCAATCTTTTTAAGGTTAAGGTCGTTAAGCTCCTCGCCGTTTTCGGTAAAGACCACTGCGTACGGCCTTTCAGCAAGGGAAAGGCAGGTCGTCCTGTAATCTATGCCTTTAACAGAAACAACCTTGTCAATAAAGCAGTCGCCCGTATAGTCGACAGGTATAAGCTGTGGTGTTAAAACAGGCAGGCCCGCGTTAACCGTACAACTACCGTCTTCATTCATTACCACATACTTTATACCGGAGTCTGTATCAAAAGAAACCGTACTCCTAAGAGGGATATCCAACAAACCCGCAAAAGCAACTGCGCAACAAAGCACGGCAGGGTCGGGAGAAACTTTCGCACCGTAAGAATCGTAAATTTCTATTCTAAAATCTGCATCGTTTGAATATAATAACAACACAAGCCCCAAAGAACCTACGCCAAGGTGACGGTCGCATACCTTCGCCGCAAGGGCAGAGGGATTGTCTAAAACGTCGTTATAGCAGTCTGCAAACAGATAGTCTGCACCGGAGCATTGCATCTTAGTTAAAAGCATAAAGTAAACCCTTTCAACATCATATATTTTCTATATTTATTTTATACTATTTTTTGACTTTTGACAAGGGTTAAAAGCAAAAAAACAACCTTTGCAACAAATTATTGCAAAGGTTGTGAAAAATTAATAAATTATACGTCTTGCAGATACATATCTTGATGAATAATATGACGAATTAATACTGTCATATTTAAGTGGTGTACCCGGCTTAACCGCGTGAATGAACGTACCGTCGCCGACATACATACCAGCGTGGCTGATACCGCCGCTTGTATTAAACAAAACTATGTCGCCCGGCATCAGGTTTTCTCTGGCAACCCATATACCGTTAGAGTTCTGACCTGCGGCTGTTCTGTTAAGAGTATAGCCAAACTGTCTGTAAACATAGTATACAAAACCTGAGCAGTCAAAACCTTTTGGCGAAGTACCGCCGTAAACATACGGAGTACCTAAAAACTGAGAAGCGTACTCTATGATAGTAGCGCCTGTTGTGCCGTTTCTGTCAACAGTAAGACCTGAACGGTCAAGCTGCTGAGGGGTGTTCCTGATGCTGATATAGTCAGCGGACATATAACCTGTAACACCGTTATATATAACCTTGCACCAACCTGCGTTTGTCTCTTCTACTGTAACATATGTACCCCTTGGCAAGCAGTTGTATATGCCATACCCTGTTCCCGGGCCGCTTCTGAAATTAACACCGTTTCCGGTAACAACACCGGGGGCAGCGTTAACGATTATTATAGTGCTTAAAATAGCGAATGTCATTGAAATTGTGAACTTAATTAATCTCTTGGCTAATTCCACCAAATCCCTCCAATCTTCGTCTTTTGTGTACTTACATCGTAAATTGTAACATAATTGTTACAAAAAGTCAAGTGTTCTTGTAACATTTCTGTAACATTAATAATTTATTTACATTTTAAGCCTTTGATTTTTCGTAGTTATTATAGACAATTTTCTTAGGAATTCCGCGGCTTTTAGCTACTTCGGCTATGGCTGTTTTTTTATCCATACCTTTTTTTATAAGATCATCTACTTCTTCGATTTCGGATGTTATGTAAACCTTTTCCTCTTCCGTCTTGCCCTCAACAACAAGAACAAATTCACCCTTTGGATTTACATTTGTAAAGTGGTCTATTGCATCGACAAGTGTAAAACGAAGGGTTTCTTCAAATTTCTTTGTAATTTCGCGGCTGATTGAGATTTTTCTGTTTCCAAAGACATCCATTATATGAGTAAGAGTTTTTAAAAGTCTGTGTGGTGCTTCGTAAAAAATCAGTGTCTCTTTATAATCACAAAGTTCTTTTAGCCTCTTTTTACATTCTGTTGCCTTGGGCGGCAAAAAGCCTTCAAAAAGAACTCCCTTAGTGGAAAGGCACGACATTACAAGAGCTGACACAAAGGCGGTCGGGCCCGGAACAACGGTTACTTCAATACCGTTTTCTACGCACAGTCGAACGAGGTCTTCGCCCGGGTCGCTGATTGCAGGCATACCTGCGTCAGTTACAAGGGCAACCTTTTTACCGGACAGCATTTGCTTTATAAGTTCTTGTCCCTTGGAAGCCTTATTATGCTCGTGGTAGCTTGTAAGCGGCGCGGAAATGTCGAAGTGCTTTAAAAGATTTAACGTGTTTCTGGTATCCTCGGCGGCTATTATATCAACACTTTTTAGTGTTTCAACCGCCCTGAAAGTCATATCTTTAAGATTTCCTATCGGTGTTCCTACTAAAAACAGCACAAAAACTCTCCCCTTAAAAAACAGGGGAAAGAAAAGTCTTTCCCCTTTAAAAATTATTATTTAACTACAATATTTACAAGGCGCTTTGGTATAGCGATTACCTTTAAAACAGTTTTGCCGTCAATCAGCTCTGCGATTTTAGGCTCTGCAAGGGCTTTTTCCTTGATTACATCCTCTGTATCGTCTGCTGAAATTACGAGCTTTGTCTTAACCTTGCCGTTTATCTGTACAACGATTTCCACCTCGTCGTCCACTGTCTTTGCTGGGTCGTACTTTGGCCAAGCAGTTTCAGAAAGCGCACCTTCAAACCCCGCTATCTGCCAAAGCTCCTCAGTTATATGCGGAGCAGTCGGGTTTAACAAAGTGATAAAGGTTTTAAGCTCTGCCTTATTAATCTTTCCTACCTTTGAAATATCATTTAAAAGTGCCATAAGAGCAGCTATTGCCGTATTAAACTTCATACGGTCGTAGTCTTCTGTAACCTTTTTGATAGTCTTATTCATAGCTACTTCAAGCTCTTTTGAATATTCGTCGCCGTAGGTCAGAATCGACTGCAAGTTCCATACTTTCTCCAAGAACTTGTAGCAGCCCTTAACGCCGTTCATCGACCAAGGTGTAGCCTGGTCAAAAGCACCGATAAACATCTCATATGTTCTGAATGTGTCGGCACCATATTCGTTTACGATGTCGTCAGGATTAATAACGTTACCTCTGGACTTTGACATCTTCTCGCCGTTTTCGCCCAAAATCATACCGTGCGACGTTCTCTTCTGGTATGGTTCCTTTGTTGGAACAACGCCGATATCGTACAAGAACTTATGCCAGAATCTTGAATAAAGCAAATGAAGAGTTGTATGCTCCATACCGCCGTTATACCAGTCGATTGGGAGCCAGTATTTAAGCTCTTCCATACCTGCTAAGAAGTCCTTGTTATCAGGGTCGATATATCTTAAGAAATACCAGGACGAACCCGCCCACTGAGGCATAGTGTCAGTTTCTCTTTCTGCCTTTCCGCCACACTTTGGACAAGTGGTATCAACCCAGTCTCTAATTTTCACAAGTGGGGATTCACCCGACTCGCCGGGCTCAAAATTCTTAGTATCAGGAAGCTGCAAAGGAAGCTCGCTCTCAGGAACAGCAACCCAGCCGCACTTTGGACAGTTAACAAGCGGAATGGGCTCGCCCCAATAACGCTGGCGTGAAAATACCCAGTCACGAAGCTTGTAATTAACCTTTCTTGTGCCTATTTTTTCCTTCTCTAAAAAGTCGATTATTGCCTTTTTAGCATCTTCGACCTGCATTCCGTCCAAGAAACCTGAATTTACCATTATACCGGTAGCAACATCTGTAAAGGCCTCTTCCTTTACATCCTTACCGCCGCCAACAACCTCGATAATCGGCATATCAAACTTCTTTGCAAACTCCCAGTCACGAGTGTCGTGAGCAGGTACCGCCATAATAGCGCCTGTACCGTAAGTAACGAGAACGTAGTCGGAAATCCAGATTGGTATTTCTTTATTATTAACAGGATTGATTGCCGAAACGCCGTCTAACATTACGCCTGTCTTGCTCTTGTCAAGCTCTGCGCGCTCGAAGTCGCTCTTCTTAGACGCCTGAATCTTATATTCCTCTACTTCTTTATAGTTCTTTATCTGGTCTTTATACTTTTCAACATATGGATGCTCCGGCGCCAAAACCATATATGTAGCACCAAACAATGTATCAGGACGTGTAGTATATACTGTTATAAGGTCGTCAGTACCCTTGATTTTAAAGTCTACCTCTGCACCTTCGCTACGGCCTATCCAGTTTTTCTGCTGAACCTTAACACGCTCGATGTAATCAAGGTCATCAAGGTCGTCTATAAGCTTTTGAGCATATTCAGTGATTTTTAGCATCCACTGGCTCTTTTCCTTTTGCACGACTTCGCTTCCGCATCTTTCGCACACGCCGTTAACAACTTCCTCATTTGCAAGGCCTACCTTACAGCCTGTACAGAAGTTGATTGGCATCTTTGTCTTATACGCAAGGCCTATTTCAAAAAGCTTTAAGGAAATCCACTGTGTCCACTTATAGTAGTTAGGGTCGGTGGTATTAACCTCTCTGGACCAGTCGAAGCCGAAGCCAAGCATTTTAAGCTGTCTTTTGAAATTCTGGATGTTATCCCTTGTAACCTCTGCGGGATGGATGTTGTTTTTAATCGCAAAGTTTTCTGTAGGAAGGCCAAAAGCATCCCAGCCCATCGGGAAGAGAACGTTATAGCCTTCGAGTCTCTTCTTTCTGGTTATAATATCGATAGCTGTATAGCCTCTTGGATGACCAACATGAAGGCCGTGACCCGACGGATAGGGAAACTCTACGAGACCGTAGAACTTCGGCCTTGACTTGTCGGTGTTGGAAGCCTTGAATGTTTCATTTTTGTCCCAAAAGTCCTGCCACTTTTTCTCAATTGATAAATAATCATATTTTTTCATGGTTAAATCCCCCTGTCAATCTAAAAACGAGCTTATATCAAGCTTTTTGCCGTCTGACCATAAGTGTTCGATATTGTAAAAATCTCTTGTTTCGCCGTAGAAAATGTGAACAACAACGTCCTTGTAGTCGAGCAAAACCCAGTTGGCAGTGCCGTAGCCCTCTTTATGATAGCCAACCTCGTGCTCCACCTCGGCACCCACCTGGAACTCTACCTCGTCCGCAAGCGCCTTTACCTGCGTGGTAGAATTACCGGTGCAGACAACAAAGTAGTCCGCCATTTCGCTAAGTCCGGTTATGTCTATAACCTCTATATTTACTGCCTTTTTATCGTCTAAAGCTTTGACTATTTTCTTCACTAATTCAAAACTCATACTCTTACTCCTTTTTCTATCAAGTAGTTTCTTGCGCTGACTGTTCCGTTATGTAAAAGTCTTCCGTTTTTTAGTAACTTAATTATTGTAAAGTCTAAAATTTCCAAAACGGCAAGATCTATGTCCTCAAAAGCAAGTTTACGAAGTTCATCAACACCCGGATAGCTCCTGTTAGGCTCTATAACGTCTGCAACGTAAATTATCTTTGTAAGAAGAGGCATATCGGCCTTTGCAGTAGTGTGATAATACATCGCGTCGAATATTTCTTCGTCATCAATACCAAAGACATTCTTCGCATAATATGCTCCTAAGGGAGCGTGTATAAGCTTTGGCTCATTTTTAGTAACATAGTCGAGCTCGCAGCCAAACTCTTCACAAAGGCGAAGCATCTCCTCGGTAGGTAAATTCTTGACCGTGTCGTGCATAAGCCCCGCAAGAGAAGCCTTTTTAACATCAGCTCCATAGTGCTCGGCAAGCTTTTCTGCCGTAGCCTGGACGCCCTTTGAATGAGTAAAGCGTGTATCGTGAACTATATTTTTAATATGCTGCTCAATTTCAGAAATATCCACTCTTATACCTCCGTATACAACCTGTGTTCTATAATATACTGCTCTACCGCCTCGGGCACAAGGCCGCAGGACGTGCCGTCCTTGGCATAATTCTTACGAATTTCGCTTGAAGACGCATCAAACGGCGTTACGTGGCAAATGGTAATCTTAGCGCCGTAGCGGCTTATATACTCCTTCGCAACAGCGTCGATATCGGCGCCGCCCCTGTCCACAACAACAAGGTGTAGCATTTTAAAAAGCTTTAAAGGTTCTTTCCAAGTCATAAAGTCTACAAGCGAATCTGCACCTATAATGTAATATAAGTCATCGCCTTTATATTTTCGCATCAGCTCAGACATAGTGTCGACTGTATAGCACACGCGGCTTGAAGTAACCTCCATATCGGAAACCTCGTACCTTTCCCCGACCGCGAGCCTTACCATATTATACCTATGCTCGTTTGAGGCCAGAGTGCTATTGTCTTTATGCGGAGTAGTGCCTGTTGGAATAAAAATTATTTTATCAAGCTCAAGGCTTTTTTGCACCTGCTCTGCTACATAAATATGCCCATTATGTATTGGGTTGAATGAGCCGCCGAATATTCCGATTTTACTCATTTTTATCATCCTTAACCATATCCGGTCTTTTAAGCTTTGTTCTGATTTCGGACTGTTCTTTTCTCCACTTTTGGATATTAGCATGGTGTCCGCTCATAAGTACCTCGGGGACTTCTCTGCCCATAAAGACAGGCGGCCTTGTGTACTGCGGATATTCCAAAGTGCCGTTATAGTGCGATTCATCCGAAAAGCATTCATCATTTGAAAGTACGCCCGGTACCATTCTGCTTATGCTGTCGCAAAGGACTATTGCGGGAACTTCCCCACCGGTTAAAACGTAGTCGCCGATTGAAATTTCCTCGTCAATAATTTCCTCAATTATCCTCTCGTCGACACCCTCGTAGTGACCGCAAAGTATAACAATATGTTCCTTTTGCAAAAGCTCCTTTGCAATTTGCTGATTATAAACTCTGCCCTGCGGAGACATATATATAACGTGTGGCTTTTTATCATATTTGGCCAAAACGCTTTGATACGCCTTATATATGGGCGGAGCCTGCATAACCATACCGTTGCCGCCTCCGTAGGGATAGTCGTCAACCCGGTTATGCTTATTATCCGCAAAATCGCGGATGTTAATACAATTTATATCAATCAGGCCTGCTGTCCTCGCCCTGCCGATAATACTTTCTGACAGGACGGAGTCTACCATTTCGGGGAAAAGTGTAAGCACATCAATTGTCATCTTGCACCAGCCCTTCCATAAGCTTTACAGACATAATCTTTTTTTCAATATCAATGTTTAAAACAACGTCGTCGATAGCGGGAATCAGCACATCCTTGCCAAAATCGCGCTTTATAACGTAAACGTTTGTAGGGCCTGTTTCTATCCAGTCGTATATTTGGCCAATATATCTTTCGCCATCATACACATTAAGCCCCATAATATCTCTAAGGTAATATACACCGTCGGGTAGCGGCGGCATATCTTCCTCTTTTGCCATAATCACAGCGCCCTTTAAAAGCTCGGCGTCGTTGATTGATTCAACGCCATCAAGCTTTAACAAAAACGCATTTTTATGTTGTTTTACAGACTGTATCTTATATTCATTACCCTTTACAAAAACGCTTTTAAGAAATTTATATGTCTCGATACCGTCGCACCACGGGTCTACCTTTACGTCGCCCCTTATACCGTGTGTATTAATGATTTTACCGATTTCTATCACAAGTATAAACTCCCTTCAAAGTGTATTGTAAATAAATGTACAAAAGGGTGAGCAAAACCCACCCTTAAACATTTATATAATGTCTACAACAACCTTCTTTGCGTCGCGAGCGGAAGCACTATGAATTACAGTACGGATCGCCTTGGCAATTCTGCCCTGACGGCCGATAACCTTACCCATATCGCCCTCGCCTACGTGAAGCTCTAAAACAATTGTATCTTCCTTCTCAACAACCTCTACGCTTACTGCGTCGGGATTATTGACCAAAGATTTAGCTATTGTCTCTAATAATTCTTTCATTTTACTAAAACCTTTCGCCGCCTTGCTAACGGCACTTTAATAGGCTCTATGAAAAAGCAAGGTAATTTAGAGCCTATCTCATACCAACAAAAATTACATACCGCTAATCTTCAAAAGCTTCTTAACGATATCTGTGGGCTGCGCACCATTCTTAACCCACTTCTGAGCCTTTTCAACGTCGATGTTGATTGTAGCAGGGTCTGTAAGCGGATTGTAAGTACCAATTTCTTCGATAAATCTACCATCACGCGGATATCTTGAGTCTGCAACAACTACACGATAAAAAGGAGCTTTCTTTGCGCCCATTCTCTTCAAACGGATTTTAACTGCCATCTATTTCACCTCCCAAAAGATTTAATTACAATTTATGCAAAAGGAAATTTCATTCCCTTTGGACCATTTTTAAACTTGCGCATCATCTTGTTTGCGCCCTTGCTGTTTAACTGCTTGAACATCTTTTGCATCTGTTCAAACTGTTTTAAAAGCAAGTTTACCTGTGCAACGTCTGTGCCGCTGCCTGCCGCTATTCTACGCTTTCTGCTTGAATTAATAATAGAGGGTGTAGAGCGTTCCTTTTTAGTCATGCTCTTTATTATCGCCTCTACTCTGTCGAGCTTTCGCTCGTCAATGTCGGCACCTTCCAAAGCCCTTGCATCAATACCCGGCATCATACCGAGCAGATTTTTAATCGGGCCCATCTTTTTAACCTGTTGCATCTGAGAAAGAAAGTCGTCAAGGTCGAACTGCTGCTTTTTAAGCTTTTCTTCAAGTTCACGCGCCTGGTTTTCGTCGTAGAGCTGTTCTGCCTTTTCAATCAGGGAAAGAACGTCGCCCATGCCAAGAATACGGGAAGCCATTCTGTCCGGATAAAACGGCTCGAAGTCGTCAAACTTTTCGCCAACCGAGACGAATTTAATAGGCTTTTGCGTTACATATCTTACCGAAAGTGCGGCACCGCCTCTTGCATCGCCGTCAAGCTTTGACAAGATTACGCCGTCAATTTCGAGCTGTTTATTAAATGTATCTGCAACCTGAGTCGCATCCTGACCAGTCATCGCGTCGACAACGAGCAAGGTCTCGTGGACTGTTACGGCGTTTTTGATATTCTGAAGCTCCGCCATTAAGTCCTCGTCTATATGCAAGCGACCGGCCGTATCTATAATTACTATATCATTTCCGTACTTTTTAGCGTGGGAAACGGCATTTACTGAAATATCTACCGGGTCTTTACTGCCCTCAACAGTAAACACGGGAACGTCAACCTTGCCGCCAACGACCTTTAACTGCTCAATAGCCGCCGGCCTGTAAACGTCGCACGCAACCAAAAGAGGACGTCTGCCCTTTGACTTGAACATCTTAGCAAGCTTGCCTGCTGTGGTCGTCTTACCTGCACCCTGAAGACCCGCCATCATTATAACGGAAGGCGGATTGTTGGAAAGGTTGATTTTAGTGTTTTCCACGCCCATCAGGTTAACAAGCTCTTCGTTAACTATTTTAACAATTTGCTGCCCCGGGGTAAGGGACTCTAAAACGTCAGAGCCACTTGCTCTTTCGGTAACAATAGATATAAACTCTTTAACTACTTTAAAGTTAACGTCTGCTTCGAGCAGGGCAAGTTTAATTTCGCGCATGCCTTCTTTTAAATCTGCCTGCGTAATCTTTCCTTTGCCTCTTAGCTTTTTAAAAGCGCTTTGTAACTTTTCAGTCAGATTGTCGAAAGCCATTACCTCACCTGCCTATACTAAAAAGGTATAACGAAAAAATCAGTCGTCAATTTTGTCTAAAAGCTTCTTTATGGTGTCAATGTGGTCAAGCACCCAGGGAAGCGAAGCTACTGCCTCGTTAGCCTCCATCATGGATATCTGTTCGGATATTCCGTTAACCGACTGCATAACAGCACTGTGCTTTTTAACAAGATTAAGCTTATCTTCCATGTCGATTAAAATCGCCTCGGCACGCTTAATATTGTCCCTGACACCCTGTCGTGTAATACCAAGATGCTCGCTTATCTCCGCAAGCGAAAGGTCTTCGTTGTAGTATAAATCTACAACCTCAATTTGTTTTTCAGTCAGGATATTGCGGTAAAAATCGAAAAGCATAATAATGTCTAAATTTTTACTCATCTTAAATTCTCCTTGTAAAGCTTCTTACTTTACATATTATATATCAAAAAACTCCTTGTGTCAAGGAGTTTTTTACAAAAATATTACAATTTTTGAAGATTAATTGCTCCGAAAAATTCCGGCCTGTGAAAGTCGGGAATCGGAGTGTCTACATAGTTCCATGTTGCATAGTGTCTGGTAGGCTCTAAGGCACATTTATAGAAATTGCCAAGCATATTATCCTCTATATAGCCAAACTCTTCTATCAACAAGTCGAACGGGATTTTATAAAGAAGCTGCCACTTATCACGAGTAATTATACTCTTGATTTCGAAAATTGAATGGTCTACTTCCAAAAAATGCCTGCGCTCGCGGTCATATCTTCTGCTGACGTACAAAACTCCGGTAGGGTTAATCTCGAAGTTGAGATACTGGTCGAGGGAAACGCCCGGCTTTAAGAAAAACTCCATGCAGCTGTCTTCACATACAGCCGAGTTCTTTTCGGTCTTATTAGCAACGAGAGGTCTTTCGTCAGTTATAAGATTAACATAAATTGCCGTTTCGTCCGCCAAAAGGCGAGCCTCCATCTTAAAAGGGCAGGGCGAAAAGCCTTCCCACTGAGCGTTGTCGATGTACGCTACCTCGGCATTTGCCCAATCGGACTCGGTTGGTACGGATTTTACTCTTTTAATATTATACTCTTTCATAAATTACTCCTCCGTGTTTTGTTGATTTTGTGTTTCTAATTTGTTTTTAATATTATTAATTACATTATCAAGCTGATCCATAGCCTTGCCAAACTCTGTCCAGTCGCCGTTTTGCGACGAACTTTTGACATCATTATACGCCTTGATGGCGTTTTGGACATAAGTGTTTAAGTCGTCAGCCTCTTCCTCTTCCTGTGTCTGCATTGTAACACCAAAAAGCTTGCTAAGGCATCCGCTTAAAGTTGGCTCGGCAACAACCTTGCCGTTATAGTAAACAACTATTCTTGCAATCTGCGGAAGCGCACTTTGCTCACTGCCCGAAGTTATATAAAGCGGCTCAACATATAAAATGTTGCCGTCAACCGGGATTACAAGCATATTTCCTCGGATAACCGAAGAACCGGAGCTCTCCCAAAGGGAGATATCCTTTGATATATTGTCGTTACTGTCTATAAAGTTTTCTACCTGATATGTTCCCGGTATGCTTTCCGACTGGCTGAAATTATAGATTATATGCTGTCCGTAATTTGGCCCCGTACATCTTACTGCAAGCCACGAAATCATATTATGCTTATTAACAGGTGTGTATGGAATCATAAGCACCAGCTCTGCTTCGCCGTCTATCTTCATATAGTTATAGTACGGCTTAACGGCCTGAGTAACGCTCTCGGACGACTTTTCGTTAGAAATTGCCCACACGCCCTTGTTCTGATAAAACTCGGCAGCGTTTTTAATATGGTACTTTTGAAGCATCTGTGCCTGTATGTTGAATATATCCATCGGATACCTTATATGTCCGCTCAAAGACTCGGGGAACGGAGTCTTTTCAAACAAGTCGGGGTATATGCTTGCGTAGCTTTTAATAATCGGGTCTGTGTTGTCGATTATATAAAACTGTGTAGTTCCGTCGTAGGCGTCTACTACGATTTTAACAGAATTTCTTATATAGTTATAGCCTGCGTTGTACTCTGAATACGGATAGTACTCGGTTGCTGTATATGCATCTATAATCCACTTTAACCTTCCGTTGTCAATCACTATTGTAGGGTCGTTGTCGTACTCTAAGAACGGAGCGACTTTCTTAACACGCTCTAATATATTGGTGTTTAACAAAATTTTACTGTTGCTTGAAATCTGTCCGGAAATAAGCATCATAAAATCTGCCTCACGAACAGACAAAATCAGCCTGTTTAAAAAGCTAAGCCCAATGCCGCCCTTACCCTGATAAGCGTAGCCGTTGCCTTCAATATCGTCCGATTCGCCGTCCTTTGTGCCTACTATTACGTAGTCGTTGTCCGTCTCGCCGTAGTAAATACGAGGCTCTTCAACCGCAAGCTCCGGATAATCAGAGGTAACGGGGATATCCCTTACTATAAAGTGGGGCTGTCCGTTTTCGGTAATTGTATTAATCTTATTAGCAGCAACACCCATTCCGTGAGTGTATCTCATCCTTGTATTTATATACGTATTGGCAGACTGGCCAAGCTTGTCGGTATTAATCTCTCTTGGAGCAATAGCTACCGCGGTAGGCTCGCCGGAAAGTGTGTATGTTACAACGTCAGCATCTGTAAACGTATAGTATGTTTTTAAGCTTTGAAGCTGATTTAAGATATTCACGGTCTGGTCAAAATCGTTAACTCTTATGTTATCGATTGTGCCAAGGTTGTTCATTATCTTAGCTTCATCAAGGTCATTTTTAATATCAAAATTCTGTTCAATCGTGTTATCAAGGCCGTACGCCGAACGGGTGTAGTCAATGTTATTCTGGATATAGTCGTTTTGAACAGCCATCTCGTTAGGCGCAACGACCATAGTGTTTACCAAAGAAGCTATTATTGTAGTTACAATAAATATTAGCGGGTACACCATAGCTGTCAGAATAGCTTGTTTAAACTTCGCCCTTAGGGTGAAAAGAAGCGTTACTACAACAACCGCTATCAAAATGACGGGAACGACGTTATAGAATTTAAGCCAGACCTTAATATCAACGTAATCTGCTCCTATAAAATCTGCGTTGTGGCTGAAAAGGATGTCCTCGCACTCAAACTTATAAGTAAGCGCCTTTAAAAGGAAAAACACCATAACCAAAACTATTGTGTGAATTAAGATGCCCTTTTCTTTTAAAATATTTTTCATATTATAAAAGTCAAATCTGCCATAAAAAGCAAAATAAAGCAAAATTGTTGCTACTATTAAAACGGCAGAAAAATTTAAAAACAGCTCAGAAACCGAAATTAAAAACGGACGCTGAAAAACATAGTAACCTATGTCTTTATAGAATATCGGATCTCCCTTACCAAAAAATTCACTGTTTAGGTACGGCATAACGGTCGAAGAAACCCTGCCGCAAGAATATGAAGCTGCAACAAGCGAAGCCACTATGCTTACAACAACAAACCAAAAGCTCTTTTTAAGGTACGAAAAAGAGTGGTCTATAGCGGACAAATTGTTCCTTAAAACAGCTAAATTGACATATATCAATATAAAGAACAGCAAAAACGAAGCACCAAACACAACCGCATTAGAATTAAAGTCAACCCAAAACACGCTGGTAAAGTTATTGCCGATTTCCAAGTATTCCATATAGTTGATATAAACGCCGCACACTACTGTTATCGCAAAAAATGCGATGATTACAGAAATAGTTATAATCATTTTTAAAACAGGATTTTTTATCAAAATAATCACCTCTTTTTAAAAAAGAAATTACTCGAACATCGCCTTTGCAAACTCTGACGCAGCAAACGGCTGGAGGTCGTCCATCTGCTCGCCCACGCCTACAAACCTTACGGGGATGTTCTGCTCCGCCTTTACGGCTATTACGATACCGCCCTTTGCAGTGCCGTCGAGCTTTGTAAGCACTATGCCCGTAACGTCGGAAACCTCGGCAAAGTTCTTTGCCTGGCTAAGAGCGTTCTGGCCGGTTGTGGCGTCGAGCACCAAAAACGACTCCTTTTGTGCATCTGGCAACTCTCGGTCGATAATCTTATGAATCTTGGAAAGCTCTTCCATAAGGTTTTTCTTATTATGAAGTCGGCCCGCAGTATCACATATCAGGATATCTGCATTTCTCGCCTTTGCGGCAGATATAGC
Organism: Clostridia bacterium; assembly: GCA_045660545.1. Classification (GTDB taxonomy): domain Bacteria; phylum Bacillota; class Clostridia; order Monoglobales; family Firm-18; genus JAZREA01. Next base: position 87,774 of record JAZREA010000026.1, on the reverse strand, counting down.
ATCAAACACAACAGACGCAGGATCGCTGCCCTCCTGCTGCTTGATTATATCAACCCCTACTCTGTCTGCCCATATCTGAAGCTGGTCGATAGCGGCAGCACGAAACGTATCGGCAGCCGCAAGCATTACCTTCTTGCCCTGCTCTTTATACATATGGGCAAGCTTTGCAATCGAAGTTGTTTTACCAACGCCGTTTACACCTATTACAAGTATTACGGCAGGAGAAGTGGTGATTTCAAATTCCTGCTCGTCCTCGCTTAAAATATCGCTCACGATTTCCTGCAAGGCAGACTTTAAGCCTTCGGACTCGGTAATTTTTTCTTCCCTTGCCTTTTGGCGAAGGCGTTCTATTATATCACTCGAAGTTTCAAAGCCCACGTCCGACATTATAAGCACCTCTTCAAGCTCTTCGAACAAAGCCTCGTCAACCTTGCGAAAAATCTTCATAACCTCGTTGGTGCGCTCAGAAAACTGTGCCCTTGTTTTTTCAAGGCCGCGTTTAAACTTCTCAAATAAACCCATTTTATATTCCTTTCGTTAATCCAATTTCATTTCCATAACCTTGTCAATATCAATAGACAAAAGCTTGGAAACGCCCTGTTCCTGCATAGTGATTCCATAAAGAATGTTGGCAGACTGCATTGTACCTCTTCTGTGAGTTACAACTATAAACTGCGACTTTTTGCTGAACTTTTTAAGATATTCAGCAAACCTTACAACGTTTACGTCGTCAAGAGCAGCCTCGATTTCGTCAAGTACGCAGAACGGAGACGGCCTTACCTTCAATATAGCGAACAACAGCGCAATCGAAACAAACGCCTGCTCACCGCCTGATAATTGAAGCATACTCTTAACCGCCTTGCCCGGAGGCTGGACGTTAATCTCTACACCGCTGTTTAGTACGTCGTCAGGGTCGGTAAGCGAAAGCTCCGCTTTACCGCCGCCGAACAGTTCAGAGAAAGTCTCGCCAAAATGCTTGTTGATTATTCCAAACTTTTCACTAAACTGGCTCTTCATTATAAGAATCATATCAGCTATTACCTGTTCCAGATTCTTTTTAGCGGCTACAAGGTCGTCGCGCTGTGTGCTTAAAAATTCGTATCTTTCGCTGACCTGCTTGTACTCCTCTATGGCGTCTATATTGATGTTGCCGAGAGACTTGATTTCATCTTTTAAGCTATTAACCTGCTTCCCAGCATCGGAGGGGACATCAGTCTTTAACTCCTCTGCAGTTGTAACAGTAAGCTCGTAATCTTCCCAAAGTCTGTTGATTATAGACTCAAGCTCGGCTTCTGCCCTTGCCTTTTTACTCTCGACACGTCCCTGTTCCTGCTGAACACGCATCTGGTCTTCCAGGAGCTTTTTATGCTCCTCCTGGAATACTCTGATAGTCTCTTGCGCCTGTTTGCGCGAGTTTTCGGAATCGTCAATTTCCTTACGAAGTGTCAAAAGCTCTTCGTTTAGCGACTCTATCTGTTCCTTTTTAAACTCTATATCGCTCTCAATATCTTCGTTTACAGAAGACATTTCGCTGATGTTTTCCTTCTTTTGACCGATATTTAAGCTGATTTCCTGCTTACGCTGGTTAACCATCTCGATTTTCTGGTCGAAAATACCGATGCTTTTGTCAATCTCTATAATAGCGTCCCTGACCTCATTAATAGAAGCAGTAATCTTTTCTCTTTCAGCATACTTGTTACCAAGCTCGCTGCGCTTTTGCTCTACTTCCTTTTCCATAGCGGCTATATTACTGTTAACTGCCTCTATTTCGCTTTCGTGGACGGTTATGCTCCTTTGCATTTCCGCAACCTGCGTATCAAGGTGTTTCAGTTCAACATCCAAGGCAGTTTTTGACGACTGCACAGACTCTATAAATTCGCCGGCATGCAAAAGGTCTGACTTTAAGCGCAAAAGCTCCCCGCTTTTTTCAGAAAGGTCGGCCTTTATCCTGTCAACCGAAGCGACTTTATCATCATGCAAGGTCCTGACCTTTACAAGCTCTTTGGACACAGACTCGGCATTTAGCTGCAAGCCCGGAATCTTCTTTTCCAGCTCAACCAGTTCGTTTGCCCTTGCAAACAGCCCGGAAGAATGGCTGTGGCTACCGCCCGACATCGAGCCGCCCGGAGCCAGAAGCTCACCTGAGAGTGTAACGATTCTGAAACGATACGAATTATCCTTTGCAATCTTAACCGCGTTGTCGATGTTATCCACAACAACAACCTTACCCAAAAGGCCTTCTATAACGTTCTTATATTTATGGTCGTATTCCACAAGCTCCGACGCAAGACCGATATAACCCCGGCTGGACTTTACGTTGCCATCATCAAGCTTTGCACCTTTGGCAGCGGAAACAGGCAAGAACGTCGCACGTCCCTGCTTTGTCTTCTTTAAATATTCAATAGCACGCTTTGCGTCTTCCTCGGTTGCTGTAACAATATTTTGCGCAGCTGCGCCAAGAGAAACCTCTATTGCAGTTGTGTACTTAGACTCTACCTTTACAAGACTCGCAACAGTACCATAAAGCGATACGCCGGAAAGCTGTCCTCCGTCAAAAGCGGTCATTACAGCCTTTACACTTCTGCTGTAATTGTCAAAAGACTTTTCAAGGTCTTTTAAAAGCTTTTGCCTTGAAACAGCCGACTGTAATTCCTCACGAACGTTAAGGTCTTCTTTAATCAGCTTGTCCAGCTTGGATGCAAGGTCTGAAAGCTCCTTGTTTTCGTCATCATAGCTCTTTTGGAGCTTTGTATTTTCTTCAAGAGCACTCTCGTAATCAGACTTTATCTTTGACTCGTTTTCTTTTAACTTCAAAAGGTCGGCAGACCTGGACGAAATATCTTTATCGATAGCGTCTTTGCGCTCCATATAGCTTTGAATAAGAGCATTAAAGTTACTGATTTTTGCACGAAGGTTTGCAACCTCGTTTAACAGAGCGATAATTTCCGTATTGATACTGTCGATATTCTCGTTATGAAGCCTTTCCTCATTATCAAAGGCAAGGAGCTGATTTTCAAGCTCGGCGTGTTTAGAGTTTAACCCATCACGCTTTAAGGTAAGCTCGTTAATTTGTTCCTGCTCGGTTACAACGGACTTTTCCGCCTCGTCGTATTTAAGGTTTAAGTCGGCAATTTCCTGCTCGATGCGCTTTATATTTGCGACGTTGCCTTCGATACGGCTTTTTAAAACGCTGATGTCAGTTTCAAACGAAGTAAGCTCTGCGCGGTTGGCGTCGAGCTTTTCTCTCTTTTGTTGTACAAGAGTTTCGGTATCGGTAATCTTTTGATATACCTCGGCTGTTACAGACTCTTTTTCCTCAACCAATGTACGGATTTTGTCCAGCTGAGAAGTAAGGTCGGACACCTGTTTTCCCACCTCTTCAAGACCGGACTTATATGAAGCTATGTTTTTCAGAGCAACGTTTACCTCCAAAACCTTTAACTTATCACGAAGGTTTAGGTATTTTTTAGCCTTTTCGGACTGTTGCTTCAACGGGCCTATCTGGCCCTCTATTTCGGTTATTATGTCATTAACACGCAGAACATTCTCGTTTGTATGGGAAAGCTTTCTTTCCGCCTCTTCCTTTCTGTAACGGAACTTCGTTATGCCGGCAGCCTCTTCAAACATGGAACGGCGGTCTTCGGACTTTGTATTAATTATTTCGGCAATCTTACCCTGGCCTATAATTGAATATCCCTCGCGGCCCACGCCGGTGTCCATAAACAGCTCGTGGATATCTTTAAGCCTAACGGAGCTTTTGTTTATAAAATACTCACTTTCGCCGGAACGGAAAAGACGTCTTGTAACTACTACCTCGTCAAAGTCTACGCCCAGAGCCTTGTCAGCGTTGTCGATAATAAGCGAAACCTCCGCAAAGCCAAGGGGTTTTCTCTTCTCGGTTCCTGAAAAGATTATGTCTTGCATATTGCCGCCACGGAGAGACTTTGCACTCATCTCACCCATAACCCAACGTATAGCGTCGGATATGTTACTCTTACCGCTTCCGTTAGGGCCTACAACCGCAGTTACGCCGTCTTTAAAATCAAGGACTGTTCTGTCTGCAAACGACTTAAAACCTTGCATTTCCAAACCTTTTAACCTCATATTTTACCTCCTTTCTCTTCAACCAATTCTCTAAAACGCGGGTCGTACGGCCCGCAAATATAGTTATTCTTTGCCTCTTCTTCCGACATCAAAAGCCCAAGGCGGATAATTTTGATACCGTACGCATCGTAAATTGCTTTTAGCTTTTTGCAAAGCGTGACAGCCTCTTCCAATGTATGAGGCTTATACAAGCCCTCCCTGTAATAATCAGCAAGTCTGGTGTTATTAAACACCAAAGTTGGATAGATTCTTACAAAATCCGGTCTTATTGAGGCTATGCGCTCGGCAGTATATATGTCATCAGAAAACGTATCCTGATAAAGACCCGTCATCTGTTGAAGTCCGAGGGAAAACGGATACTCCCTTATTAAAGACACCGCGTCCTCTACGTCCTTTGCGGTGTGGCCTCTTTCGTTAGCTTTCAGCACACTGTCTCGCATCGACTGCACACCAAGCTCTATTTCCGTAACACCGTAGGATTTAAGATTATCCAAAATTTGTCTGTTTATACTATCCGGTCTGGTTGAAAGGCGTATTCCCTTAACGCCTTTGTCCAAATATCTGTTTGCAACTTCAAGCAGGCTGTTTTGATAATCTATATCAATAGCAGTAAAGCTGCCACCGTAAAAGGCGATTTCAGCCCTGTGCTTTTTAGTGTCAATCGTTGAAAGATATGTATTTATAATTTCTTCTGCCTTCTCGGGAGTTGTCCCGTCAGACTGACCTGTAATATGCTTTTGATTACAAAACGAGCACTGGTGCGGACAACCCTTATGCGGAACAAAGATAGGTATGATTTTATACTTTCCCATTTCTTACCTCGTCGATTGCAAGCATAGCGGCGTTTTGCTCCGCGTCCTTTTTACTCCTACCCTTGCCCTGAGATATAGCAACCCCGTCGTACATAACAGCTACCGTAAACACTCTCTCGTGTGCAGGGCCTTCCTCTTTGATGTGCTTGTACTCAATCTTTTTGTCTGCAGCCTGCGCTATTTCCTGCAACTGTGTCTTGTAATCGGTGTAAACCATAATACCTTTACACCCTTTTGCAATAGCGCCACCAAGCTGCCTTTCTACAAAAGCAACTGCTTCATCAAGCCCGCTATCTAAGTATATTGCAGCAAGCACTGCTTCGAAAACGTCAGCTAAAATGGAAACTCTTGTCCTTCCTCCTGTAAACTCTTCACCTTTACTCAGGATAAGGTATTTACCAAGCTCGAGGCTGGTAGCACACTCTGAAAGTGAACGTTCGCAAACTATCGATGCACGAAGCTTTGACATCTCACCCTCGCGGAAGTGATGCTTTGACGCATAAAGCCTGGTACTTACAACAAACGAAAGTATGCTGTCGCCCAAAAACTCCAGCCTTTCATAGCTTTCTGTCTTATGCTCGTTTGCATACGAGCTATGGGTCAGCGCCGTTGTAAGCAAGCGGTCGTTATTAAATTTATAACCAATCTTTTGCATCAATTCTACCATAACTTACCCCTTTGAGTGCTAAACATGTAATTAAAAAGAAAAAGCCTATAATCAGGCTTTATCCTTTATATAACGCACTGCGTCTGCAACTGTTTTTATATTTTCTATGGCATCATCGTCAATCTCCATATCGAATTCCTGTTCAAGTGCCATAACTAACTCTACAAGATCCAAAGAATCTGCACCAATATCCTCTACAAACGAGGTGTCCATAGTGATTTCTTCTTCGCTAATCGAAAACTGCTCTGCTAAAATTTTAGTGATTTTTTCCATTTCCATTGCATATTCTCCCTTTCATTTTGGCCACAGCCTTGGATAAAAAAACATATTTATTATAATTATACCAATTATAATTTATTCGTCAAGTGGTTTTTGAATATTATTCTCAATTAATTGCGTAACGTCGTTTTCGTAAAACAGCTTTGCCTGTCTGATTGCATTATAAAACGCCTTGGCGTTCGAACTTCCGTGAGCCTTTATAACAACGCTTTTTGCACCTAAAATCGGCGCACCACCGTGCTCGGTGTAGTCAAAGCTCTTTTTCATATCCTTTATTCCGCCGGAAACTGCAATTGCAGAGAGCATTGAAAGGATGTTTTTCTTAAACACCTTTTTAAGCTTTTTACTAAAAAACGAAGCCATACCCTCAACAGACTTTAAAAACACGTTGCCCGCAAAGCCGTCTACAACTACAACGTCAGACTTGCCCGACAAGATGTCGCGCGCCTCTATATTACCTATAAAATTAACGTCGGTCTGTTTTAAAAGCTGATGAGATTCCTTGTACAAAAGGCTTCCCTTATGCTCCTCCGCGCCGTTGTTTAAAAGCGAAACGGTAGGCTTTCTTATCTGATATACCGCGCGCATATATGCGTCACCCATTATTGCGAACTGTTGCAAAAACTCCGGCGTGCAGTCTGCGTTTGCACCGCAGTCCAAAAGGAGTGTGGGCTTATTGTCGGAAGGAATAACCGTACCGAGCGCAACACGGCGTATGCCCTTAATTCTTTTCACTATCAAAGTAGCACCGCTGACTACCGCACCCGAGCTACCGGCAGACACAAACGCGTCGCCCTTGCCCTGTGCCACAAGATTCATTCCCACTACTATTGAAGAATCCTTTTTGGTACGGATAGACTTTGCCGGGTCGTCATCACAGTCAATTATCTCTGTGGTATGTACTATGCTGATTTTATCACCATTATAATCGCCAAGACAGCCCTTAATTGTTGGCTCGTCTCCAACCAAAGTGATATGTACACCAAACTCATCTGCCGCCCTGATACATCCCTCTACGACAGCGCCCGGTGCATTATCTCCGCCCATAGCGTCAACAACAATATTAATCATTTTATCTCTCCTTATTTCGTTGTATCTATAAGCTTTCTGTTTGCAACAACATATTCAGCTCCTGAATATATTGTAAGAACAACAGATGCTACAACAAGTATATTTGAAATTATGCCAGAAAGGTTAAACGAAAGCCCAAGCGCAACAAACACTTTTGAAAACAGAATATAAACAATCGTAATCATCTGGACGGTTGTTTTAATCTTACCGGAAGGCGCCGCTGCTATAACCGTTCCGTCCGCAGCCGCCAAAAGACGTATGCCGGTAACTATAAACTCGCGCGCGATAATTAAAAACGTCGCCCATATTCCAAGAGAATGGGACGTACCAAGCATCCCCATCGAACAAAGCCCAACCAATGCAGCACAAACGAGCAGTTTATCTGCAAGAGGGTCTGCAAACTTGCCAAAATTGGTTACAAGGTTGTTCTTCCTTGCAATTTTGCCGTCCAGTAAATCTGTAAGTGAAGCAACCACAAACACAATACCCGCAAGCGTAAGCATATTAAAGTTAATCAGCAAAGCAAGGAAAACAGGTATCAAAACTATTCTGAAAACTGTAAGTTTGTTTGGTAAATTCATATATCCACTGCCTTTCGGTAAAATTATTCTTCAAGTTCGCCTATTAAGTCGTAGTCAAAAAAGCCTTCTATTCTTACCTTTGCAAATGTGCCGGGGAGAAGCTTCTTTTTTGAACGGAAAAATATTTTAGGGTCGATATCCATCGCGTCAGCTTCGCTACGACCAAAATATTGCTTAATAACTTCGTCATAGCCTTCCACTAATACTTCCAAGGTTGTGTCAACCCTTGCCATGGAAAGCTCCTCTACGACCTCACTTTGTGCAAACATAAGCATTTCCTGACGTTTTTGCTTAACGTCTTCGTCTATCTGGCCGGGCATTTTAGCAGCTGGTGTGTCTTCCTCCTGAGAGTAGGCAAACACGCCGAGGCGGTCAAACTTCATATCCTTTATAAAGTCTTCCATCTCTTTGTACTGTTCATCTGTTTCGCCCGGGAAGCCGGTAATAAGAGTTGTACGAATTGTAATTGCGGGAACTTTATCCCTTAGCTTATTAATTACGCTTATAAGCTGTTCTTTGTTGCCTCTTCTTCCCATACGCTTTAAGATTTCGTCGTTGCAATGCTGAATGGGAATGTCTATATATTTACACACCTTGTCATTGTTTGCAATTTCGTCTACAAGATTGTCTGTGATGCTTTCGGGATAGCAGTACAAAAGCCTTATCCACTTTAAGCCATCAATCTTGCCAAGCTCCTTTAACAGTTCTGTCAAAGCAGGCTTTCCGTAGATATCTTTTCCGTAATTGGTCAAATCCTGTGCCAAAAGCACAAGCTCAATTACGCCTTTTTCTACAAGTTTTTTAGCTTCTTTTACACAGTCGTCAATATTCCTGCTCTTTAAAGGGCCTCTGATTGACGGAATTACACAGTATGTGCAGTGGTTGTCGCATCCGTCGGAAACCTTTAAATATGCGGTGTACGGCGGAGTGGTAACGAGCCTTTCGTAAGGCGGATTTATAGAATATTCGCCCGAGCAGTCTACAAACCTTTCGTCACTTTCGACCGCTTTTAAAACGCCCTCTACATCTCCGACGCCTACAACGGCGTCTACCTCGGGAAGCTCCTTTAAAACCTCGTCGCGATACCTTTGTGCGAGGCAACCTGTTACGACTATACGCTTACATGCGCCGTCCTTTTTACGCTCACCGACGTCAATTATCGTATCTATCGACTCTTGCTTGGCGTCGTTGATAAAGCAACAGGTGTTTACAACAATAACTTCCGCTTCTGATTCATCGTCTGTAATTTCGTAACCCTTAGAAGATAACGCTCCCAGCATATTTTCACTGTCTACAAGATTTTTTGGGCATCCCAAGGATACAAAAGCTATCTTTTTCAATCAATTTTCTCCCTTTTTATCGTGTATTCCTTAATCTCTCTTAAAATGTCCGAATATGAAAATCCTCTTCTTAACAAGAAGGAAATGAGCCTGTTCTTTTGCTTTTCGTCGCTAAGATCAACGCCCGTTGCCTTAGACTCAACAAGCTGTGGCAAAGCCTCATCGCAGTTGATTTCAAAGTCTGCAACAACGCTGTCGACTATATCATAAGGGATTCCCTTTACAAAAAGGTCTGTCTTTATCCTTTTAAGCCCTCGCTTTTTAAGCTTGACAGCGTCTATAATATAGCGCCTTGCATAGTCGCGGTCGTCAATGTAGCCAAGCTCTTCCAAATAATCTGCAACCTCAACCGCAAGCTCCTTTTCATAGTCACGCGATATTATCTTTTCTATCAACTCTTTTTTTGTGTAGCGCCTTTTGTTAATGTACCAAAAGGCGCAGTCCTTAGCCTTTTCAAAATCGTTATTCATTGATGTCGTTTGAAATTTCAGACTCAATTACTGAATCGTCGTCAATTACCTTTGCACGAATTTTATTTTCGATTTCCAAAGCAATTTCAGGATTTTCAACAAGATAGTTTTTAGCGTTGTCTCTGCCCTGACCTATCTTGGTATCTCCATAGCTGTACCACGAGCCGCCCTTATTAACTATATCGAGTTTTGCGGCGATGTCTAAAATGTCGCCCTCTCGGGAAATACCCTTGCCGTACATAATGTCAAACTCTGCTGTCTTAAACGGCGGAGCGTCCTTGTTTTTAACAATCTTTCCCCTTGTTCTGTTACCTATCATCTCTGTACCGACCTTCAAGGTCTCTACCCTGCGCACGTCGATACGTACAGATGCGTAGTATTTAAGAGCGTTACCGCCTGTTGTTGTCTCGGGGTTGCCGTAGACAACACCTATCTTTTGTCTTAACTGGTTGATGAAAATCATTGTACAGTCAGACTTATTAACGATACCGCTGAGCTTTCTTAAAGCCTGAGACATAAGCCTTGCGTGCAGACCCATGTGTGAGTCGCCCATTTCGCCCTCGATTTCAACCTTTGGTACCAAGGCAGCGACAGAGTCTACTACGATTACGTCAACAGCACCGCTCCTTACAAGGTACTCGGCAATATCAAGAGCCTGCTCACCTGTGTCGGGCTGGGAAACGATTAAATCGTCTATATTTACACCCAAAGCCTGTGAATACTTAGGGTCAAGGGCATGCTCAGCGTCAATAAACGCCGCAACGCCGCCGTTCTTTTGCACCTCGGCTACAACGTGGAGGGCAACGGTCGTCTTACCCGAAGACTCCGGACCGTATATTTCCACAATACGTCCCTTCGGGATGCCGCCTATTCCAAGCGCAAGGTCGAGCGAAAGCGAACCCGTAGATATAGCCTCAACGTCTAAGTGTGTATTTTCGCCAAGTCTCATTATAGAGCCCTTGCCGAATTGCTTTTCAATTTGGGTAAATGCTAAGTCTAATGCTTTTTTCTTATTCTCGTCCATAAAAAACTTCCTCTCTATGAATATGATACTTTAATATGCTAAAAAAATCAACCGTAATATTTCCTGATGTACTCTGCGCCAAGCTCGAATGCACGGGCTACCGTTTGCTTTCTTACACCGTCTCTGTCGCCGCTGAAAATGTTTTTATAACTAACTGTTCCGCCCTTGCCACTAAGGCCTATATAGACCAGGCCGACAGGCTTTTCGTCCGTTCCGCCCGTGGGTCCTGCTATTCCTGTAACAGATATCGCGATATCTGCTCCGTTGAGTTTTAAGACACCCTCAGCCATTTCGCACGCGGTCTCCGGGCTAACAGCACCGTAAGAGGCGAGTGTTTGTTCGCTGACACCTAAAAGGGCAGCCTTTGCCTCGTTGGCGTAAGTTACAACTCCTGCATCAAAAAAATCTGACGAACCTGAAACATCGGTAATTGCCGCAGCAACCATACCTCCCGTGCAGCTTTCGGCAGTGGTAACTTTTAAGCGATGATTTTTGAGTAATTCAAGAAATTCGGCCATACCTTAGCACATCCTTATTATATAAAACTTTGTGTACAATAAACCGTACACTACTTCCTTGTTAAAGTAACAACCTCAGTCTCTATAACCGCTCTTTCAATCATTTCTTCAAGCTCAAGCTTTTCTTCACTTTGCTTAATCTTTTCGAGGCTTGGCTTTGTAGTCGGGTGCTTGGGGGTAAAGACTGTGCAGCAATCCTCGTAAGGCAAAATAGATGTCTCAAAAGTGCCTATCTTTCTGGCAATCTGTATTATCTCGTCCTTATCCATTCCTATAAGCGGCCTGAAAACAGGCATAGTTACTACCTCGTTTGTTACAGCGAGCGCCTGAATGGTCTGGGAAGCAACCTGGCCTATACTCTCGCCCGTAATAAGAGCGTACGAGCCGGTTTTATGGGCTATGATATCTGCAATACGCATCATAATTCTACGCATTATAACGGTCAGCTGTTCCTCGGGACATTTATCGTTAATCGCAAGCTGTATTTCTGTAAACGGCACAACATGCACCTTAATTTCGCCACAATAGTCAGCCAGAATCTGCGCGAGGTCTAAAACCTTTTCCTTAGCTCTTTCGCTCGTGTAAGGATAGCTGTAAAAGTGTACCGCGTTAATATACGCGCCTCTTTTGGCAATCATATAGCCTGCAACGGGGCTGTCAATACCTCCCGAGAGCAAGAGGGTAGCCTTGCCGTTAGTACCTATCGGCATTCCGCCTACTCCCTGAAGCTTTTCGGCATAGATATACGCCGCAAAGTCCCTTATTTCCACGTTTACAATAAAGTCAGGGTTGTGAACGTCAACTTTAAGGTGAGGGTTAGCCTCTAAAACCGCACCGCCTGCCTGCATACAGATTTGCGGCGAGTTATACGGGAACTTCTTGTCAGCTCTTTTGGCCTCCACCTTGAAGGTAGAGCCCTTTGTAGAGCCCGCAACCTCAGCAGCCTTTTTGCATATCAGGTCGATATCCTTTGGCACAACGTGTGCGAGCGCAACAGCCACTACGCCAAAGACCTTAGTAAGCTTTACAGCCATCGCGTCCATATCTACGTCGTCCGTCAAAGGCTCGACGTAAATTGTCGCCTGCGCTTTCCATATCCTGACCTTTGTTTTATCAACATACTGCGAAATATTTTCCATAAGAATATTTTCAAAACGCGGTCTGTTAAGACCTTTTAGAATAATCTCGCCGTATTTTAAAAGAATAATTTTATCCATTACAATCTCCTGACCTTTTTATTAATATTGGCAATTTCCAACAGCGCGTCGCAAAAGGCGTCTGCTTCTTCTACCGTGTTTCCGGCGCAAAAGCTAAGCCTTATGCTGCTGTCAACCCTTGCGGCAGAAAAGCCCATGGCGCTTAGCACATGGCTTGGTGACGGCTTGTGAGAAGAGCACGCAGAGCCCGAGGAAACGTATATGCCCCTTTGCTCTAACGAGTGCAAAATTATCTCGGAGCGAAGACCAAGCATGGCAATATTAAGTATATATGACGACGAAGAGGAAAAATCAGCGTTAACAAAAACCTTTGGAATCTCCTTCGTTACGCGGTCTATAATATGCTTTTTAAGCTCTTTTAGTCTATCACTTTCGTTTTTAAAAATGCTGACAGCCTCGGCAAAGCCCAAAACGCCGGGCACATTTTCCGTTCCGCCTCTTATGCCTCTTTCCTGTCCCCCTCCGTATATAACGGGGGAAAGTCTTATCCCCTTTTTAACATACAAGGCGCCAACGCCCTTGGGGCCATGTATTTTATGAGCAGACACGCTCATCATATCACACATAACAGGCTCTTCCACCTTGCAAAAGCCCTGAACATTATCTGTATGGAACAATATTTTAGGGTTATAATCTTTAACCGCCTTATACATATCGTTAATGGGCTGTATTGAGCCACACTCGTTATTAACGTGCATTACGCTGACGAGCTGAGTATTGGCGGACAACTTAGCTTTTAAATCATCTAAAATTACAACGCCGTTTTCGTCTACATCTAAATATATTACGGTAAAGCCTTGTTCTTCAAGGCACTTCATACACTCTAAAACGCTTTTGTGTTCAACCTTGGAGGTAATTATTTCACCCTTTGTTCTAAAAAGCGCGGTACTGCCAAGGATAGCGAGGTTGTTAGACTCCGAGCCTCCTGACGTAAAAACAATCTCCTCCGGAAAGGCTTTTAACTTATCGGCGATTGTCGCACGAGCACGCTTTAAAAGACGCTCGGCCTCAAGCCCTTTGGAATGTAATGACGACGGATTACCATAACTTTCAGTCATAGCTTTATATATAACATCAGCAACTCGAACGTCAACCTTGGTTGTTGCTCCGTTGTCAAAATACACATCCTGCATCGCAAAAATCTCCTATCTTGTACTATCTTTAATATTCTACCACAATTTCTGCGATTTTTCAATATAAAATGATTAATTTTGTAAATGTTTAGATTTTTTTAACAAAAGTCCTTGATTTTTACTGTTATATGTGTTATTATAGTTAGGCAGTTTGATTTTAAGACATGTGCGCCTGTAGCTCAGCTGGATAGAGTGAACGGCTACGAACCGTTAGGTCAGGGGTTCGAATCCCTTCAGGCGCGCCAACAAAAAAGGACATCCGTCAGGGTGTTCTTTTTTGTTGCAGTTTATTTGACGAGGGATTCGAAGGAGCGGTAGTGAATGACAGTCTCGTACGCAAAATTACCCCTACCGAATTGTCCACATCCTTTTTGTAATACAAAAAAGGCACTCGATCAACTGGGTGCCTTTTGATTTTGGTATAGGGATATGTCCGTTATTTAATCAGTAAAGACCATATATCATCAACCTAATAAAAATAAATACATAAATTGCAAAATAAAAAGTCAAATAAGAACATACATTTGCAATTATGTAGTTAATAAAGAGAATGGGATAGAATTTCTTCCCTTTTTCGAGTTTCAATAATCTATAAGAGAAAAATATAACGAAAAAATTGATAACGCAAAAACATAAAAAAGCGTATTCTAATACGAAATATAGATATGAATTATTTGTGTTAACAAACTTTTCGAAATACATATGTATAATGGTAGTTCCTGCAACAAAAGCTATTACGCAATGGATAAGATAAAATAGGATTCTCGATGCTTTTTTTGACATATCATATTCTCCTTTATCATTGTATTTTTAAAACTAGTTATTTTCGTACGTCCAGTTTGGTATTACCCATCTGTTAATATCTATACCGCCTTCTTTTAGTAATTCTACTGCAATAATGTCACAATGCCTCGAAACCAAAGAATAGTAACTCGGGCAGTCGTATAGAGCAACAGCAGCATTGTACATATTGTAACCTGTGCTGTTTAGATTGTATGTTTTAAAGTTATCATATGTTTCTCTAACTATAGAATTATCACTGGCAGTAAAAAAGAGAACGTTCTTGTTATTTTTATACAATAAATTATTAACTTCTTCAGAATTTAACACTCCAAATCTAACTTCTGCTTGGGTTCGCACGGATTTAATAAAATTAGAAGAGGTTGAATAAAAACTAAAAATTAGACCTTCGTTGTCTTTATTAATAAGCATAACGGCGTTATGTCCCAGGTTACTAGCCCCGGTCGATTTATTTAGTAATACTACTTTTTCAAATGAGTTATCGTCGTATTCTCTTAATCTATTAGCCTGTTCGTGAATATAATCTTGAAATTCTTTGTTGTAAGCGGTTCCGTACCAATTGGCACTCAGGCATTTCAACAAAGTTTGTTTGATTTTGTTGTATTTTTTGTCGTTTTCTGATAGCTTGCCGTTGTCGGACAACTTAATATTATCACTTTCTTCGGAATAATACGGGATATATTTATCAAAAACAGTTTTTATCTTTGTTTTAATTTGGTTTACAGTATTATTCAAATTATTTGTGATTTTGGCAACGGGCTCGCTTGCGGACAGGGTGTTTTTGAACAATTGCGATTGCAAAGTTGTTTGTACATTCGCCCTACTCGTATCATACGCGTATAAGGTCTTTCCTCCTAATATTCCGTCCTCTTTCAGCGGTTGGCCCATTTTGTCTGTGTAGCCTTCTGCATTCAGTCCCCTTTGGAGCTGGCGCACATTTTCGTCGGGCGTCTGGTCTATGTTTTGGGTTGTGGTGTAGTTGTTGTGATTAAAGTCGAAGTTGTCTTTCGCGTCAATGTACGTCTGTAATGGCTTAGCTTGTTTTAAATAAGGCTCTTTGTTCTCCCTACTTAAATGCCCTATCATTTCCATAACCGCAGAGTTATAAAGGCCTTTGTCGTTTGCGTCTTTTGCAAGGCTTCGCTTTACCGACGCTGTCTGTACGTCCGTAAAGTTAGTGTCGGGGGAAGCATCCTTAATGTATGAAGAAGCTTCCATCAGCCCCTGTACAATACTTTTCTTCGCTCTGTCCCCGGCGTACTTTAAAGAATCGTTGTACTTTTTGTACCATTCTCCCATTGAAGCTTCGAAAGGGTCTTTCCCTGCCAAAAAGGTATTGCCTATGTTGTCATTATACCCTATCCCTCCCGAATTGTCCATAGTGTTTTGGCGGATGCAAAAAGGCACTCGATTTTCGAGTGCCTTTTGCTTTTGGTAAAAGTAATTGTTATATGTTTGAATGTATAAAATACATTATGCATTTTTCGACATCTACGTAATAAACGTCGTAATTATCATACGGTGAATCGCCTTTTGATTCTATATAAAAATAATCATTTGCCTTTATTTGAGATTTTTCGAATCTGTACTCGTTCTTGTATGTCAAAGAGCGCAATGAATATTCAAAATTATTAAAATAACCATAAATTGTTTCTATGTCGCTCTCATTAACTTGTTTAAAATATTTGTTGCTTTTAAATTCCGAGATATTTTCTTTTGAATAGTAGTATTCTTTGTATTTGGTAAAATCATCAAATCCACCATCAACATATTCGACTTTATCTAAATGTTTCGGTAATTGACGGTTAAAATCATTGGTTGTTTCATTTATAGTAGGTAAAAAAACAGCAACAATTAAAATTAATGTAACAACTACAAAGACTATTGAAAGCAAACATGACGCAATTTTAAATACAATATTCATGTAATCACCTCTTAATAATTATTTTTAAATGTTATTTCGATAGGTACATTATCTAACAATCCCCAATTAGTATCTATGACGGCAATATCATTTGCAAGCCATAATATTTTTTCCTTTAATTTTTTATACTTAAGGGGATTTTCAATTTCGGAGAAATTGAAATTGTCAGTTGCTTTTATCGTTGCAGTCCATGTTCCGTCAGGATTTTGTTTGGCTTCGATATTTAGATCGACCTTATGTAATGCAGCACCTAAATCGCCGTTTGAAAGTGGTATGTTATATGAAACCTGTGGAATGTCTGGGTTTTTATTACCCTTACTTGTTCCATACTCCCAAATAACATCATTAATAAATTTATTTAAGCCTTTGTCATTTTTTAGCAAATTAGACGCATAGCTTCCTTCGGTTGCAACGTATTTGTTATCACTTCCGCTTGCTGCCAAGTACAATAGTTCTGAAGATAAATGCCATCCATACAAATCGAGTACTTTTGCTCCGATTTTCCATATGCTATCTTCAGCCTTGTTCCACGCATCGTATATTATATCTGGTATAAATTTTAGGCTTTCAGGTTTGGAACTTGCTGGCTTCGCATTGTTATTCGACGTCTTTTTTACTTGCGCGTTTTTAAACACTTGAAGTTGTAAATCCTCTATGCTTGTTATTGGATATTTTATGTCAAGTCCATTGCCTTTTACTACTGATGGGATACTTCCTATCTTTGAAATATTCGCCCTACTCGTATCTAGTGCGTATGCGGTCTTTCCTCCGAATACCCCGTCCTCTTTCAGTGGCTGGCCCATTTTGTCTGTGTAGCCTTCTGCATTCAGTCCCCTTTGGAGCTGGCGCACATTTTCGTCGGGCGTTTGGTCGATGTTTTTGGTTGTGGTGTAGTTGTTGCGCAAAAAGTCAAATTTGTCCTTTGCGTCAATATACGTCTGCAATGGTTGCGACTGGCTCAAATAAGGGTCCTTGTTTTCCGTACTCAAAAGCCCTATCATTTCCATAACCGCAGAGTTATAAAGGCCTTTGTCGTTTGCATCTTTTGCAAGTGAGCGCTTTACCGACGCGGTCTGCACGTCTGTAAAGTTAGTGCCCGGCTCTGCATCCTTCATATACGTCGGCGCTTCGCTCAGGCCTTTTTCCACGCTTTCCTTCGTACTGTCCCCTGCGTACTTTAAGGCTCCCTTGTTTTTGTCATACCAGCTGACAAAGGAAGATTCGAAAGGTTCTTTCTTAGCCAAAAAGGCATCAGTTATGTTTTTATTATACCTCATCCCTCCCGAATTGTCCATAGTGTTTTGTGACTGCGCTTTTTTGTTGTTTTCCGTTTCGAAAAACTCGTTTTTGATTGCCATTTTGCAATCCTCCTTTTTTAAAAATTATTTGGCACTTTTTTAGCACCAAATAAAGTCTAATATAAAGGCGGACGCAAATGTTGGCAAAGATTATGCACCGAAACCCCGCTAATTTCATGACTTTTGTGGCTTGATTAAAAAAGCATACTGGTTTTTCTGCGCAAAAATACGAAAAAAAGTGTTCGCCAAAAAGGCGAACACTAATTTAATACCTATTTCTTCCAGGTAGACCTTGAAAGCAAAATTAAAACCGGGAACACTTCGAGTCTTCCAATAAACATATCAAAAATCATAACGATTTTTGACAACGGCGAAAAAGCAGCAAAATTACAAGTAGGGCCAACCTTTGCAAGACCGGGGCCTATGTTGTTAAGCGTCGCCGCAACTGCCGTAAAGTTGGTTGTAAAGTCCATATTATCAAGGCTGACTAAAATTATAGAAACGACGAATATGGATAGGTACGAAACCAAAAATACGTTGACCGCCCTGACTGTTTCGTGCTCTACCAAGGTACCGTTCATGGTTGTCTTATAAACCCTTTGAGGATGAACGGCGATTTTTATTTCCTTTACAACACTCTTTAAAAGAATAACTATTCTTGAAACCTTAATGCCGCCGCCTGTACTGCCGGCACAAGCGCCGCAAAACATCAGACCAACAAGTATGGTCTTTGAAAGCTCGGGCCATTGGTCAAAGTCGACGGACGAATAACCGGTAGTAGTTATAATAGACGCAACCTGAAAAAAGCTGTGTTTAAATGCTTCCGCAAGCGTATCGTAAATTGAGCGGCAGTTGAAGCAAATAATAAGTGTAGCTACTGCTACTATTCCAATATATGTCTTGATTTCGTCCGATTTAAACGCGAGGCGGAACTTGCGTATCAGAATAAGGTAGTACATGGAAAAATCTATGCCAAACAGCACCATAAATATCGCCACAACATACTGCACATAAGACGAATATTCAACAAAGCTTGAATTTAAAATTCCAAAGCCGCCCGTACCTGCCGTACCAAACATCAGCGTAAGCGAATCAAAAACGTCAAGACCGCCAAAAAGCAAAAGCACAAACTCCAAAAGCGAAAGCACAATATACATAGCGTATAAAAGCTTTGCGCTCATACCTGTTTTTGGCACAAGCTTGCTGACAGCGGGTCCTGTACTTTCCGCCTTTACAAGGTGCATATTACTGCCGCCCGACAGGGGCAAAATAGCAACCAAAAACACCAAAACGCCCATACCGCCAACCCAATGGGTAAAGCTGCGCCAGAAAAGTATAGATTTCGGCAAAATCTCTACATCCGCCAAAATTGTAGCACCGGTGGTTGTAAAACCGGAAACCGTCTCAAAAAGTGCGTCAATATACTTTGGAATATATCCCGAAAGGCTAAACGGCAAAGAACCAACCAGACTCATTAAAATCCAGCAAAGAGCAACGATTACGTACCCCTCTTTTGCATACATAGATTTATTTTTCGGTTGTTTATGTGTCAGCACAAGACCAACAGCAAGGCAGACTACTACGCAAAGAGCGTACATAGGCGTCAGCGACTCTTTGTATATCAAAGAACAGATAAGCGGCAAAGTAAAACACACCGCCTCAAAGTTCAAAACCCAGCCAAGTGTATATACAATCATTGCATAATTCATAGGTTAATTCCTCTATTCTAAAATGTCGCTGATATCCTTAAAGCCTCTTTGGGTTGTAACGACGATAACCGTATCTCCCTCAGCGATTACGTCATGACCTCTTGGTATAAAAATACGCGAGTTTCTGTTTATGGACGCAAGTAAAACGTCCTTTTTAAGATTAAGGTCCTGGATAGGTATATCCACAACGGGCGAATCCGGACCGATTCGAAACTCAAGGGCTTCCGCCTTACCGTCTAAGATATAGTGCATTGTCTCGATATTACTTCCTATCGAATTCTTCTTTGCTCTTACGAACCTTACGATATACTCGGTGGTAATATTTTTAGGATAAACTGTTGTTCCAAGCTCAAGATTGTTTATAACCTCGTCGTACGCTATACGATTGATTTTAGTAACAAGCTTTGCGTTGGTCTTACTCTTGGCAAAAAGGGAAAGCAAGACATTTTCCTCGTCGATATTGGTAAGAGCGACAAAGGAGTCTGCGTACTCCAAGCCCTCCTGCAAAAGCAGTCTGTTGTCGGTGCCGTCGCCATTTATAATTGTCGCCTCCGGAAGAGCCTGACAAAGCTTGTCGCACACCTTGGGATTGTTATCTATAATTTTAACAGCTATGCCGGTTTGTATAAGCTGTTTTGCAAGATAGTAGGCAATATCACCGCCACCTACTATTATTGTGTCTTTAACCTTGTTTGTTTTAATTCCGATTTTCTTGAAGAAATATGCTCCGTTTTTGTAAGAGGCAACTATACTGATAAGGTCGCCGCCTTTTAAAACAAAATCGCCTCGCGGGATAAAGACTTTGTCTTCCCTTTCTACTCCGCAAACCAAAACGTCACAGTTAAGTCTCGGGCCAATTTCACAAACACGCATATTGTCAAGGACAGAGCCTTCATCAAGCTTGAACTTTAATATTTCTGTTCTGCCCTTTGCGAATGTATCTATCTGTATAGCAGACGGCAAACGGAGCGCTCTTGCTATCTCACTTGCCGCAGCCTGCTGCGGATTAATAATCATAGCAAGACCAAGGTCTTCCTTGAACATATGAAGTTCCTTGCTGTATTCGGGCTTTCTCACTCTGGCAATAGTCTTGCAGTTGCCCGTCTTTCTTGCGATAAGGCATGTCAGCAGATTAAGCTCGTCAGAGCCTGTTACTGCTATAAGTATGTCGGAATCTTCAACGCCCGCTTCAATCAAGGAGTCAACACTGATTCCGCTGCCTGTAACACCCATTACGTCAAAGCGTTCAGAAGCCTCGACAACAACCTTGTGGTCGGTGTCAAGAACAACAACCTGCTGGCCTTCCTCTGTGCTCAGCCTTTCAGCAAGGTTCATTCCTACCTTTCCGCAACCTACTATAATAATTTTCATATAAAACTCTCCAGTTTGATATATTTTGTCTAATTATAACAAAGTAATTACCAAAAATCAAGTCAAAAATACATTAATTTCAAGGTGTTTTAACACAAAACAAAAAGGCCTGTAAAAAGGCCTTATATGTTATTAAGAAAGCAAGTCAAAGATTTGGCTAAGTTTTTCAAGATAAAAATCTGCACAGCTGTTTTTACATTCATGCACCGCTATTGTTTTAAACCCGGCATTCTTTCCACCCTGAATGTCAGCTATTGGATTGTCTCCTATAACGTATGCGATGTCAGGATTTTGGGAGATCCTCTTTGCGTAGTCGAAAAACTCCTGCCTTGGCTTTTCGTAGCCTATATGCGATGACACCACATAATCTGTGAAAAACTGCGATATATTAAGCTTTTCGAGGTTTTCTACAATCTCCGGATAATTGTTTGTTATCAGATAATTTTTATAACCTAATTGAGCACATTTTTCCAAGGTTTTTACAGTGTCGTCGTACAATTCATAGTTGTTTACATCAATAAGCAGTTCTCTGAACCGAACGCACACTTTTTCACTTTCTGCAGCGGAAATGCCTTTTTTAACACAAAAATCCGTTATTTTTTCAAAAAATGTTGTCCACCACAAATCTCCTGTTTTGTCAGTATAATCGATTTGCGGGGTTGTCCACGAATATGTCTTTTCCAAAAACTCGACGGTTTCGTCAGCTTCTATACAATGTCCGCATTCGCAAAGCGCCATACTAAATACCTTTAAAAATAACTTGTTTGGGTACGAAAGAGTTCCGTCGAAATCCCAAAATAAAGCCTTTCTCATTGTGTTAACCCCTTTTCTCAAATTCAGTAGCAAAATGCCTGTTGTAAAAACTATACATCAAAAGGATATTTTAATCCTATCTGCTCTCTTATAGAGTCCATTTGCTCTAAAATCCTTATACTTTCAGACATCGGCATAACATCGCTTTGTATTTTGCCCAATCTAATACAGTTACAAGCCTCTATAATCTCCTCTTCAAATCCGTCTCCTATGGTCGGCTTTGAAATGTACCTTTCGCCGTCATCTGTTTTAACAATCAATTCCTTAGCACCATAAAACTGTGGCAATGTAATGTACCCTTTTGTGCCATATACATATGCAGTTTCAGGTTTTAGAGTATTTATTGCTGAGGAAACAGACGCGATTACGCCGTTATCGTATTTAATCAAAACATTTGTCTGACAGTCTACGCCATCACTAACATCAGAAACCGCCGTAATACTTTTTGGATTGTCTCCCAAAAAGATTGCCACAAAATTAAGTCCATAAACACCTACGTCCAAAAGCGAACCGCCCGCCATATCATTTTTAAACACCTTTCGGTCCTCGGACTCAGAAATGGAATAACAAAAGTCCGCCGAAACTCCCCTTATTTCGCCGATTTCGCCACTTTCAATTACCTTACGCGCCTCGCAAATTGCGGGCAGAAACCTTGTCCACATAGCCTCCATTAAGAACACGCCGTTTTCTTTGGCACATTCTTTAAGCTCCTCCGCCTGACGAGCATTAACGCACAGCGGTTTTTCGCACAGAACATGCTTTTTTGCATTAAGGAAAATTTCCGCACAGGATTTATGAAACGGGTGTGGTGTAGCGATATAGACGGCATCAACAAGTTCTGACTTTGCCATTTCTTCGTAGCTTGTAAACACGTTTTTAATATCATATTTTTCCGCAAACGCCTTACCTTTACCTTCCGACTTTGAAGCCACTGACGTAAGCTCTGCTTCTTTGACATTTTTAACAGCTGTTGCAAATTTATTAGCTATATTACCGGCACCAACAATTCCCCATCTGATTACTTTTTCCATTTTTGGTCTCCTTTTACTCTATTAAACGAATTTAAGTGTCACTTTCGCCTCTAAACACTATCATACATAGATTATACAGCAAAAATGCAAAAAAGGCAAACTTTCTTACGAAAGTTTGCCTTTTAAAGGTATAAAGTTAAACTCTTACAAAGCTCTTTGTCTCTGAAGATTTATAAGCTGCTTCTATAACCTTTTGGTTGTAGATTGCGCTTTCGATAGTAACAGGAACCTCTGTGTCGTTTATAACGGCATTACCAAGTCCCTCTACTTCTTTTGTATACATATTTCCAAGAGGTGTACCTTCAAGCGAAACCGGCTTTAATTCATTTCTCACCTGATTTGCGTCATATCCAACAGAATCGTCTGCGATAAGGATGTTTACTGTTCCGACCTCATCCTGTGCGAGTGTGCCTGATGCAACGATACTGCCCTTTGTTCCGTAAATTTCAAGCTTAGCTACAGAAGCTGCGTCAGGAATGTTGAAGTTAGAATCAACGTATGCAACAGCACCGTTGTCCATCTTCATAATAACATTTGACGAGTCATCAACATCGTAGTTAAAGGTCTGTGTCTGGTTAAAAGCGGCAACCTCTACTGCTTTAAGACCTGTAATGTAGTGAATAAGGTCTATTACATGTATACCCATATCAACGAGCGCACCGCCGCCTGCTGTCGCCTTCTGCTGACGCCAAGCACCCGGGATATCAGGATACCAACATGTAAACTGTCCACGAACAGATACGATGTCGCCAATTTTGCCTTCCTGTACAATCTCCCTGATTTTCTGATGATAACCGTGGAATCTCATAAGGAAACCGATGCTTACTTTTACATTGTTTTCTTCACATGCCTTTTGAATCTCCTCAGCTTCCGGAACTGTTAACGCAACCGGCTTTTCGAGCAGCATATGCTTTTTAGCCTTTGCAGCTGCTATTGCCTGTTCCTTATGGAAGAACACCGGAGAAGCTATGTAAACAGCGTCGATTTCTTCAATCTTTAACACGTCTTCATAATTTGTAAAAGCGTATTTTGCTCCGTACTTTTCCTTACATTTCAGCGCAAACTCTTCGTTTGCATCCATAACCGCAACAAGCTCTGCATTATCAGCAAGCATCATACCAGGAAGCGTTCTCCTGTCTGCAATACCTCCACAACCAATTACTCCCCATTTAATCTTTTTCATAGCAAAAATCCTTTCCATTTTATTTATTCACTATTTCTATTTATTGACAAGTTGCTTATGTGCAGCTTTTGGCACAACAAAGTCAAAAGCATTATGCACTACCTCAAAAGTAGTGTTGCCTGCATCTATAATTTCACCGTCGATGCATATTCTGAAATTTTCATTTTTAGTGATTATATCAATTTTCCGACAGTCTTTATTAATCAGATATCTGTCAATATTTTTAACATCCAGCACTGTTCCGTCCATATAACGCGGAAGAAGCGGAACAAACTGTATCCTTTTAATATTTTTAATTATATTGACATTCATAAC
This sequence comes from Clostridia bacterium, assembly GCA_045660545.1. Lineage (GTDB taxonomy): Bacteria > Bacillota > Clostridia > Monoglobales > Firm-18 > JAZREA01. Next base: position 64,113 of record JAZREA010000026.1, on the reverse strand, counting down.
GCCATCACTTACTGCGGCAAGAGGGTTTGATTTAATCCCACCGCCACAGAAGCTGCCGTTTGCAATCGAAGTTAAAAGAAGCCTACCGTTATATACTTCCTCTCCGTCCAGCTTTATTAAAAGGTCTGCACCTTTTTTCTTAACCATAGCAACCAGTATGGAAACAAAATATGCAAGCGAGCCGGAAACGAGCGGCTTCTTCTTCATTTGTGCAGTCATGTCGGCGACATTACAGTCGAAGCCTATGTTTACCATATTAACACAATAACCCACTTTTTCCATTCCGTTTACGGTAGTTGTGTAGCGTATTACATCACATTTTTCTGCTGATGAGATAATTTGAGATTTAATATCCAAAAAATCTGTTGATTTATCAAAGTTACGACAAAAGTCGTTGCCAGTACCTATGGGAAGAACACCAATCTGTGCTCCTTCGCACTCAATCGCTCCGTTTAAAACCTCGCTGAGTGTACCGTCACCCCCGCACGCGATAAAGCGGGCAGGACCGCATTCTGTGCAATATTCTTTCACAAATCGCTTTGCGTCCCCTACTCTTTTGGTTACATAAATTTCTGCGTCAAATTCATTTGACGAGACACATTCTTTAATTGAAGATATTAAAGACTCGATGTTTTTTCCCTGGCCTGCCTTTGGGTTCACTATAAAAACGGTTTTCATAAATCAACACGCCTTTTTGCAAATATTTACACATTATTTAACAAGATTTCGTAAAATTTTAAAGCTTTATATAGGCGGGCTTTCCAGAATCTTATTAAAAATTCAATACATATTTATTATATCAAACGCTAAAAACATTGTCAATTATTATCTGGTAATACGATTAAATATCGAATAATTACACCCGTGTATGTAAATAATAATACCAAGTTTTATAAAGAGAGGTGTATTTTATGTTCAAACATGAAAAGCAGTTGTTTCATCCGGTAGAAATCGAAAGGGCAAACCCGCAGTATGCTGCTCTTTTGCAGGAGCAATTGGGCGGTGGAAACGGCGAAATGAAGGCAGCTATGCAGTATATGTCACAAAGTTTCAGAATTAAAGACCCTGAAATTAAAGATTTGTTTTTAGACATAGCCGCAGAAGAACTCGGCCATATGGAGATGGTTGCACAAACCATCAATTTGCTAAACGGTCACGATGTAGATGCCACAAAAGTAAGTGCGGGCGAAATACAGTCGCACGTTATTTTAGGTTTAAACCCCGGACTTATAAACGCCTCGGGCTATTCCTGGACCGCAGATTATGTTACGGTAACAGGAGACCTTTGTGCCGACCTTTTAAGCAACATAGCGTCCGAGCAGCGAGCAAAGGTGGTTTATGAGTATTTATACCGACAGATTAACGACAAGAAAGTAAGGGAAACAATCGACTTTCTTCTTAACCGTGAAGAAGCACACAACCAAATGTTCCGCGATGCATTCAACAAGGTACAAAACAGCGGCTCTAACAAAGATTTTGGCACAACAAAAGCGGCGAAAATGTATTTTTCAATGTCAGACCCGGGGCCTAATGCTTTTGCAAAGGGCGAAACCATCCCGCCCTCATTTAGCTGATAATTGTGTAATAATGGAAAAATCCCCTCACTTAAAGTGTGCCGATTTTTTCTTTTATCTTGTGCCGTTACAAACCTCTATAATTTTGTCGGCAGCGGCCTTTGCGCCCGAACAGTTTTTAAATCCATCCGAAATTTTGCAGGCGTTTTCCTTATATGCGCTATCACTTAACACTTTATTTACGGCCTCCAAAACTGATGCCCCATCCATTTTATCAAGTTTAACGCCTGCGCCAAGTCCGAAAACTCTCTCGGCAACACCCTTTTGTTCTGTTGTTTGCGGTATCATAACAAGAGGGACCGAAAAATACAAGCTTTCGCTGACGCTGTTCATTCCGCAGTGCGAAACAAACACATCTGCTTTTTCCAAAACAGCAATCTGGTCAACGTGCGAAAAGACAGACACATTTTCAGGCAGTTCTCCAAGTTCATTAACATCTACCAGATTACCGACAGACATAATTATCTGGTAACCTGTATCTTTTAAAGATGATATACACTCTCTGTAAAAAGGCATCATGTCGTTATTTACAGTTCCCATAGATATATAAATCAGCTTGTCCCTCTTCTTTTCCACTTCTTCGCAAGCTGCACGAACAGACGGGCCGACAAAAGCATATTTGTCCGAAAAAGTCTCTGAACACGGCTGAAATTCCGAAGATGTATATACAATTGTGTGGGTGTTATCATCACTACCGATTATATCAAGTATGCTTCTTACGGGATATCCCCTGTCTCTAAGCCTTTTGACTTGCTTTGCAGTTTTAGGAAGGCAAATAAGCATCTTAAACAAATCTCCAAAACCTTGTTTCATAATCTTTGCCGAATATTGATTAAAAGCAAAAGTTGTAGTGGAACAAACGAAAGGAATCCCAAGTTTTTTCGCAACAGCCTTTCCCCACAGCGCCATAGAATCTGCCACGATACAGTCGGGCCCTAGCTTTGCCATTTCCGTACATACTTTATCATCAAGTGCCAGTGTCGTATCTACAAGTATCTTTGCAGAAAACGCAAGGTCCCGTCCCACGCGGGCAGAATCTTTCTCGCTAAGCTTCTGCTCTTTATCGTATTCATCGCAGGAGACAAACTTTGCTCCTGATGACTCAATTTTTTCACGCATAATGTTATACGAATAATACCAGACCTCGTGCCCACGGGAGAGCAGCTCCCTCACAACTCCCAAGGTAGGGTTAGTGTGTCCGTGCGCAGGAATGCAAAAGAAAACAATTTTACTCATATTAATTCTCCCGCTTTCATTCTTCTATACCACCGAAAATCTTTTCAACATAGTCTTGTTGCTTTTCTTTGGGAAGAATCGCTATTCCTCTTTCCTTATCGCCAAGAACTATAATTTCATCTCCCGGTTTAAAGTCAAACAATTCTCTTGCTTGTTTTGGAATAACAAACTGGCCCTTTTCGCCAATTTTGACCATCCAGGCATACTTTCCGCCGTGTATATCCATATCTGCATCTCCTCTGTATGATTAGTATGATTAATCATACCATACGTTTAATTAAATGTCAATATGTCAATTAAACCTGCTTTAACAAAAACCAAGGGCAAGACCGTTGATTACGCTAAAAAGCAGATTTATCCTATAAACATCTGGGTCCAGTAATTTCCGCCAGATACATAACCAACACCAATTTTTTTATACGATGCATTTAATATATTGGCGCGGTGCCCCGGAGAATTCATCCATGCATTCACAACCGTCTGAGGTGTTTTTTGTCCTTTCGCTATATTCTCTGCCGCAGTTTTATATGATATGCCAAAATTTTTAATCATGGTAAACGGAGACCCATAAACCGGGCTTGTGTGCGAAAAATAGTTATTGTCCTTCATATCTTGGGACTTGTATCTTGCCACACGGCTAAGCTCCCAATCTGCCTTAAGGGTATTGAGCCCATTTTTCGTTCTGATTTCATTTACAAGTCTTATAACCTCGTTTTCATAGTTTACAACCGTTGCATCGGTCTTCGGAATATTCAAAACCTGTCCGGGATAAATCAGATCAGGGTTTGCAATATGCGGATTTGCGCTTTTTATCTCGCTAAGGCCCACCTCATATTTGACTGCAATTTTCCACATACTGTCGCCCGATACAACTGTGTGTTGCTCTGTCGACTGAGCATATGCCGGTAAAACTATATTTATCTGAAATAGTACTGTCAGTAAAATTAGAATCTTCTTCATCATAAACCTCCTTAATTTATCAAAGTCGATACGGACCAATTTACTATAACATATACGCATATATATTTTCAAATGTAATATATGGATTTATAAACACCAATAGATACTACGCTACATAGAAAAAAGGACACATACAGTGTCCTTTTTAAAAATCCCCAAATGCTATTTTAAGAAAATATGCAAAAGTTTCTCATACAGTTTATTTTTATAGGGTTGATAACGCATCGGCAAATCAAGCCAGGTCTTTTTATCCATAATTGACTTATAGTGCGAAAAAGCATCGAAACCTGCTTTTCCGTGATACGAACCCATTCCGCTTTCGCCAACCCCGCCGAAGCCCATTTCGCTCGTTGCAAGGTGAACTACAACATCGTTAATGCAACCGCCTCCGTAAGAAAGCTCCGTTGTAACACGCTTAATATGCCTCTTGTTACCCGAAAACAGATACAACGCAAGTGGCTTATCCTTATCTTTAAGTTCCTCAACCAGCTTATCAAAATTATCAAACGTAAGTACAGGCATAATCGGGCCGAAGATTTCTTCGCCCATGACTGCATCGCTTTCACTTACATTATCCATAACGGTAGGTGAAATCTGATTGGTCTTACTGTTTATTTCTCCGCCGAAAACAACCTTGTTCTTATCTATAAGCGTACTGAGTCTTTCAAAGTGTCTTTCATTGATTATCTTGCCATAGTTTTTATTTTCAAGCGGATTTTCGCCGTACTGTTTCTTTATCTGTTTAACAACTTCGGCTATAAACTTATCCTTTATTGAACCTTCACAAAGTATATAATCAGGAGCAACGCAAGTCTGACCGCAGTTTAGGTACTTACCGAACACAATTCTTTTAGCCGCAAGCTTGATATTTGCGCTTTTATCCACGATACAAGGGCTCTTTCCACCAAGCTCGAGAACTGCGGGGGTAAGGTGCTCTGCTGTATGGCGAAGCACTTCTTTTCCGACAGCCTGGCTTCCTGTGAAGAACACAAAGTCAAACTTTTGCTTTAAAAGAGCAGTGTTTTCTGCTCTGCCGCCTGTTACAACCGCAACATATTCAGAGTCGAAGCATTCTTTTATGATTTTCTCTATAATCTTGCTTGTTGCGGGTGAATATGCGCTGGGCTTGACAATCGCCGTATTGCCTGCTGCAATAGCATCTGCAAGCGGGTCGACGGTCAACAAAAACGGATAATTCCACGGGCTCATAATCAGAGTGTTACCATAAGGAACGGGCTGCTTAAAACTATGCGACGCAAAGTTCGTGATTGGAGTGGCAACTGTTTTTCTCCTTGCAAATCTCTTTGTATTGCGAATCATATATGAAATTTCAGAAAGAACAAGACCGCTTTCGCACATAAAACCTTCGAAATGGCTTTTACCAAGGTCGGCAGTTAATGCGTCGTTAATTTCATCCTGATATTTTTTTACGGTTTTATAGAGTTTTTTTAATTGTTCGATACGGAAGTTAACAGGAATGGTAGCTCCGCTTTTATAAAACTTCCTTTGCTTTTCAAGCAAGTTTGTTATCTGTTCGTTTGTCATATCAACGCCTCCGTTATGCTCTTTCAAAGCCTACCAGCACGCCGCCCTTTTCGGCATAAAAGCTACAAAGGCCTCTTAGTCTGTGTATTTCTACCTGAACGTTCTTGAATTTTTCCAAAATCAACTCTTTTAGTCTTTCTGCCGCCGATTCATTCTGGCAATGGCCGATGCTGATTTTGCCGGAACAAAAACCTTCTGTTTCAAGGTCATTAACCAAAGCTTCAAGTGAACGCTTTTCCCCTCTGCACTTGTGTGTTGGCTCGAGGGTCCCGCAGTCACTTGCTTTACCTACAATACATATTCCTGCAATGCCTGCGATTTTTGCAACGACAGGGGAAACTCTGCCGTTGTTTGCAAAATTTTTGAGGGATTTTAACATAAAGACAAGTCCTGCCTTTTTTATATATTCCGAAACTTTGGTACAAACGTCTTCATACGCCGCACCGCTCTTTATACATTCCTCTATTTTATTCACAGTCATGGTAACCTCAGGACCTGCGCTTAGTGAATCAAACACATATACACGCTTGCCCGTATTTTCCGCCTCATAGATTTGTTTTGCAACGCAGGCGGAATTATAGCTACCTGAAAGGCCGCTTGTGATTGTAACGCAAAAGACATCGTCTGCGTCCCCAAAAGCTTCGAGCCAGTCGTTTGTATTCGGGCAGGACGATTTTGACTTCCCGCTGTAATTATACAAATAATCCACCATACCATCTACGTCAAGTGCGGCGTCATCAACAAATTCACGCTCATTGGTAATAATTTTCATAGGCGCGCATGCAAAATCTACATTTTGCAAGGCAAAGATATCGCACGACGAGTCCGCAACGATTTTGATTTTTCTCATATTATTCTCCTACCATATAATAAAAAATTTTAAGTTCATTTTTTGTCATAAGCTTTGGTACGGGGTAGAGCGGATTCGCTTCCCTTTCAGCGTGCCTTGACAAAGCAAGAATATCGCCTTTTTTGATACCCTGTATCTTGTCGGGAATTCCCATATCAGAGTTAAGCTTTCTTATTGCATCAATAAATTTCTTTGCACCGACTTCGTACGAATCATTTTTATCACAAATTCCTGCATTTAATCCGAGTTTATAAAGCTTTTTATATATGCTTTTCCCATAAGATTCAAGCACATAAGGCATTATAACCGTATTGGCAAGTCCGTGCGGCGTTCCGTAAAAGCCACCAAGCGCGTGCGCAAGAGCGTGAATATATCCGACATAAGACTTTGAAAACGATATGCCTGCCTTGTACGCCGCGTGAAGCATATTTTCCCTCGCAGTATAATTTTTGCCATCAGAGTATGCCGTGTAAATATTTTCAAACACAAGCTTTGTTGCTTCTAATGCAAGTCTGCGTGTTTCTTTTGTTGTAGAGCGACCGATGTATGCTTCTACCGCATGGGTAAGAGCGTCCATTCCGGTAGTCGCAGTTAAATGCGGTGGCAAAGAATACGTAAGAGTTGCGTCCAAAACCGCATAATGCGGAATTAACGGAAAGCTCATTATCGCGTATTTATGATGTGTTTTGGAATCGGTAATCATCGCAGCAAGTGTTGTTTCGCTACCCGTACCCGCTGTTGTAGGGACAGCAACAAATGTAGGCAGCTTACGCCATGCTTTTAGCTTACCTCCCAACTGGTTTACTGTCCTTTTCGGATATGTAACACGCACGCCCACCGCCTTTGCGCAATCCATCGCCGAACCGCCGCCGATTGCTATGATGGCGTTACAGTTATTTTTGTAATACAGTTTCAGCGCATCCTCAACATTTATAACCGTTGGATTCGGTAGTGTTTCGTCATAAACTGCATACGGAATATTGACCGAATTTAACACATCTTCCAAAGGCTTTAACAATCCGCTATCGGCTATACCCTTGTCTGTAACTACAAGCACGGACGTTGCTTTTTCTTTTTCCAACACATTTGAGATTTCTTTGCAGGAATTTATAATTTGCGGTTCTCTGTACGGAAGCAACGGCAAAGCCAGTCTGAAAGCCGCCTGAAACGCGCGGCAATATATTGATTTAATAAAAAACATAACTATTCTCCTTGGTAAATATTTAATCAAATTGCAATTTCAGCACACAGTGTGCTGTATATTTTTAAAATAGAGAAAACTCTCTATTTCAAAAATTATATCAGGCCTTTAAACCATCCAAAATAAATTTAAAGCCATATCTGTATTTTTTAATTGCTTCATCAAGCGAAAGCTTTCTGCCAATGGCATCAGTATTAAATCCGCGGATAAAGCACCATATTGCATAACTTGTCATATCGGTATCTACGTTTTTAATATAGCCTCTTTCAATGGCGTAATTAAGTATTATCTTGATTTCTTCTATCCACCATTGATAATTACTGTCGGTAACCGAATCGTTTTCAAAAACGTAATGTGCAAAGTTCTTTCTTGTTTCATAAGAGATGGTAAGAGTTTTTTCTACTTCGTCCATTATCTGTTCAAAAAAATCCTTTTCCTCATCAAAATGAAACCTAAGGCTTTCCCTGACCTTTAAAATTGAGCGTCTTGAAATTATATCAAGGACTTCATCAATATTGTGGAAACGATTATAAAAAACACGATTTGTTATTCCGAGATGTTTTAATACTTTACGGACATTTATTTCATGCGTTTTTTCTACCAGAGTTAATTCCTCAGCAGCTTTTATTATTTGCTCTGACATCTCATCACAAATCAACTTATCGCAAGCATTGGTCATAACAACACCTCTCATTCAGCACACAGTGTGCTACATAATACTACCATATTTTACCTTATATGTCAACAGATGCAACTGATAAAATAATATTTATAATTGCACCAAAAATAATTATATGATAAAATTATGTTATCTTAAAAACCGAGGTGCTTTATGATTAATTCAGAAAGTATTTTAACCAAATTAGATGAATTCCTTCATAAAAACGATTACAGCGGGGCCGAAAAGTATATTTTACAAAGGCTCGAAGAAGCAAAGGCAGTTAACGACAAAAGAACTATGCTTTTGTTGCAAAACGAGCTATGCGGACTTTACAGAAAGCTTCAAAGAGAAGCCGATGCTGTCAGTGCCGTGCAAAATGCTTTGTCATTAGTGGCTGACATGGGAATAGAAACCAACACAGGCGCGGGAACAACATACATTAACGCAGGGACGGTTTTAAAATCCTTTGGCAAAGCAAGTGATGCTATTCCGCTGTTCGAGAAGGCGTATGCAGTTTACAAAAAGCAGCTTCCGGAAACTGACAAGCGCTTTGGTGGACTTTATAACAACATGGCGCTTGCTTACGTTGATATAAAAGAATTTGACAAGGCCCTTGCCTTTTACGAAAAAGCTATTTCTGTAATGGAAAGTGCGGGGGACGGTATGCTTGAAGTTGCCATAACACACCTCAACATCGCAAACTTAAAGGAAGCTGAGATTGGGCTTGAAAACGCACAAGAGATTATAGAGGACTTACTTAACAAGGCGGCAAAAATATTAGACGAACACGAAAACAAAAACGGATACTACGCTTTCGTATGTGAAAAATGCGCCTCTGTGTTTGGATATTACGGACATTTTGCATACGAAAACGAGCTTAAAGAAAGGGCTACGGAGATTTATGAAAGGTCTTGAACTTGCCGAAAGGTTTTATAAAGAGTACGGAGAAAAAATGATAGACGACAATTTTTCTCACTTAAAGCAATATCTGGCGACAGGTCTTTGCGGGAGCGGTTCTGAATGTATGGGCTTTGACGATTCTTTGTCCCGCGACCACGATTTTGAGCCGGGTTTTTGCATCTTTTTGCCGGACGAAAGCCTTGTCTCAGCAAAGGATGAATTTTTACTAGAACGTGCGTACGCAAAGCTACCGAAAGAGTTTTTGGGTTTTAAAAGAAACCCGCTTAATCCTGTTGGAGGAAACCGACACGGCGTTATAAGAATCAATCGCTTTTTCGAGGATAAAACAGGGGACAAAAACGGGGAACTAACGACAAGAGGATGGCTCTCTATTTCAGAACAGTTTCTTTTGGAAGCTACAAACGGAAAGGTTTTTTTAGACAACCTCGGTCTTCTAACAACCATCCGTCAAAGGCTTTCCTACCTGCCCGAAGACGTGAGGCTTAAAAAATTAGCAGGAAACCTGCTTATCATGGCACAGTCAGGACAATACAACTACGAAAGATGTATAAAAAGAGGAGAATCCGGCGCCGCGCAGCTTGCGATAGCAGAATTTGTTCAAGCGGCGCTTAAAGTAATTTTTCTTTTAAACAAAAAATATATACCATACTACAAATGGGTTTTCAGAGGATTAAGAGAACTTGAAACTCTATCTTTTCTTCACGACGACCTTGAATATCTTATTTCAAGCGGAAACTCCGAAACCGAATGGAATTTAAAAACTAAATTGATAGAAAAAATCTCCTCATCCATCACAGACGAGCTTCAAAGACAAGAACTTACAAGCGCATCTTCTGCCAACCCGGAAGCTCACGCTTATTCAGTTAATGACAAAATAAAAGACCCCCAAATTCGAAATCTTCACATCATGTATGCGGTTTAACACAAGAAAAAAGCACCCTCGCAGGGTGCTTTTTGTTGTTAAAGCAGTGAATCAGTTTCTTTTTATTTATAATACACTGTATATTCCTTAAGTTTGTCTTTTTGATGATAATTTTCGAGAGTCCCTGAGTTTCTGATATGGAAAACAACTCTGTCCTTATATACCTCAAAAACAAGGTACTGTGCCAATTTAGGCGTTGCTGTACCGGGATGGTATTTCTTTTCCGCTGCGCCGCCGTAACCTGTCAGTCCGTTATCTTCAAAATATTCTCTGCCAAACGGTCTTAGTCCGCCCATGTGTACGAATGAATATGCGTATTCTTTTCCGAGCGAATCTGTTTGCATCAAATTGCTGTCGAGCGGCATACCGTCATCACCGATATGCAAAACAGCTCCCGACGAAAAGTCTTTAAAACACGACCTTTCTCCATGCAGGTGGCCGTAAAGATAAAAGGCGTTTTTGTGTCCTTTAAATATATCGTAGAACAAGTCGACGTTTCCGTTTATCATTGTTTCGGTCAATTCTCCGTCATTATAATAATATATTGCTGACAAATGTCCTGCAATGAAAACAGGTTTTGTTCCGTCCGGGTCGATTTCGTTCAGCTTATCTTTAACCCAAAGCATTGTTTCGTCGCTGTAGCTTCCCTCGTGAGAGTTAAACGCAGTGTTAGGGTCGACATTGATACCGATAAAGTCGATGCCGTTAACTACATAATGGCATGCACCCCAATAAAGCTCGCCCGGCTTCTGCTCGGAAACAAGGATAAGCTTTTCACTTTCAGGAAGTTTGCCAAATGATTCATCCATAAAGTCGTAAAAATCCGTAGTATTATATGGGTCGTTTTCTTCCGTTCCTATATCACCTAAAATCATATCGTTGTTTCCGGCAACATAGAGCACCTTTTTGTCCTTTACGCTTGCGGAAGCACATTCGTTAATTTTGTTTTTTATGTCCAGAAAATTCTTCTTAGGCAAGGCACACGACCTCTCCCAGTGCGGATAATCCGATATGTTATCCCCGCCTATTATTGCTATATCAGCCAAGCCAAACTCTTCCACCGCCAGCTCTTTCGCCTTTATGAATGTTTGTCTGAGCGTGGTCGGATAATCGAGCATGGATTGCTGATTATGTATGTCTGTAAAACAAAAACCTGTAAGTATTTTTTCCATTTGGTTTTCCTCCTGATTTTTAAAATCAACATTTTATTCATTATATCCTATAAATATAATTATACTACTCCTTTTTTTAAAAGTAAAGTATTTAAAAAGGATATCTTATATATCATTTCCTTTGATATGGGCTCAGGCAGAAGCGACGACCTCCGGGTTATCCCTTACGGGCCTCTTGCGGTTCCCGAAAAAGACTTCGGGCTTTTGCTTTTCCTCGTCTTTTTCGACCGCTGCGCCAATTCAGCCTCGCTTTATCTTCCACCGGAAGCGCTCGGTTTCATTGCCCAACGAGCCACGCTCGCCGGTCTCATAACCCGCAAAAGAAAAAAGCACCGACAAAGTCGATGCTTTTTATGAAAGAGCCGAACGGTTTAGATGCTTTTGTTGAAGCACAACACTATTCAATCTGCAAATCCAGATATAACTCTTTTATATTATTATATATAAATTGAGGCTTAATCTCACTTTTTTTCACATCTTCCATTGTCCCCTCACCTGATAGAACAAGCACCGAGGAAATTCCGGCATTTACTCCGCATGCAATGTCAGTATAAAGTCTGTCGCCTACAATTACTGTTTCCTCTGGTCTAAATCCTGTTGCTTTCATAGCAAGATATGCCATTTCAGGTCGGGGCTTCCCTATAAAATGCGGTGTTCTTTTTGTTGCATTATAAAGCATTTGGACAACAGAACCGCAATCAGGAACAAAGCCATACCTAGTTGGGCATACCCAGTCAGGATTGGTTGCTATATAGTCCACTCCTCTTGTCAGCAAAATACAAGCGTCTTCAATTTTTTTAAAAGTAATTTCCGTATCAAACCCTATACACAAACAGTCTATATCGTCGCACATTTGAGTTGTCACAGGCAAATCAGCTTTACATAGTTCCTCCACAAAAGATGCAGTTCCAAACGAATAAATCTTTTTATAATTTCTCTTTTTAAGATGCTGAATCGTTGCATTGACCGACGTAAGAAAATCCTCTTTTTCAGATTTTATTCCAAGCAATTCCAATTTTTTTATATATTTATCTACACCCTTTGATGAATTATTGGTCAGGAACATATACCTGCCTCCAACTGATTTGACGTAGTTTAGAAATTCCTTTGTTCCATCGAAAAGTTCATTGTCTATATAAATGGTACCATCCATATCTAAAAGAAATAGTCTTTTATCTTTCAACGTACTCATTTCGAACCTCCCTTGACATTTTTTTAAACCGGATATATAATAAAACAATCAGAAACGATTGTCAATCTGCGGCTAATATATTGATAAACAATCATAATCGCTCAAAAAGGAGTGCCTCTATGCTGAAAGAAGAACGTTACGATAAAATATTGGAAATTTTAGAAGAAGAACATTATGTGTCTGCTCACAAGCTAAGTAAAATGTTGTATGTGAGCCTCCCTACCATCCGACGAGATTTAACTGAATTACAGTTACGAAAACAAATAATAAGAAGTCACGGTGGCGCAAAGAAAATACAAAACGAACACATAGTTACCCCATTAGACTTTAGAAAAACTATCAATAGTGTGCAAAAACGACGTCTTTGTCAGGCCGCGTCTAAATTTGTCGATGAGAATGATATTGTTTTTGTTGACGCATCTACCACCACATTGCAGTTAGCTGAATTCCTTTCTAAAAAAAAAGGTATAACTGTCATTACAAATGGTATTCCTTTGGCGGCAATGCTTGTAAAAAAAGGAGTTAAAACCTACTGCACAGGAGGAGAAATATTTGAAAATTCCTTGGCAAACTTTGGAAGTTTTGCCGAAGAATTTATTCAGAAATTCAACATAGACATCTTTATTTTTTCCTGTCATGGCGTAAATGAAAAAGGAATTTTAACAGACCCATCTCTCCCTGAAACCCAAATTAGAAAAAATGCAATTGCACAATCTAAAAAAACAGTGTTCTTATGTGATGAAAGCAAGCTGAATCTTTCTGCACCATTTAACCTTGTGCCAATACAGAAAATAGATTATATAGTAACAAATTCAAAGAAACTCCAGGAACTCTTTGTGCTGAATGAAAACAATATTATTGTGGTATGATTACTCACACAAATACAATAAAAAGACTTGTCAAACGACAAGTCTTTTTTTCATGGAAGAGCCGAACAGTTTAGATGGCACATATTTTCAGTGAAATATCAACTTCGTTGATGTGAATTAATTTACTCCGTAAATTGTGAAATTTGATGCTAGTGCATCCAGTGAAATGAAATAAATCCACACGCCGCAAAGCGTATTTCACATTGCGAAGTAATATTTCACGCCCGAAGGGCATTTCACAAATCCGCAGGATTTATTTCGTTGAAAAAGCGACTTGTCGAAACAAGTCGCTTTTTCTGGGTGCAGGGGCCGGATTTGAACCGACGACCTCCGGGTTATGAGCCCGACGAGCTACCGGACTGCTCTACCCTGCGATATTGAGCAGCTTTTTCAAAGCGCTTATATATAATAGCACAAGATACTGAGTTTGTCAAGTGATTTTATCAATTTTTTGGTGCAGCTAAAAAGCTGCACCAATAAAATTTTATTTTTTACCTGTGTTTTCCTCGGGAGACTGGGGCTTTTCCGGCTTAGGTAAAGCGATAGCGCTGACATAGACGTCAACTGCAACAACCTCCAAGCCCGTCATATTTTCGATTTCGCGCTTAACCTTTTCCTGAACCTCCAAAGCTACGTCCTGTATTTTACATCCGTAGTCGAAGGTAAGAGAAACAGAAACTGAAACCTTATCTGTATCAAGTTCGACTTTAACGCCCTTTGAATAGTTCTTCTTACCAAACAGGTCGCCAAGACCGCCTGTAAAGTTTGTACACATTCCTGCAACGCCGTTGATTTCAGACGCAGCGACACCTGCCACAACAGCGATAACCTCTTCGGAAATATTTATGTTGCCTGCCTTGGAAACATTATCTTTTTCTTCGTACATTAAAAGCGCTCCCTTCTTACTTGTCTTTTGTACACAAAACTTATTTGTTTTTCTCATTATAACACATATTATTTCAAAATAAAAGACTTTTTATTTATTTTCAGTAATTTTTATTTTATCAGCTGTAAAATCGGTGTTTTCCATTACTATATCCTTTAACTGATTTGCCTGAGCGTCGGTTAGTTTTGTATTGAACACCACTACATTTACAGTGTTTCCGTCAATATACACAACGCACTTTTCGATGCCTTTTGCGGCTGCGAGCGTCTGGATGAGTGCCTCTTCGTTTATGTAATTTGCGCTCTTTGTCAGCATCTCTTGCGCATTGTCCTTAGTCTCCTTGTCGTAGGAGGTGCTGTCTACTATTTCTCTGTAAACGTCCATACTTTCGCTGCGCTTTTGGTCGCGAAGCATAACGGCCTCTGTGTAGGCGTCGTCTGTGGTTGTCTCCTTATCGGTCAACTCGGAATTATCCTGTATGGGTGCCAGTGTCTCTGCTACCTCGCCGTCTGACATCCTGAGATTAATCACGCCTGCAACTGCCACGACTACCACCAATCCGAGCAGAGTTAGATTACGCTTGTTTATATCGGAAAACTTGATTTTTCTCATTATTATTCTCTCCTATTCCTTCTTGTTTAAAATTTGTACCTTATAGTCGGGAAGATTCAAAACCGCCGTAGCACAGTCGCGAAGCAGCTTTTTCGTTCCGCTGTTTTTGGCGCCTTCGGCTATTATTATTGCGCCTTGGGCAGAGCCGTCCTCATTATATGTAATCATAATCTCTACATCGCCTACCCCCTCCGCCATCTGTAAAGTTTGTTTTAACTGTGTCTGTGTTTTGCTGCTGACATGCTCTACCTGTCCGCCACCGGAAGAGATTACGATAAGAGCAACTCCAACCGCAAGTATAATCAGATACTTTGTATTATTCATTAAAAAGCTGTGGAATTTATTCTCCATAGAGATACTCCTTTATCTTTGCCTTTGTGGTCTCGTCTTTGCAGGTGAAGCCTAAAACCTTATAATCTTTGCCGAGCGTTACATCTATTGTTTTGTCGCCAAATTTTTCCCTCAAAGTATTTTCTGCTGTTTGTTCATAAAGACTGCGCACATATTCATTACCGCCGTTTTGAAGCGCCGGACTTTGGTCTGTGCCGACGTACAGGTCGGGCTGTTTTACATTAAACACAGTTGTTACCAACAAGGTTATCAGCACAAGTCCGTAGGCGAAATCTATGTATTTTTTATACGTCGCATCCGCAAGCATATATTCCGCCGCTGTCCACAAAAAAGTCAGGGCGATTATAAGCCTTGTAAGCTTTAATACACTATCCATCTTATGCACCACCTATAAAGATTATTACTGTTATTGAAACTATGTACATTACCCCTACCAGCACAAGCAGGCCCAGAGCTATACCAAGCGCTGAGATTACCTCTTTTAGCACCTTTCTTACGCCGCTTGAAATAACAGGTGTTGTGCATATAAAGACCAGATTAAGCAAAAGTATTTTTACACCCATACTTAAAAAAGGTACAACGACGACAGCCAAAACCCCGACAAGGCCCAAAATTCCTACAGAATTTTTAACAACCCGCGAGCAATTAAGCACAAGCTCCACGCTGTCTGAGAGCATTCCGCCTACGTATGGAACAAAGCTTGAAACAGCGTATTTGGCTGTTTTGATAGTTATTTCGTCAACACTTGGGGCGGCGGTGCCTACAATTGTAATCACCCCGATATATATGGTGGTTACGAGACCTGTCCCCCATTTAATCAGCGAAAAAACCCGTCCTCCAAGCTCGGATACATGCTCTTTACCCGTAACCGCGGCACAAATTTTAAGAGAAAAGCCTACTGTGGTAAGCGGCATAATAACTGACCTTACAACCATGGTTACAGTGGAAGAGACGCCCAGCATAACGGGGTTTAAAACCCCCGCCGTCGTCACTCCGCCGCTTGCTGCCAAAAGGGTTAAAAGCGTTGGAATCAGGGAATTTATAAACAAAACCATCCTGTCTATGACGTCCGCCGCGTATTCAAACGACTCTACAAACACTCCTGCGAGGGTAAGAGAAATTATGCTTACAGACAAAAGCTTTACGGCATCTGCGCCTTGTTTTGAAACATTAAGCATATCAGCTATGGCGGTAAGCAAAAGAAAAAGTGTCAACTTAAAGGCGAAGCCGTAGTTGTCATCAAGGGACTTTTTTACAGTTTGTTTTATTTTACTGACAAGCCCTTCGTTATCCACATTAAAATTGCCCTCCGTAAGAGAATCGAGCAAGGAAAACACATCAAGGTCGCCTATGTCGTCCTCTATAATCTCAAAGCTTTTTCCAACGTTGTCAAGCGTTTTCTCGTCGGGCTTAATCTGTGGAATATCGGCATACACCTTAAAGGTTAAAAAGAACAGTATCAGACACAAAAAAGCCAAAGTTTTTTTCATACGTCACCTATAAAATTCCAAGAATTGCATTCAACAAATTTACGAGTATCGGGAATGTAAGAGTCAGTATAAACACCCTGCCTGCAAACTCGATTTTTCGTGCAATAAACTTTTCGCCGCACTCATCCGCGGCAGAAGCCGCAAACTGTGTAATATAAGATATCCCTATAACCTTTAGGAGCAGCTTAATATATTCATCTGATATCCCATAGCCCTCGCTTACTGTTTTTATAATATTAATAAGGTTATCAATATCTAAGTAGAGCATACCTATTATGAGCACGCCTGTCGCTATTGCGGCTATGTAAGAGAAGTTCGGATTTATCTTTCTTAAAGAAGCAGAGGCAAGTACACCCAAAAAGCCAACCGCAATTATCCTGATCATAGTTCAAACAGCTTTCTTATTACAGAAAAGAGGTCGGTTACCTTTTGTACAATTAAGATAAGCGCAACCATCAGCCCCGCAAGCGACGTCATAATTCCAAGCTCGCTCTTGCCAGCCTGGTTTAACAAGTTGTGCAAAACAGATACGATTATTCCGATAGCCGCTATTTTAAAAACCAGTTCTATTCCGCTATCCATATTTCTTCCTCCGTTTTATATAAATAATATTGCTATGAAAAAGCCGCACAAAACACCCGAGGTTGCAAAAAGGCGCGAATATTTCCCCTCGCTCGTCTCGGCAGACTCTAAGTTTGACGACAGTCTTGCGACTATGTTATTTATGCTTTCTACCTCTTCACTTGGGCTATGTGAACCAAAATTCGCAAAAAACTCTCTTAAAATTTCAAAGTCTGCTTTGTTTAAAGAAAAATATCCTATGTTTTCCTTTAAAAAACCCTCAAAAGCCTCAGAGGCTGTAACGTGTTCATTTATAATCCGCTCTGATATACCTTTAAACATAGACTTTATGATTGGTACAGACACGGTTGACGCGCCAAAAAGCGCACGTCCCGCTACGTTTTTGGTAAAGGTTATTTCGTTTTTTAAAAGCTCGAACGCTGTGATTAAAGAGCGAAGCTCCCTCGTCCTGCACCGATAAGTGCGGCTGACATCAATACCTATTTTCGATGATGAAAACAAGATTATTAAGAATCCTATAAGCTTTGTCAAACTAACATCTCCTTTGTTATTTTTCATTTATGTTTATTATCTTTTCTATCGTTCCTACTCCGTTGCTTTGACTAAGCAGAAGTATTTTGTCAAAAATGTTGGCACCCCGCTCAAAACCAAGCCTTAAAAGAGTACTCCTTATGTTGTTTCCGTGAGCAGAGGCTATTATACCAACACCGTAAGACAGCGCCTTTTTGACCGACTCTTTGTCCTCCTCAGCTATCTCGTCAGTTACTATATAGTCGGGCGACATACTCCTTAGCACATACTCTATTCCGTACCTTTTGGGGCACAGCGACATCACGTCCGTCATCGCTCCTAAGTTAAAGTTGCTTTTGCCGTTGTGCATTGCGGCAAGCTCGCCGCGTTCATCAACTATACTGACCTTATGGGTTTGTCCGATTCTTCTGCACAGGTCGCGAAGGATTGTAGTCTTCCCACAGCCCGGTGGAGAAATGACAAGCAGGCTTCCAAAGCCAAGAGGTATATTATCTGAGCACCCCACAACCTCGTGGGCTACACGTATATTTAAAGAGGATATGTTTTTTATGTTCGTAACTCTTCCCATTTCGGTAACTACTGTTCCGCACACTCCTACTCTATGGCCCCCGGTTACTGTAACAAAGCCGTTTTTAATCTCATCCATATACGCGTAAACCGAAAGGTCGCAAAACTTCTGGAGCAAGAGAACAAGGTCGCTTCCCGAGAGGCTGTATCCAACAGAAAAGTACTTGTTGTTCGTTCTTAACACCGTGTCTTTGTCGGCTCTTAGGCTTACTTCCGTAACATCATTTAAAAGACCGGTTTTTAAGATTTTATCTGCAAGCGGCGCGGGAAGTCTGGACAAAATGTTTTTCACTTTGGTCACCTCACAGTAATTTTATTATCTGCATGTCCATTTTAGAACAATATATTGACATAATTTTTAATTGGTTGTATAATAGCTAAAACAGAGTAAGGACATGTGCGTTTTGCCCAAATTGGCATACAGTGTCAGCAGACGGGGAGTTGTTGCTGAACGAAAATCTTTTGATTGCGATACATGTTCTGCATCCCGCTGTAGGAATCGGTTCAATTTGCCTTCTTATTCATATGGCGAGAAAATGTGACTAGGGAGGTTTTTTTATGCAAAAAAGCAGGTTTTTATCAGCAAAAAGGATATTTCACACGCCCAAGATTAACACAAAAGGCATGTGCGCAATAGCTCTGCTGATTGCAGTAACAGTTGTTCTTTCTGCGGTATCGGGCTATCTAAGGCTCGGCAACATCGGCAAAATTTCTATAAGCTTTGTATCGGTGTTTGTCGCATCAATCTCCTTTGGCGGAATTATCGGAGGCCTTGTAGCTACGCTCGCAGACGTTGTATCGTACCTTGTTAACCCGACGGGCGCTTTTATACCGTATCTTACGATGATTGAGTTTTTGTTCGGGTTTTTATACGGGCTTATGTTTTACAACCTTGGCAACAGAAGATACATTATCTCTACCGCGGTTTGTGACGTCTTGCAGCTTATAATCAACCTGTTTTTAAAGACGTTTGTACTCTCATTTTCCTTTGGTATGCCGTACGTCGCAACCCTTATAACGAGAACACCTATTTGTCTTATTCAGTTTGTTCTTGTGTTTGTCGTACTCGTTATAATCAGGCCGTTTTTAAACAAAATAACATACAAAGCATAAATTAAAGCGCCGAAATTTTTTCGGCGCTACTTTTTCGACATTTTTTATTAAAGCCTCCATGTATAATATATACAGGAGGCTTTTATGACTATATACATAGACAGATTTTTTGCAACCAACTTTATACTGAATTTTTTTATTCTTCATGTAACAAAAACAATATTAAAATCAGACAGTAAAAACTACAAGATTGCGCTTTGTGCCGCTTTGGGCAGCGTTTATTCCATCTTGATTTTATTCCCTATACAAAAGTGGATACTCGTTACACTATGGATTTTAGTTACTTCTTTTGCCGTGTGGATATGCTTTTGCGACAAGAGTGCGAAAGGGCTTTTTCGTGCAACTGTTATATTCTACTGCGTCGCATTTATAACAGGCGGGTGTGCGCTTGCGCTGCAAAACACCCTTAAAGCCACACAAGACTACGAGCTTGGTGGAGTGTTAATGCTTTGTATCGCAATTAGTTACATACTTATAAGCGCTGTCGGCGATATAGTAAAAAAGCTGACAATCCTAAACAAGAATGTAACCAACCTTAACATAAGCTACAACAAAAAGCAAGTTAGCACAAAGGCGTTTTGCGACACAGGAAATCATCTTACAGACCCTGTAACTAAAAAACCGGTAATTGTAGTATCGCTAAACTCAATAAAAGATATTCTACCGTCCGAAATGGTGTACAGCCTTTTACACAACGAGGATGTACTTAAAATCTACACGTCGTTTTGTACCGAACATCGCTTGAAGTTAATACCTTACAAGGCAATTTCGGGGGATGGGTTTTTGCTGGGTATTAAGCCCGATGAAATTAAGATTAATAATAATCCGGTCGATGCAGTAGTCGCAATATCTTGTACGGCTATACATACATTAAATGATTACAGCGCCATTTTCGGCCCGCAAATTATAAAAAACAAGGAGGCTTTTACAAAACATGGTGTCAATATTTCTTGAAATTATTAAGATATTATTAAATTTCAAAAGAAACTGCATAAACTATATCGGAGGCAGTGACATACTGCCTCCCCCTCTGTCGCCCGAGGAAGAGAAAAAGTGCCTTTTGGAAATAGACGAAGAAAAGTCTAAAAATATGTTAATCGAACACAACCTAAGGCTTGTTGTGTATATTGCAAAAAAGTTTGAAAACACGGGGATTAACATTGAAGACTTAATTTCCATCGGCACAATCGGTCTTATAAAGGCGGTAAACACCTTTAACCCCGGCAAAAACATAAAGCTTGCTACATACGCATCAAGGTGCATAGAAAACGAGATACTGATGTACCTTAGAAAAAACAGCAACTCTAAAAACGAGGTGTCTATCGACGAGCCATTAAACACCGACTGGGACGGAAACGAGCTTTTGCTCTCAGACATACTCGGCACAGACCCTGACGTTACACACAGAGGTATCGAAGACGCGGTGGACCGCGAGCTGTTGCACGAGGCGATGCACAAGCTGTCAAGCCGCGAGCAAAACATCATAAATTTGCGCTTTGGCATTGGAACAACGGGCGAAAAAACGCAAAAAGAGGTCGCAACCATGCTTGGAATATCGCAATCTTACATTTCGAGGCTGGAAAAAAAGATTATCAGCAAGCTAAGAAAAGAAATAAACAAGATGATAGATTAGGATGGTGCAATCAGTGTTTAAAAAAACCGCTTTACTTACTTTGATATGTATTAGCATTTTCTCATGTGTCAGCGCAAACTCCGCCAAAAGCTCGGTGCTGATAGATGCAGACAGCGGGAGAGTAATATACAGCAAAAACCCGACACAAAAACTGGGTATGGCAAGCACGACTAAGATTATGACTGCAATTTTGGCCCTCGAAAACTGCAATCCGGACGAAATCGTAACCGTTTCATACAACGCCGCATCTACGGAAGGGTCATCGATGTACCTAAACAGCGGAGAAAAAATAAAGATGGAAAGCTTAATATACGGGCTTATGCTAAACTCCGGCAACGACGCGGCAACCGCTATCGCAGAGCATATCAGCGGCAGTGTCTCGGATTTTGCAAAGCTTATGAACAAAAAGGCAAAAGAAATCGGGCTAAAAGACACATCTTTCGAAAACCCTCACGGGCTTGACGCCGACGCGCACTACTCCACCGCCCTTGATATGGCGATGTTGACACGCTACGCCTTAAAAAACGAAAAATTCGCAGAAATTGTCGCAACCAAAAGAAAAAATGTCGAACTAAACGGGGCGGAAAATTCAAGATATCTTACAAACCACAACAGACTGCTGAGCATGTACGAATATTGTACGGGTGTAAAGACCGGATTTACAAAATCGTGCGGGAGGTGCCTCGTAACCTCCGCAACAAAAGACGGTATGAACCTAATTGCAGTAACGCTTTGTGCGCCTGACGACTGGAACGACCATATTTCTATGTACGAGCAGGCTTTTAGCACCTACACTTTTTACAACATAATTGAAAAAAACGCATACATCTGTTCCGTTAACGTAAAAAACGCCGACACACTGGCGGCGCTATACGCTAAAAGCGATATTTCGGCAACACTTACAGATGCGCAGTCAAAGAGAGTCAAGCTCCAATACGACTACAAAAACGAGGTAAGCGCACCGATTTACAAGGGTCAGAAAATGGGTACGCTTACAGCAACGCTTGATGACTCTGTTATAGGTAAAACTGACCTTTTAACATGTTACGGACTTGAACTTAAACACGAAGACTCGTTTTCCGACAAGCTTTCGTATTTATTTACAAACATGCTTTCACTATTTAAAAAATCTATTTGATTATTCGTTTCCTATATAGTTATTTACAAAGCTCATCAGCTGGTTTTCCGTACAGATTGCCCGCTTGGTTTCGTCCAGCATCTGCTGTACATCGTACGGAAGACAGCTGTAAAATTTATAGGCAGCGGGGCTCTTTTCGAGCAAGTCGTTTAAATCTTTATAGTGTTGCATAAACACTCCTCCTTCGTTACATATTATTCTTTGAAAATTGGTTATGTTTATGCAAAAAGTTTAAAAAAATAACGGGGCAATACGAAAAGTATTGCCCCGTTTTACGAACATATTTAGAAATTTTCGTTGTTTCTCTTTTGTTCGTTCTTGTTCTGATTGTTATTCTGGTTGTTCTGGTTGTTCTTGTTCTGATTGTTGTTCTGATTGTTCTGGTTGTTCTGGTTGTTCTTGTTCTGATTGTTATTCTGGTTGTTCATCCTAATCACTCATCCTTTATCATATTAATTTGACTTGCAATTAGTATTTTGAACAATTAGCGAAAAAATATTCAACCTATTTTTTTGGAACAACAATTTTTTTATTATTTTTAGACTCTCTATATATAACAAACTTGCTTCCTATGCACTGTACAGGATGGGCGTTTGTCTTTTCGCACACCTCGTTGCAAGTCTCCCTTACGTCAAGCATAGAGTTTTCTAAAACCTTTATTTTAATAAGTTCATTGGCCTCCAGCGCCTCGTCTATCATCGAAACTGTGTTTGGCTCCACTCCGTTTTTGCCAATCTGATACTTTGAATCAATGCTGTTAGCCAACATCCTAAGATACGCTCTTTGTTTTCCTGTCATTTACAAACTAATCTCCTTAATTTAAATTATACATCAGCTACATTATATCAGTATTTGTAATAATGTCAACAATTTAATTACTATAATTTCAAAAAATGTTAATATTATTATTGACAAATGGTTGAATTTGGTATATAATTTATTCAATAAAAGGGAGTAGTTAGCGCATTACGGCGTTGAATCAACCGACAATCTCTGTGGCCTTGGCCGCACGGTTTTTTCATTAAATAACAAGACTTTTATTGACGATTAGTCAATAAAAGTCTTTTTTTATTCCTTTTTAATCTATACTTTTAGGAGGATTTTTATGCAGTATCTATTGTTGGTTATCGGATTTTTTCTATTAGTCAAGGGCGCAGACATCTTTGTAGATGGTGCCTCGGCTTTGTCCAAAAAGTTTGGGATTCCTTCTGTTGTTATAGGTCTTACGGTTGTGGCCTTTGGTACATCGATGCCCGAGGCGGCAGTCAGCATAACAGCAGCTTTGGAAGGCAGCAGCGGTATTTCGCTTGGCAACGTTGTCGGCTCTAACCTTTTCAACCTTTTGGTTGTAGCAGGATGCAGCGCAATCTTTTCTCCTGTTGCTGTTAACAAGTCGATTATTAAAAAGGACTTTCCGTACTCGATACTTATTACTCTTGCACTTTTGTTCTTAGGCTTTGACATCTTTGCAAATCCTGTTGGGGATATGGTTATCTCACGTACTGACGGACTTGTTTTGCTCTTATTCTTTACAATTTTTATGTACTATACTGTACGCTCTGCTCTTTCTGCAAACGAGACTGTCGACGAAGAAGAGCAAAAGGCTATGCCCCTTTGGAAACAGCTTTTGTTTATAGTGCTGGGAATCGCGGGTATTTGCCTTGGCGGTACGTTTGTAGTAGACTCCGCGTCAGCTATTGCAAGGACATTTGGCCTTACAGAAAACCTGATTGGACTTACGATTGTTGGTATGGGAACATCGCTTCCTGAGCTTGTTACATCTATTGTTGCCGCTAAAAAAGGCGAAAACGATATCGCTATGGGTAACGTTATAGGTTCCAACATATTTAACATTTTGTTTGTTTTAGGCCTTTCTGCAACAATCAACCCGCTAACAATAGAGCTTGTTTCGATGTATGATATTATTATTTTAACCATCGTAAGCCTAGCAACCTACATTTACTCAGCAAGGAAGCAAAACATTTCACGCGTCTTTGGTTCGCTTATGGCGGTAACATACTTTGTATATCTTGTTTGTATTATTCTAAGATAATTATAGCTAAAAAGGTATGGAGTTTTAAAAAACTCCATACCTTATTTTTTTATCTATAAATCGGGATAATCTATCCTCTTTGCAACCCCTGAGGAATATAGTCTTGAAATTGCATTAAAGGTTATGGTGTCAATAACACCGGTAGGCTCTAAGCTGAAAATCTCCTGAAGCGTAGTAACCGCTACTACGGATTTGTCATCATGCCTCCCCGTGACATCGACGTCGGGGATGTTGGAATAGACCCTGGACAGAGCCAAAATCATAGCCTGAATGACAAACAGTTCCAAAAGTTCGTCTTCTCGGTCTATATATATACTATCAGCTACAATTATGCCGGGCTGTGGCGGAGAGTATATGGTAATTACGTTGTTATAGGCGTCGCGTATTTTATCCCACGTTTTGTTATCCACTTCGCCCGTTTGTTCAAGACCATACGCCTTTTGAAAATCGAGCACGCTGTTTTGTGTCGAAACACCGAAGATTCCGTCGGGAACAACGTTTGAAATACTCTGTGTATAGTGAGAAATGGTTCTTAACATATTTTGAAGGTCTAAAACAGGCTTTCTTTCACGACTGCTGGCTATCATTATTTCCACCCCCGTAATCGGAATCGTTAAGGCCGAGCGTTCTGCCCGGATACTGTGTCTCGGCCGTATTTGTAGAGGAAACGGCATTTTTATACTCATTTGCTATCGCATCCCATGTCGACTCGTTAACATTACCAGTGCGCAAAAGCCCAAGCTTCTGTTGAAGCTGCATTACAGAGCCTCTGGTTGCTCTGCCGTAAACGCCGGTTACGCTTACAGGGTCTATGCTCTCGTCGTAGGCAGCGATTGTATTTATATACTGTTGGAGTGTGCGGACATCGTCCCCGGTAGAGCCAAGCTGAAGAACATATCCCGGGTAGGGAGCTGCGGCAACGTTAACATCCCTTGCATCAAACAAAACTGTATCGTAAGTGTTTTTCAAAACACGATATATTAAATCCCATGTTTCTTCGTTTACTACTCCTGTAACGGGTAAATCGTAATATTCCTGAAACGCCTTTACAGCCGAAAGGGTCTGGTCGCCAAAAACTCCGTCCTGTGTAAGAGGCGGTATTGATTCATTAAACTGCGACAAAACAGAGAGCATATATTGTAAAATCTCTACCTTTTCTCCTCTTTCGCCAAAGGTTATTGCATCAGGATATTCAAGCCCGATTCCAAAGTACGTCTGGCCCTCGGAATAAAGCTCAGAAAGACGCAGTATGCCTGTGTAAAGGTAAACCATACGATACCATGTGGCTCTGCCGACTATTCCATCGGGAGTAAGGTCAAAAATCTCCTGAAAGCGAATTACAGCCGCCTCGGTGTTTTCTCCAAATATCCCGTCGGGAGGAAAAGTCTTGGGGATTGAAGGATAGTCGTTTGATATTCTGTTTAGCATCACCTGAACTATCCTTACATAATCGCTTATATCTCCGAGCCTTATGGGTGTGCCAGGGTACGACTCGGTTATACCCATAATTGGTGCGTCAGTTACAATTTCCACAGAGTCGCCATAGTAGTTCCTTAAAATACTTACATAATCAAGCCCATCCTCCGCAAGATACTGGCTACCCCACTGGGAAAGTCCCTGACATGTTACGGTTGTGCCGTTGCAATACTTAGCGGCCAGTGGTTCTACCCTGCCCTGTATCCTAAGATACGAGTCAAAAATTTCGTCCACTATCTCTGAAATGTTTGAAAAAATGTTCCTTCCGTTTATAAACTTCTGGTCGTATGCTGTGTTATTTGTTATATCAAAGTCATAGCCCTGCGCTCTGTAAAACTCGGTATAAACTCTATTTAGCGCGTAGGATATCTGTGCGTATATGTTAGCATAAAGGGCGTCCTCGTCCCACGTTGGATAAATCTCGCTCGACGCAACATTTTTAATATAATCAGGAAAGCTCAGCGTTACATTAGGAGCATTTGAAGCCGGTGCGCCCAAATGCACGGTTATCGTTTCGGGTATGTATGGAAAAACAGTAGGCATTTTTTAAAATCACCCCTTATAAATTTTGCGGAGTTACCGTATAGACCTTATTATATTCATCATACCTTGAAAACTCCGGCAAAGGAGTCAGTTCTACATTTTGTTCACTAAATTGGTCAGCAAAAATCTGTACATTCTTTATAAGCACTATGCCGTAGCCGTCTTTTTCCACCCTTACATCTACGCTCGAGAAGGGTGTGCCTTCGTTTTGGTCGTTTCTGCTCTCCTCAAATGCGGGGGTAGGCACTTCCAGTGTTGTAGTCTTTCCGTCCCCGTTGGTTACTTCAAACGCCAAAAGCGTCCTTTCTCCATTAGAATCCGTTATTATTACGTTTGCATCTTTAATCGGTATCGACATACCCGAAGCGTACGTCCTGATCATCAGTTTTCCTGATGGAGCCATAAAAAAACACCTCCCAACAACCTTAGTAAAGTATATTGGAGAGGTGTATTAATATTCATTATTTTTTATTTGTACGAGCTTTCCTTAGCGTCGTCAAGGTCAACCTTGCCGAGATATGCTTCAGCGTCCATACCAACAAACTTGGCAAAATCAATCATCTCTGCAACAGTGTTGATGTTAACGTTGATACCGTTTTCTATTCTGTCTTTCATTGCGATGATTTCTTTTTCACCGTGTGTATAGATTCTTTCTGCTCCCTCGGACTTTGGTGCTTCACGAAGCTCCTGGAGGAATGTTGAAAGGTGTTCCTTAATTGCATCGGCGTTGCCGAAAATCTTCGGGTCTATTACCATAAAGCCGTGGCATGTGCCGCCCTTGCCGTCTGTATGTGTGTGGTTGGAAGTCATACCCATCGAGAAGATTGAGCAGAATATTTCACACAACATTCCGTATCCGTAACCCTTGTGGCTACCGCTCTGTTCTGTTTCGCCGCCGAGAGGCATAATACCGCCGCCAACCTTACCAACGATGTTTTTAAGTACTGATGAAGCGTCTGTTGAGCCCTTACCCTGAGCGTCCAAAGCCCAGCCCTGCGGAAGCTCTTTACCCATCTTGTTATAAACCTCGAGCTTACCTCTTGTAACAACTGTTGTAGATGCATCAAAGAAGAAGTCGTACGGCTCAGCAGGAAGTGCTATTGCGATAGGGTTACTTCCAAGCATTGCCTTACGCGCAAAAGTCGGAACCATTATAGCCTCAGAGTTTGTCATAGCCATACCGAACATTCCCTGGTCACAAGCCATCTTTGCATAATAGCCTGCAATACCAAAGTGGTTGGAATTACGCACGCTGACAACAGCTACGCCTGTTTCCTTAGCCTTTTTAATAGCAAGCTCCATAGCATAGTGGCTGAGAAGCTGGCCCATACCGTCGTTACCCTCGATAACTGCCGAAACAGGTGTCTCGAATACGATTTCGGGCTTTGCATCAATTTTGATAAGGCCTTTTTTAATACCGTTGTGGTATCTTGCAATACGCTGCATACCGTGAGACTCTATTCCGTACAAGTCTGAAAGCAACAATACGTCTGAAATAATCTTGCTTTCTTCTGCTGTAAATCCGATTTTAGCAAAAGCGTCATTACAGAATTTTTCTAACTCCTGATAAGAGTATGTTTTATACTTTGCCATTTTATTTACCCCCATTTATTTATATATTTAATTTTATAACAATTGTAATATTTTGTCAACTACATAAACGCCCTTATTTGTTCCAAAGCCGAGAGGGCGTCTTGCCTTCCCCTTTGGTACAAAGCGGATAATTTATCAGTGTCTGTTTCAAGCCTTGAAATGTTGATTGCTGCGCTCGGGCGAATTGCGAGCACCTTTCCTTCCTGCTCTAAACGCTCGATTTCTTCCATCCTTTTATTATATCTTTCGCTTACTGTAAGAAGCTTTTGCAAAAATGCGGGGTTGTTCTTAAACATTAAAGAATACATCTGCTTTTGCAAAAAAGTAACCTTTGGCTTACGGTACCCCTTATGTCTTGTAAGCAAAATCACCGCCCTGTCATAGCCGTCTTCAAACGGCTTTTCATACGGGACCGCGTTGGAAACGCCGCCGTCGTAATACAACTTACCGTTAATATCAACAGGTGGCGAAAAAACCGGCAGGCTCCCGCTTGCAACAGCAGGCTTTGAGAAATCTTTTATATCATTTTTTTCAAAATATACTGTCTCCCCGCTTTTAAATTCGGTAGTTGTAAAGTAGTACTTTAAATCGGCAGACAAAAACGCATCGGCATCAAACGGAATATATTTTTTGCACAAGTCCCCAAACATAAAGTCAAAGCCGTAAACGCTCTTTCCAAACAGAATATTAGAAAGGCAAAAATACCTCTTGTCCTTTGAAAATTCCGTAATAACTCTCCTGGCGCGTCCGTGCTGGCCCGAAACATAGCTTAGTCCGTTAAGAGCTCCTGCCGAGACACCGGTTATGTGAGGAAAGGTAATATTATTTTCCAAAAACACGTCCATCATACCGACGGTATGGATGCCGCGCATCGCTCCGCCTTCTATTACCAAAGCAGTTTTCATATTAATCACCCGAACATATCAAGGAGTTGTTGCTTAGTCTCCCAAAGGTCTTTAGAGAGGTCGATGTAGTAAACGTGCGGGTTTTCAAAGCGCTTTACCTCGTCCCAGAGGGTGTCGATTTGCTCCTTGCAATACTTTTGAATTGTATGTATATCAGGAGAGTTATAAACACACTCGCCCTTGTCGAAAATCTGTACCAAAAGTGGTTTTACTTCAAAATTGGTAAGGGTTTTCTTCTTCCACGTATGCTCCGGATTAAAAATAGTGTACGGCTTTGTGTTGTCAATCGTTTCGCCATATTTGGTTACTACGTCCGCAACCGCTTTACCCTCCTTGGTAAACAGCCTGTAAAGCGACTTAAAGCACGGGGTTGTAATCTTGGCAACGTTTTCGCTGAGCTTGATTCTGGGCACTATCTCGTTGCCGCTTTCAACCGCAACAAGCTTATAAACACCGCCAAAGACAGGCTCGGACCTGGAGGTTATAAGCCTCTCGCCTACGCCGAAGCTGTCGATTTTAGCACCCTGCATTAAAGTATCCCTGATTATATATTCATCAAGAGAGTTTGAAACAACAATCTTGCAGTCTTCAAGGCCGTTTTCATCAAGAATTTTCCTTACCTTTTTAGTAAGATAAGTGATATCTCCGCTATCGATACGCACACCTTTTAACCTGCAACCAAGAGGCACCAACACGTCGTTATGAACCTTAATCGCGTTTACAATACCTGAATTCAACACATTATACGTATCAATCAAAAGAGTACAATCGTTAGGATAAACCGACGCGTACGCACAAAAAGCGGAATATTCGTCAGGGAACATCTGCACCCAGCTATGTGCCATTGTACCAAGGGCAGGTATTTTAAACATAGGCTCGGAAATAGTACAAGCAGTACCTGCACATCCGCCTATAAAAGCAGCGCGCGAACCATATACCGCGCCGTCATAGCCCTGTGCACGCCTTGAACCAAACTCCATAACAGGCCTTCCGTCAGCAGCACGGACTATTCTGTTGGCCTTGGTCGCAATAAGCGACTGGTGGTTGACGGTAAGCAATATCATCGTCTCTAAAAACTGCGCCTGAATTATCGGGCCGCGAACAACAACCAAAGGCTCGTTAGGGAAAACAGGAGTCCCCTCCTCTATCGCCCATACATCGCACGAGAACTTGAAATTGCGAAGGTATTCCAAAAACTTTTCGCTAAAAAGGTTCTTGCTTCTTAAATACTCTATGTCTTCATCAGTAAATTTAAGACCTTTTATATACTCGATAACCTGCTCAACGCCCGCCATAATCGCAAAGCCTCCACCGTCAGGAATTTTACGGAAATACATATCGAAGTATCCGATTTTGTCCCCGATTCCGTTTTCAAAGTAGCCGTTTGCCATAGTAAGTTCGTAAAAATCGGTAAGCATTGTTAAATTCTTTGTCATTTTTAAAACCCCTTTAACCATTAATTAAATTATAGAAAATCTGTGCTACCACATTCCTCTTTAAAAACTGCTGCGGCATAAAGACGTTGCCGGTAAAAATATTAAGCCCCTTTGCAATCGCCGCGTATCCAACAAGGCCGTCGGATATGAAAGATTCGTCTATAAAGCCCGTTTTATATGTGTTTTGAAGCTTTGCAATATCGCCGTAGCCTAAGTAGCTAACAATATATTTTATACCAAGTTCTGTCGTAACAAAGCCGTTTTCATTAATCAGCTTTTCGTCTACAATTCCGCTTTGCAAAAGCTTGGAACGCACACTTTCAAAGTCCGGGTACGAAACGCAATCGATACCGCGGCACATATAGAGCAGAAAGTCTTTAAGCCTTATATTTTCATCGGGGTAAAAGCTCTCTGTCTTATCAAAGACGCCACAGCTTAAAAGTGTATTAATCTGTGTGTTTGCAACGTCGTTTTGAATGTCGTTATAACCATTGTATCCGCCCTTATACAAGGACGAATCTTCGTAAACAAGCTCTCCGGTAGTCGCGTTAACATAAAGCTCATGCCTTGGGTCAGGCGCATAGACCGCGCTCATATACTTCTTGTTGCCCGACCTTGTAATAACATACATAAGGCCAAAGCCCGAGTTTTCAACATAAGTCTCAAAGGCGTCGCCCTTTTCAAGCGTTGAAACGACAGGGATTTGCGTAATCACGTCCATTTCCATATCTACGCTGACTACTCTTCCCGTTGCAGCAGATACGCCTATCACAACACCGTTGTCGTTATAGGCGATGCCGTTTATGAACCTTGGGTAGTTAAAGTAGTAAAACTTGTCGCCATCTGCGTTTTTAACAACAGCACTGTTAAGATACCGACAGTGTCCGTACGAGCCCTTTTCGTATTCTTCAAAAAACGAATCGGCGACCGACCGGCAGTACTCCTCGGAATAAGCCTTGTTGACATCTATAACGCTGATTTGCTCGTAGTAGTATTTTATATCCGCGTTTGCGGTGTCTACTATGTAGGTTTTAATATGCGATTTTTCATTAACGTACTCTAAAATAACATAATTTGAAAAATCGTCTGCGCAAAAGGTTATATTGGAAAGCGAAAAGGATTGGTCAAACGGAATATATTTGTTTTCCATGACCGACCCGATACATAAAGACAAGTCACACTCGTCAGCGTAGCTTAAATCAAAAGACTTTGAGACAAAAGGAGAGGACTGTACAAATCCTTTATCAAGCAAAGACCCATTATACGCGTTAACGTAATATCTGTTGTCAGACAAGTCCTTATATCTTATATACAAAGAGCCGTCCGGTCTTTTAGCATATTCGGAAACCATACCGATTTTGTCAAACATTGCAACCTTCGCCTCGTCCGCAGAAATACCCGCCTTAGCAGGACGGATGGCGTTACAATCGTCCCAGACGAGATTCATTACAGCTACTTGTCCGTTATGGGCGTTTACGCTTACATAAATATAGTTTTCAAAGCAGGGCAGACCGTTTTCCAGCCTGTAAAACATAAATTCGTAAGGCATAAAATTACGGTTTGTAACATCCGGCTCATCAGCTATAAAAACAGAATTGATTTTATCGGGAAAGACACTGCGCACAAAGTCTGTCGCAACCGCAAGAGCGTACTTTCTTGTAAAGGAGGAAAGCTTGTAGTCCCCTTCGAACTCGCCGTAAAAATACTGTGTAAACTCTGTGATTTCAAGGTCTTTATTAACAGTAACGCTGATTTTGCCTCCCGAGTTGGTACCGTCAGAGTCTCCATACCAGGTGAAATAGGCAAAAACGTCGTCCCCTACGCTCATCTTACTGTTAAACTCCGTATAGTTTTCCGGTATGTTTATCTTGCTTTGCACGGACAGGACAGCGTCGTTTACAAAAGAGCCTTCGTTTGCATAACATATATTAAATGTGTTTAAAATCAAAAATACTGCTATGATTACAGCACAAATTTTCTTCATATGTTCACCGCCAAAGAGCATAAAATTACTAATCTATAATATAATGATTGTATCACATTTTTTTCTCATTTACAAGCCATTTTAACCTAAAAAACTCAGAAAGGTTGTATATAATGAAAGAGAACAAAAACAACATGGAACTAAAAGTTAAAGAGGACGAAAAAAAGCCATCGGAAAGCCTTCTTAAAAAGAACGACCTTGATGACTTTATTTTCACAGAAGATAATGTAAAATTTATATCAGAGAGGTAAGCAGTGTCTCCATTTCCTCATAGCTTGTGGCTGAGGTTAAAAGCTGCTTTACCCTGACGCTGTTTTTCATTCCCTTTACGTACCAAAGAGCGTGCTTTCGTGCCTCTTTTATGCCTACCGACTCGCCCTTATAAAGAACAATTTTTTTAATATGCACAAGAGCTGTATTTATCCTCTCTTCGTACGTTGGCGCGTCCAAAAGCTCGCCTCCGTCCAGATAAGAACGGACAGCCCCGAAAATAAACGGATTGCCCAATGCACCTCTGCCTATCATAATGGCGGCGCACCCTGTTTTTTCAAACATTTCCTGCGCCAGGACGGGCGTGGTTATGTCCCCGTTTGCAATAACAGGGACCGACACGCTTTGCACCACTTTATATATCCCGTCTATATCCGCCTTGCCTGTGTAGGCTTGAGAAACAGTTCTGCCGTGTACGGTAATATGCGACACACCCGCCTTCTCGGCCAGGCGCGCAACCTCGACTGCATTTTTACTGTCGTCGTCCCAACCAAGCCTTATTTTAACAGAAACAGGCAGGTCTGTGCTCTCCTTGACAGCGCGGACAACATCATAAATCGTCTTCGGAGATTTCATCATATATCCGCCGTCGTGGTTGGTTATAATCTTTTTGGCAGGGCATCCGCAGTTAATATCTATGCCACACGCACCAAAGGAAGCGGCCTCTCTTACAACAGAGGTGTAAATTTGCGGCTCGTGGCCAAAAAGCTGTGCAAAAACGGGCTGTTCTTTTTCGGAAACTTCAAGAAGAGTCCTGGTCTTTTTATCGTTATAGTAAAGGCCCTTTGTGCTTACCATCTCGGTAAAGCACATATCTGCACCATAGTCCATGCACACTTCTCTGAAAGCGCGGTCTGTTATTCCCGCCATTGGAGCTAAAACAACTTTTCCATTTAAAGATATCATATATACCTCTCGTACAGCGAAGCTAAATTAAAAAACAATTTTTCTTGCTTCTGTATAGAATCTCTTATCGTAGGCTTCGCCCATTGAAAATGTTTTGCGCGGCAAAATTCCGTCCTTGATTATCGTTTCAAACAAGGATGACTTTGACGGCTTGGGAAGCAAGAAACCTATTGTTTTGGGTTGCTTCGAAAGCTCCTCTACAACGTCCGCGCCGTGTATATAGTCTACCTCGCCGCCGTATTTAGCAATATATTCGTCCAAAAACTTCTGGAGTGTTCCGACCGTAAGATTTGATGTCGGTTTTTTGATGTAAAGCGCGGTAGCTTTACAGTTGTTAACTACTTGTAATTGCTGACAATTTTCAACCTCATCCGTTTGTGCCTCGCAATATTTTATAAACTCATCCAAAAGCTTTTCCTCGTCGCATCCAAAGACAATTCTGTGAATAGGCTCGAACAAAAGACCGCTGTCGTGGATATTTACAACCTCTACAAGAGCGTATCTTGCAGGATGATTTTGTGGCACGTCGGAGTTTGATTTTAACTCTTCCCAACAAGCCTTGGCAGTAGCGAGAGAATGGTTGCCGTCGCCGACAGCAAACAGCATTGTGCCGTTTTTGTCCTCGTTTTTGTCCATAAGGCTGCAAAGGGTGTCTGCCAGTAAGCCGTTATCCGCTACAAGGGAACCTTTAATATAACCACTGTCCATCATAAGAGGGAAGCTGTAAAGTTCTTCGCCTAAGTTGTCCGCAACTGTACTAAACACCGCATCTTCCT
Source organism: Clostridia bacterium (assembly GCA_045660545.1). GTDB lineage: Bacteria > Bacillota > Clostridia > Monoglobales > Firm-18 > JAZREA01. Next base: position 30,165 of record JAZREA010000026.1, on the reverse strand, counting down.
CGTCGTCTATTAACAGCATAACGTGAGGCAATTCAAGCGAAGCATTCTTCCTCACCTTCATACGCGGAGGTATTCTTTCGGTAACAGTGCCTTCTGTTGCGCGTATTTTAGCGTTGTTGCCCGGTGCAAACTCGTAATGTTCAAGGTCTACCATACCAACTATGCCCTTTCTTACAGAGCCGCTCCTTAGCGTTCTTTCGACATATATGTAGCAGTCCTTGTGTTCAGACAATACGCTCTTTAAATACTCGTCCATATTTATATTTATATCTTTAATCTTTTCATCTACGTCTGCGTTATTAAGATATATCTCGGGCAAAACAAGATTATATGCGGACACGCCGTCCCCTATAAAGTCTTCTACGCCGTTCCAATAATCAGGCTGTGATGTATACTGGTCGCACGCTACGACGCTCCACTTTGTCATATCTGTATTTTTCGGCAAACATATATTTGCAGGATAAAAAGATATTTTATCAAACTTGTCCATATGTATTCCTCCTTTTGTTTTACAAGCTCTTGGTATATTTTAGCACAAAATATGCAAAAAGTAAATTTTTTTTAAAAAAACTTTGAAAAAACTATTTATTTTTCTGCATATATATTGTATAATATTAAATAAGTATGAATATTTTTTACACTATTTAGGAGAAATGATGCTATTATGACACGTAAACTTGCAAGAGACTTTGTCTTTAAGCTGATTTACCAATCTGAAATACAAAAAGAAAACACAAAATACATCTTCGATATAGCGTCGGCAGATAAGGACATTGACGACAAGTCAAAATCCTACATACTTAGCGCTGTCGAGGGTATTGAGCAAAACGCAGAAATAATTAATGCAAAAATTTCCGAAAAGTCGAAAGGCTGGAAAATCGAAAGACTTTCTAAAATTACACTGGCAGCCCTTACTCTCGGGATTTATGAAATACTTTTTTCTGATGACATCCCCGACACAGTGGCTATAAACGAGGCTGTTGCTTTGGCCAAAACATACGAGGGCGAACAGGCCGCAGGGTATGTTAACGGGGTTTTGTCTTCTGTTTTAAAGGACAAAAATTAACTCGGAGGTACGTAAAAGGTGGCAATTTCCGTTACACAGCTTAACAAGTATATAAAGACGCTGCTTGAAACAGACATGAATCTCAGCTCCGTTTCGGTGCGTGCGGAAATTTCAAACTTTAAGCTTCATTCCTCGGGTCATTGTTACATGACCTTAAAGGACGAGACCGCTACAATCAGGGCGGTTATGTTTAAAGGGTACGCCGCCCGACTCAACTTTACTCCTGAAAACGGAATGAAGATTATCGCATCGGGTAAGATATCGCTCTACGAGCGTGACGGACAATATCAGCTGTACATCTCGGCTATGCAGCCCGACGGGGTCGGAGACCTGCACGTTGCGTACGAGCTTCTTAAAAAGCAGTTGCAGGAAAAAGGCATGTTTGACTCTGCGCACAAAAAGGCTATACCCGCCTTTCCCAAGACAGTTGGGGTTATAACGTCTCACACGGGAGCTGCTGTGAGAGATATTATAAACGTGGCTTCAAGGCGGTTTTCTATGGCAGAAATTTTAATCTGCCCGGTGCTTGTCCAAGGCGACGGCTCCGCACAGCAGATTGTTAACGCAATAGAGCACCTTAACCGACACAAGATGGCAGACGTAATTATAGTCGGCCGCGGCGGTGGCTCTATCGAGGATTTATGGAGCTTTAACGACGAGCGAGTCGCATACGCAATTTACAACTCCGAAATACCGATTATTTCTGCGGTGGGGCACGAAACAGACTTTACCATCGCCGACTTTGTGGCAGATTTGAGAGCACCTACTCCTTCCGCTGCCGCTGAGCTTGCGGTTCCTTCCTCGATTGAATTAAAGCAAAAGCTGACCGAGTTTCAGTCACGAATGCTTGGCAGTATTAAAAAAGAATTTGACTACAAAAGAAGGCTTGTTTCAAGCTTTAGCATTAAAAGCCCGATGGACTTTATAAACCAGAGCAGGCTAAGAACAGACAATATGGTTCAAAAACTTGTGAGTGGTGTCGGCACATCTGTTTCACAGAGTGAACAAAGAAACGAACGTGCAACACAACAGCTCAGCCGTCTTTCGCAGGAGTTTTTCCACGACAGGCTAAAAAGCGCCCAGGTGCTCTTGGCAAAGCTCGACGCGCTGAGCCCGCTAAAAGTTATGACAAGAGGTTACAGCTCTGTGGCGACAGAGCGCGGAACTGTTACAAGCATAAGCGAGGTCAGTGCGGGAGACAGTCTTAGCGTTCGCGTTACAGACGGAAAAATAGAATGTACCGTTAACAACACGGTTAAAAGGTGATTATATGGAAAACTTGAATTTTGAAAGCTCTATCACTGAGCTTGAAGCAATCGTAAAGACATTAGAAGAAGGCAAGTTGTCATTAGATGAGATGATTACCCTCTTTGAAAAGGGCATGAAGCTTTCTGCCGTATGCAACAAGGCGCTTGATGAAGCAGAGAAGAAAATTAACATTTTAGTTAACAAAAACGGCGAAATTGTAAAACAAGAATTCGATACACCGGAGGAATAAAATGGACTTTAACGCTGAACTTACAGCTAAAATTGACGTTATAAACGGCTGGATAGGCGAGCTTTCTCCTAAGGGGGAAGGTCTTCACTCGGTTATATTCGACTCCGCCAACTACTCGGTTAAAGCAGGCGGAAAGCGGCTAAGGCCACTTCTTACATACTCGGTATGTGAGATGCTTGGTCAGGACGTATCAAGCGCAAAGCACTTTGCCGCTGCCGTTGAATTTATACACACATATTCCCTGATTCACGACGACCTGCCTTGTATGGACAACGACGATTACAGGCGTGGCCTTCCTACAAACCACAAAAAGTTCGGGGAAGCAATAGCTCTGCTTGCAGGGGACACTCTTTTGACCTATGCTTTTGAGACCGCGTCGCTTTCTAAGACGCCTTTGGCTGTTACTTTAAAAGCTATTAACGAAATAGCCTCAGCCGCAGGAGCAGACGGAATGATTGGCGGACAGGTTATAGACATAAGCGGTGCTAAAAACTACGAAGAGTTAAAAACAGTTCATAAGATGAAAACGGGCGCTCTTATTAAGCTTTCGTGCAGGCTTGGTGCAATGTGTGCGCAGGCAAATGAGGACGAGCTAAAAGCAATCGACGACTTTGCGGACAACCTTGGAATAGCCTTTCAGATTATGGACGATATTTTGGACGTACAGAGCACTCAGGAGGTATTGGGCAAGCCTGTGGGCAGCGACGAAAAGCGAGGCATCCAGACCTACGTTACGCTCTTTGGCATAGACGGTGCAAAGCAAAAGCTAAAAGAACACACGGCGCTTGCAAAAGCAGCTCTTATGCCCTTTGGCAAAAGGGCGGACTTTTTGCTTGGCCTTTCGGAATATTTACTTACAAGAAACAAATAATTAAATAAAATGTGGTGCAGTATCCTAGTCAGTTCTGCCAATTCCCAAGACGGGCCTAAAAATCCGTAAAAGGGCATATCGATGAAGTTCCTTGTGTTTGCTTGCGACGCCCAGTCGCGGGTTGATGCTGGGAGTTAAGGTAATAGGGCGATCCGCAATGGCATGCGGGCGTTGACCCTGTTTCCGTGGAGACCTAATATCGTGCAGCGACATTACAACTTGCGACATCTTTTTGAGCTGTACGAATTAGGATGAAACCTACTTTGCGGTGTAGATTAATTATGCTGTGGGTAGTGTAGCCTGCCTTGAGTGGTTGTGGTGGATAAAAGATCAGACGTCTCTTCATTGGCCGATGATGCGACGTTATCGCTTCTTGAAACCACACCTGCAAAAGAGGACAAGAATTGGCGTGACTGTTGAGGAAAACTCCTAGGCTGTTTTTTATAAAACGCACAAGGGATTGCAGTACGGTCTAAGTGGCAATCTGCCAGTGCCTTTGGTAACTCGGCAACGCAAAATCTAAGGGGAAACCTCCTTTTTGGCGACAAATCGGCATTTTGTGGAGAAATTCAGGCAGACCTAAGCCGTAAAGTTTACTTTGTGCGTTACCACACTTTTTTTATAATAAAGAGGTGATTTGCCTTTGGGCAATAAAATTAAATTTAAAGATACCGCAAAAAAACCCAACAACTACAAGTGGGCCATTACAATTATACTTTGGTCTTTTATCATTTCGATTGTACTAAGCTACAGCTCGTCAGAGATTTTATCAGGTATAAATCTTTTAATGGCGTTTATTTTATTACTTGTTCTTATATTTATCGGTATTGTTTTTGACATTATCGGTATCGCCGTAGCAACGGCGTCTGATGTACCTTTTCACTCTATGGCGGCAAGAAAGATTAAAGGCTCACAAAATGCTATTGAACTTATCAAAAGCTCTGATAAAGTAGCGAGCTTTTGCAACGACGTTGTCGGAGATATTGTCGGTATTATAAGTGGTGCTACTGCCACTGTTATTGTCGCACGTATGGCTCAGACGGGCGCTCAGTCGACCGTTTTTTCGCTTATTTTAACCTCTGCGGTTGCAGCATTTACAGTAGGCGGAAAGGCTCTTGGCAAGGGTATGGCGATGAGGCGCGCGGACGCGATAGTTTACAAAGTCGCTTTGTTACTTTACTTTAAGGACAAGCTGTTTAAACGTAAGAAGAAATGAGGTTAGCGTATTGCAGTTATTAAAAGGTATTAAAGGACCTCAGGATATTAAAAAACTTGATATAAAGTCTCTTAATGAGCTTGCTCTTGAAATAAGAGAATTTATGATACATAGTGTTTCGAAAACAGGTGGGCATCTGGCGTCAAGCCTTGGTGTTGTCGACCTGACTTTGGCGTTACACTCGGTTTTCGACTGTCCGCAGGATAAAATCGTATGGGACGTTGGACACCAGTCGTATGCACATAAAATTATAACAGGAAGAGCGGACGCTTTTGACACACTACGCAGCTTTGGCGGAATAAGCGGCTTTCCCCGCTCGGACGAGAGCGAGTTTGACGCCTTTAACGCAGGGCACGCAAGCAACTCTATATCTGCGGCACTTGGATACGCGTGTGCCCGCGACTTAAAAGGAGAAACCAACTCGGTCGTTGCAGTTATCGGCGACGGAGCGCTCAGCGGTGGATTGGCATTTGAAGGAATCAACAACGCATCCAGGCTCAGCTCCAACTTTATCGTTGTTTTAAACGACAACGAAATGTCGATTGCTAAAAACGTAGGCGGACTATCGCTCTACCTTAACAAGCTACGCACAAGCCCCGGATACTTTAAGACAAAGAGCAGTGTTTCCAACACTTTAAGGAAGATTCCGCTTTTAGGCAAGTTTATTTATATTGCAATTAGCGGTGTAAAGGCCGTTGCCAGAAAAACTTTGGTTAAATCGACAATTTTTGACGAGCTTGGCTTTAAGTGCATAGGCCCTGTTGACGGCCACAACATCGAAGCGATGATTGAGGTGTTTAAAAGAGCAAGGTCTATAAACGGGCCTGTTATGATACACACATATACCAAAAAGGGTAAGGGCTATATCCACGCCGAACAAAACCCGAAGAAATTCCACGGGATAGGCAAGTTTGACATCACAACCGGTAAAACAGTTGGTAGTTCATCCTCCCCTTCTCCATCAAAAGTTTTTGGCGACAAGATGTGCGAAATTGCATCAAAAAACGACAAGGTTGTTGCAATTACCGCAGCTATGCCCGACGGAACAGGGCTTAATGAGTTTTCTGAGAAATTCAAAAGAAGATTCTTTGACGTCGGGATTGCAGAAGGACACGCAGTTACATTTGCAGGCGGACTGGCAAAAGGCGGTATTATTCCTGTCGTTGCTATTTACTCCACATTTTTACAAAGGGCGTATGATAATATATTCCACGACCTTATCCTTCAAAAGGCGCACGTTGTACTGGCGATAGACCGTGCAGGTCTTGTGGGAGCAGACGGTGAAACGCACCACGGAATTTTTGATATTTCCTACCTTAACGCGTTACCAAACGTATCTATCCTTGCACCTTCTTCCTGCTCTATGTTGGAGCAGATGCTTGAATATGCAGTTGAAAAGCACGATATGCCCATCGCGATAAGGTACCCAAGGTCGTTTGGCAGTGAATCGGCAGAATCCGAAGAAAAATTCGAGTTCCAAAAGGCTGTTGTAGTAAAGCCCGGCGAAGATATTACTGTTATCGCAGAGGGAACTATGCTTAAAAACGCGCTTGATGCGGCGGCTATGTCCAAATACAGTGTCGAGGTTATTGACATAAGGACTATTAAACCTATCGACCGCGAAACTATACTAAAATCCGCACAAAAGACCAAAAGGGTAATAACCGTAGAGGACAACACTGTATGCGGAGGGCTTGGCAGTATAGTCGAAGACGCAATCGGAATGGCGGTTGAAAAAATAGGTTACAGCGACACGCTCGTTACACACGGCGACGTGCAAAAGCTCTACGAAAGTCAAGGGGTTGACTCCGCCTCAATAGCAAAGGTCATCGAAAGGATGTGCGCTCTTTGAAGCAAAGATTAGACGTATATATTGTTGAAAACGGTCTGGCAGAAAGCAGACAAAAAGCACAGGGCCTTATTATGGAAGGCGTTGTGTATATAAACAACCAAAAGGCCGACAAGGTTGGCGACATGGTTAAGGAAACTGACGTTGTTGAGGTAAGAGGCTCTGCGCTTAAATACGTAAGCCGCGGCGGCTTGAAGCTTGAAAAGGCGATGAGCGAATACAGCCTCGATTTAACAGGGCTTGTTTGCATGGACGTAGGTGCATCAACGGGCGGATTTACTGACTGTATGCTGCAAAACGGCGCCAAAAAGGTGTACTGTGTGGACGTAGGCTACGGCCAGCTCGCATGGAAGCTTCGTCAGGACGAAAGAGTCGTAAACATGGAACGCACAAACATCCGCTACGTCACAAACGACGATGTAGACGAGTTGCTTGACTTTGCTTCGATAGATGTTGCGTTTATTTCCTTAAAACTTGTTTTGCCTGTTGTGTACAACCTTTTAAAAGACGACGGGCGAGTAGTGGCGCTGATTAAGCCACAGTTTGAAGCAGGGCGCGAAAAAGTGGGTAAAAAAGGTGTTGTACGTGACAAAAACGTACACATCGAAGTAATAGAGAACGTGCTCTCGTTTACAAGAGAGATTGGCTTTAATGTTTTAGGGGTGACATTCTCTCCTATCAAAGGGCCTGAGGGTAATATCGAATATCTTATGTATATTTCAAAGCAAGGTGTAGACACTGATATACCGGTTGAAACGATTGTAGAAAGTTCTCACGATCTATAATAATTACTAAAAGGTGGATTGCTTATGAAAAAGGCAGTTGTTATCACAAACTTAGAACGAGACAAGGACGCAAAGGGCGCCAAAAAAGTTGCTAAAATACTTGCAAAACACGGCGTAACCCCTATTATGAGCAAAGATATGCAACAGTATAAGATTAAGGCAGAATTTGTCGACATAGCCACAGAAAAGGACGTAGACCTCGCGGTTATAATCGGCGGGGACGGAACGTTTCTTTCACACAGCAAGCAATATATCAACACAGACACGCCTGTTTTAGGCATAAACTACGGCAACATCGGCTTTTTAACAGAGCTTGAACAGCACGACGAGGAAAGCGGACTTTTAAAGGTTTTAGAAGGAAAATATATTCTTGAAAAGCTGCCAATTATAAAGGTTACGCACCACGAGGACGTCAGCCTTTGCATTAACGAGGTAACTGTTTACAGAGCTTTTTCCCCTAAGATGATTGACACGGAGATTATAATTGAAGGGGTGTCGATGAACAAGTTCCGCGCCGACGGGCTGATTATATCTACCTCCTCCGGTTCTACCGCATACTCAATGTCTGCCGGCGGGCCTATTGTTAACCCGTCTGTAAAGGCATTTATAATTACTCCGATTTGCCCACACAATCTGCATCTTCGCAGTATTGTGGTGCCGATGGACGCTAACATTGAAGTTAAAATTAACAACGCTGACAGCAAATGCGCGCTGTCTGTTGACGGCAATATGGTATCGGAGCTTGAGGGCGCTCACACAATCAAGATCGAACACGGCGGATATCTTAACACAATAAGACAGGATGAAAAGTCGTTTTACAACAAGCTGAAGAAAAAATTCTTTGAAAAGGAAATATAACCTATGTACACTAAAAAACAACGCCACAAGAAAATATTAGAGCTTATTAAAACCGAAAGCATAGAGCGTCAGGAGGATATCGCAAAAAAGCTTAACGCTATGGGATATAACGTTACACAGGCGACGGTGTCAAGAGACATAAGGGACTTAAACCTTGTTAAACAGTCGATAAGCGGCGTAATGAGGTATGTTATACCCGAGGATGTGTCTACGGACTATTCTGTTAAGCTGATTGATATTTTCAGCAACAGCGTTATATCGGTTGAAGACGCTCAAAACCTCCTGGTAGTAAACACTTTAAGCGGTACGGCACACGCTGCTGCCTCCGCTATCGACTCGCTTGAAGACAGCTCTGTAATCGGCACTATCGCAGGCGACGACACAGTGCTTATAATAACCAAAACACCTCAAAAAGCGCTTGAAGTAAAGGAAAAGCTTACTCAGTTGATTAAATAAAGGGTGATTTTATGCTTGAAAGGCTACACATAAAAAACATAGCAGTTATTGACGAAGCCGAAATTGAATTCAAACACGGATTCAACGTCCTTACCGGCGAAACCGGTGCCGGCAAGTCAATTATAATAGACTCTATCAATATGGTTCTGGGCGAGCGCACAAGCAAGTCGCTTATCAGAAACGGCGAGTCGAAGGCTGTTGTGGAAGCCATGTTTTACATAGATAACAAGGAAGTTATAAACAGGCTTTTTGACCTTGGGGTCGAGGCCGAAGACAACGTAGTAATTTTATACCGTGATATTAACACGGACGGAAAAAGTGTATGTAAAATCAACGGCTCTATGACTACAGCGTCGAACATAAGAAAAATAGCAGAAATGCTTATAAACATTCACGGTCAGCAAGACAACTTATCCTTGCTCTCTCCGTCGTCACACATACATTTTTTAAACGACTACGCCAAAATTTCGAGCGACCTTGCCGCATACCGCGAGGAACACAATCTGGTTTTAAATCTTCAGGACAAGATAGACTCCCTGCAATTTGACGAGCAGGAAAAAGAACGGCAAGTTGACCTCTTTACCTTCCAGATCAGAGAAATCGAGGCCGCAAACCTTGTAGCAGGTGAAGACGAAAAGCTTGCGGAACGCAGAAAGTTCTTAAACAGTGTGGAAAAAATCTCGGAAGCTATAAATAGCGCCCACCGTGTCTTGTACGAAAGCGACAACAACGCGTACGACGTTTTGTCGGGTGCTGCAAACGAGCTTATATCAGTCAGCAAATACGACGAAAAGCTGGATGAAATATACGGACGGTTAAACAGTATAACAATAGACCTAGACGACGTTATATACCAGATTCGCGACTACAAAGACTCTATAAGCTACAACGAGGGCGAGCTTGACGAGATTGAAAACAGGCTTGGTACCATTAACGCTCTCAAAAGAAAATACGGCAACTCTATCGAAGATATTTTAACATACAAAGACGAAACCGAGGAAAAATTAAAGACTATTATACAAAGCGACGAGGAGATAACAAAGCTAAAAAAAGAGCTTGATATAGCAAAAATCGCACGCAAAAAGCTCGCCGACACGCTTACCTCACTAAGGCGCAGTGCTGCCGAAGAACTTAGCGACAAAATAGCAAAAGAGCTTGCAGACCTTGATATGTCGAGAGTTAAGTTTGCAGTAGACATCAGGGAAGGCAACTTCAACACCAACGGCTGCGACGAAGTAGAGTTTTTAATCTCTGTAAACGCAGGTGAGCCGTTAAAGCCACTTTCCAAAATAGCTTCCGGCGGCGAGATGTCAAGAATTATGCTTGCGATAAAGACGATTTTTGCAAACACTGACCCTGTCGACACGCTTATATTTGACGAAATTGACACCGGCGTCAGCGGCAGAGCTGCGCAAAAGATTGCAGAAAAAATCAACAAGATTTCTAAAAACAAGCAAGTCCTTTGCATCACTCATTTAGCACAGATTGCTGCTATGGCAGACACACACTTTTTAATCGAAAAGTCGATGGACAACCAAAGCACCTTTACGGACGTTAAAACGCTTGATGACAAACAACGCCAGAGCGAGCTTGCGCGTATAATCGGCGGGGCACAAATAACCGCCACAACGCTTGAAGCGGCGGCGGAAATGATTAAGCAGGCAACTGAAATCAGAACTAAAAAATAGCAAAGAAAAAGGGACCTAAAAAGGTCCCTTTTTTTAAAAATTAAAGCTGTTATGCAGCCTTCTTGTTACCCTTGAAGAGTTCCCAAATCGGGCTTGCAATAAATATTGAGGAATATGTTCCTACGATTATACCGATTATTATCGGGAAAGCAAACTCTTTTATAGATTCTACACCAACGATGTACAAAAGTACGATTGTAAGCAAGGTTGTAACAGATGTATTAATCGAACGAACAACTGTTTCATTAACGCCCTTATTAACTATTACATCAAAAGGAGTCTTTCTGACCTTGCGGTTAATCTCTCTTATTCTGTCGAAGGTAACGATTGTATCGTTGATAGAATAACCAACTATCGTAAGGATAGCGGCGATGAATGTTGTGTTGATGTTAAGCTGGAATATAGCATAAACGCTGAGCAAAACCAAAACGTTATGCAAAAGCGACAAAACAGCAGCTATACCTGAGAAGAATTCAAACCTAACTGAAATGTAGCAAAGCATCAGGATAAGTGCAATTACACAAGACAAGATAGCGCTGCTTTTAAGCTCGTCGCCGATTGTAGCGTCGATACTGTCGTAGTCTGTAAGAGCCTCTTCTGTAAGAGAATACTTGTCCTTTATTGCGTTAAAAAGCTTAACACGGTCATCAGTTGAAAGAGCCGCATTATCGTTAACAGTCTTTGGAGTGCTGATGCTTATGATAACGCTGCCGTCAGAATTCTGAACGCTTGAAGCCGGATAGCCGAGTGTGTCATCAATAAGAGCTTCTACATCGGAAACAGCATATTCTTTACCCTGCATATCAACTGTAATGGTTGTGCCACCTGTAAAGTCGATATCGAGGTTAAAGCCGTCGTTTACAAAATAGCAAACAATACCCGCAACAATTATGGCAATAGAAACAGCAAAACAAATCGTCTTTGATTTAATAACATTAAGCATCTTTCTTGCCCCCTCTCAATGAAGCACCGTAAAGCTTAGGGTTTCTGATGTTAAGCCCGATAAGTGCCTTTAACATAAAGCGTGTAACTACAACAGCTGACAGCATACTGATTATGATACCAAGGCCAAGTGTAATAGCAAAGCCCTTGATAGTACCTGTTCCAAGTGCAAAGAGTATAACTGCTACTATGAATGTTGTTACGTTACCGTCTAAGATGGCAGTGAACGCTCTTTTGAAAGCTGATTCAGTTGCAGCGCCAACGGTCTTACCAAGCGAAAGTTCCTCTTTAATTCTTTCGAAAATAATTACGTTAGCATCAACCGCCATACCTACGCCGAGCACGATACCCGCTATTCCCGGCAGGGTAAGGTTGATAACCGAGCCGCCTGTAATAGACTCAAACTCGCAAAGTATAAGAGCGAGTACTGAAATGTATCCCAAAAGCGCTACGTCAGCAATAAGGCCCGGAATTCTGTAGAATATAAGCATAAACAGCATAACCAGAAGAATACCGATTCCGCAAGCTGCCATACTTGTTGAAAGAGCCTTCTCGCCAAGTGTTGCACTAACGCTGCTTGTAGACCTTAAAGTAAGGGCAAAGGGCATCTGGCCTTCCTTGATTGTGTTGGCAAGCCAGTTAACCTGCTCGCTTGTAAAATCACCTGTAATTACGCACGAAGTGTCGTTTATAACCTGCTGAACAGTAGGAGCAGACTGTACTTCTTCGTCAAGGTAGATATAAATTCTTGGGTCCTCTTTGCCGTAAACAGCAGCAGTTGCCGCCGCAAACTTATCCTGTCCCGCCTTTGTAAACTCAAGGCTTACAAAATAGCCTTGTTCAGTGTTGTATTCAGCAGCCGCGTCTTTAATAAACTCGTCTGTACCTTCCATCAGGACCTCGCCCGCACCGTTACGGAAAGTAAGCTTTCCCGGTGTGCCGAGCTTTTCAACGGCCTCGTCGTTGGAAACGTCAGGAATTTCAATCCTGATTCTTTTGTCGCCCTGTTTTGCAACAGTGGCTTCTGTATAACCAAGGTTTGTAAGCCTTGTCTGAAGCATGTTAACAGCAGTATTCATTTCAGAATCTGAAACTGAAGCTGCGTCCGCCTCGTAAGTAATAACCGAGCCACCGCTAAGGTCGAAACCAAGCTTGATGCCCGACTTTTCAGTTTGAAGTACACCGCCGACAAAGTTGTCGCCAAGTGAAACTCCGAATAAAGCCACATAGCTAAGAGCAATAATAACAATTACTGATACCATAAGCTTTGTAAGGCTTTTAGACTTAGATGTCATTTGCTATTCCTCCTTAATAAATCACATACAGTTATTATAGTACTTTTGGGAGAAATAGTCAAGACTTATACAACATTTTGTGCCAAAAAGCCTTATAAAATCAAGATATGCAGAATCTATCTTCTGCGGGTGCTTTTGTTATTAATTCCGATAATCCCGCCAGCTATTCCGCTTAGCACGCCTCCAAGCATCATCAAAACAGAATTTGCACCAAGCGTGAAGTCTTTAAAAACTATACCGCCTATTAAATACAGTATGAACATATAAAAAAGGCCCGAAATGCTGCCCGTAAGCCAGCCTTTTTGCGACGCCTTTTTACCTCCGAGTATACCTGAGAGCATTACACTCAAAAGCGTGATTACAACCACAACGGGTGATATGGCGCCTGTCGGAAAGTCGGTATATGTAATTACAAACGCGAATATCAAAAGAAAAACCAATGTCAATCCGTAGCTTATCAGTATGTTTTTCAAAACGTCTAAAAGCTTAAAGCCTACTGTGTTTTTATCTGTTGTAACAGCCTGATAGTTCATATATAAGCCTCCTTTTTCATTACAGTATATGGAGTGATTTTGCGGTGTATGTTTTTTATTCCTCCCCCTCCTTTATATAAGGCGGGGGAGTTGTTGCTTAATCAGCAAAAATCAGCATACAAGATTAACATATTGTGAATATTTTTTGAAAAAATAACAAATTATACTTTATGTATAGGAGTGGATTATAACATGAAAACATTCGCATTAAAGCCTGAAATCGTATTTGGGAGCGGAGCTGTTTCGTATTTAAGATACCTAAAAGCAAAGAAGTTTTTTATCTTTGCAGACCCTTTTATTGTGTCGGGAGGACTAATCAACAACATTACGGAGCAACTCGGTGGCAAGGATTACAAAATCTTTTCTGACATTGTGCCCGACCCGCCTTTACAGACCGTAGCAGCCGGAATTAAAGAAATTTCCGGCTACAAGCCCGACTGTATCATAGCGATAGGTGGCGGCTCTGCAATCGACACTGCAAAGGCTGTTATTTTATACGCCAAACTCGATGATGTTAAATTTGTCGCGATTCCGACCACGAGCGGCACAGGGTCGGAGGTTACATCGTTTTCGGTAATTACCGACAAGGAAAAAGGTATTAAATATCCTCTGGTGTCGAACAAAATGATACCTGATGTTGCAATATTGGAAACGGAGTTTGTAAAAACAGTGCCAAAGGCTGTTGTTGCGGACACGGGGATAGACGTTCTTACGCATGCCATCGAAGCGTATGTTTCCAAAAACGCCAACGAATTTTCCGACGCGTTTGCCAAAGAAGCGATTGTGCTGGTTTGTAACAACCTATTAAAATCCTATAACGGAGATATGGTCGCAAAGGAAAATATGCACACAGCCTCATTAATGGCAGGTCTTGCTTTTAACAGTGCTTCATTGGGGCTAAACCACGCGATAGCACACAACACTGGCGGCAGGCTGAAAATTCCTCACGGCAGAATTAACGGGATGCTTCTTACAGAAGTTATTAAATTTAACAGCGGCATCTACGACTACAACAGTAAAACAGAAAACCCGTGTGCAAAAAGGTACGAAAACATAGCAAGGCTTATGGGAGTCAGCGGCACAAGCACAAAAATCCTTGTAAGAGGGCTGGTTCGCAAGATTGAGGGACTTTTAAAATCTCTATGTATTCCAACGAAGCTTTCTCTTGCAGGAATTAATCCGGACGCACACATTGCAGAGGAGATTGCGCAGGGCGCACTAAAAGATGCATGCATAAAAACAAACCCTCAGCCTGTAAGCAAAAAAGACATTATTGATATTATAAACAACATACGTTAGGGGTGTAAATTTGGAACAGGAACTATTAAGCGTAGGAATCGACATCGGCACCAGTACAACCCAGCTTGTGTTTTCTAAAATCACAGTAAAAAACACGGCAGCGGGCTTTTCGGTACCTAAGATTGCCATAACTGACAAAAAGATTGCATACAAAAGCCTTATATACTTTACCCCTCTTCTAAACCGCTCAACAATCGACTGCGACGCGATTAAAACGATTATCGAAAACGAGTATCACCGTGCAGGCGTAAAGAAGGAGCAAATCGACACAGGCGCCGTTATCATAACGGGAGAGACAGCAAGAAAGGAAAACGCGAGCGAAGTATTGCAGACGCTCAGCGGATTTGCAGGCGACTTTGTCGTAGCGACAGCGGGGCCGGACCTTGAGAGCATCATATCAGGAAAAGGTGCAGGTGCCTGCGAATATTCAAAAAAGCACAAAAAGTCGGTACTGAACATCGACGTAGGCGGCGGCACAAGCAACTTTGCCCTCTTTAAAGACGGCGAGGTTATCGACACAGGGTGCATGGACGTCGGCGGGCGTCTTGTAAAGATAGATAAAGACAAAAAGATTACCTATATATCTGAAAAGGTCAAAAGGGCTGTCCCCTCTATCGAGGTGGGCGACACGCTGGACGAGGAAAAGGCAAAAAGAGTAACGGACGTTATGGTAGCCGCGCTACTGCAAGGCGCAAACATACTAAAAAGGGACGCTCTCTTTGACACATTCGTCACAAACAAGGGGATTTTACCCGACCACAAAATTGACTGCATAAGCTTCTCAGGCGGTGTGTCCGATTACGTTTACAAGCAGGAATACAACGAGCTGTATAAGTACGGTGACATAGGGGTTTTCTTGGGCAAGGCGATATTTTGCTCGTCATTCAAAGACAAATACGAGCTTATAAAAGGCGAAGAAACGATACGCGCAACAGTCGTAGGGGCAGGCATACACACAACAGAGATAAGCGGCAGCACAATTGAGTACGCAAAAGAGCTGTTACCCATAAAAAACCTGCCTGTATTAAAGCTTACCCCGGAGGACGAAAATCATCTTGACGAGGCTTTGAAAAAGAAAATCGACTGGTACAAAACGCAGAGCAGTATTGACACTCTTGCAATCGCCTTTGAGGGAGTAAAACCACCAACATTTGACGAAATTAACAAGTACGCAGACTGCATTGCAAGCTCGGTTTCAAATCTGGACCCATTGGTTATTGTTACCGAAAACGACATCGCAAAGGCGCTTGGACAAGCGCTAAAAATAAGGCTTAAAAAATCTATTATATGTATTGACGGAATTTCTCTTGCTAACGGCGATTATATAGATATCGGAAATCCTGTTGCGGACGGTAGCGCAATTGCAGTTGTGATTAAGACATTAGTTTTTAATTAAAGGAGTGTATTTAATGATTTTAAGAACAAAGCTCTTTGGTCATACTTATGAATTTAAAAGCTTAAAAGAGGTTATGGCAAAGGCAAACGAAGAAAAATCGGGCGACAAGCTGGCTAAAATCGCCGCCGAAACTGCCGAGGAAAGAGTGGCGGCAAAGGTTGTACTTTCGGAAATAAGGCTTAAAGATTTGTTCGAAAACCCCGCCGTACCATACGAGCAAGACGAGGTAACAAGGATTATAATTGACGACGTCAACCTTAAAATTTACAACGAAATTAAGGACATGACAGTAGGCGAGCTAAGAGAGTGGATACTTTGTGAAGACACCACAGAAGATATGATTAAGCGTATATCAAGAGGGCTGACGTCCGAGATGGTGGCGGCGGTCGCAAAGCTTATGTCAAACATGGACCTTATATATGCGGCTCGTAAAATCAGCATAACCGCACACTGCAACACAACAATCGGCGAGAGAGGTACCCTTTCGGCAAGGTTGCAGCCCAACCACCCGACCGACGACCCCGACGGAATAACTATATCGCTCTTAGAAGGGCTGACATACGGAATCGGGGACGCAGTCTTAGGACTCAACCCCGTTGACGACTCGGTAGAGAGCGTATCAAGAATCCTAAACAGATTTGAAGAAACAAAACAAAAATTCAATATACCCACGCAGACATGCGTACTGGCGCACGTAACTACGCAGATGGACTCTATTAAAAGGGGAGCGCCTTCTGACCTGATTTTCCAGTCGATTGCGGGAAGTGAGCTTGGCAACACTGCGTTTGGTTTTAACGCAAAGACGCTTGAAGAGGCACGCAACATAGCGCTGACAGAAGGTACTGCCAAAGGCCCTAACGTAATGTACTTTGAAACAGGACAAGGCTCGGAGCTTTCCTCCGAGGCACACTACGACACAGACCAGGTTACTATGGAGGCAAGGTGCTACGGCTTTGCAAAGCGCTTTGAACCATTCCTTGTAAACACGGTAGTCGGATTTATCGGGCCTGAATATCTGTACGACGGCAGGCAGGTAAGCCGCGCGGGGCTTGAAGACCACTTTATGGGCAAGCTTACAGGAATACCTATGGGATGCGACGCTTGTTACACCAATCATATGAAAGCGGACCAAAACACCATCGAGGACTTAGCCGTGCTGCTGACAAGCGCGGGATGCAACTACTTTATGGGAATCCCACACGGCGACGACGTTATGCTAAACTACCAGACAACAGGATACCACGAGACCGCAGCTTTAAGAGAAATGTTTGGTCTTACGGCTATAAAGCCTTTCCACGAATGGCTTGTAAAGATGGGGTTTGTAACTGAGGAGGGCAAGCTTACCGCACTCGCAGGAGATGCGTCCGTTCTATTTTAATCTTAAAGAAAGGATATGAAAAGATGATTGAAACCGAGCTTCGAAAGCTTATTGAAGATATGGTAAACGATATGGTGTTAAAAGAAAGCCCGCAAAAGCCACACGTTACTAAAAACATGAACACCGAGCCAATTAGTGAGCCTACACATACCGAGGGTGAAGCGGGCTTTATAGAAGACATTACAAAGATAGAGCTTAAAAAGCTTCTTTTGGTAAAAAGCCCTAAAAACAAAGACGAATATTTAAAGATGAAGTCAAAGACCCCCGCAAGGCTTGGGGTCGGGCACGCGGGCGCAAGGTACATGACAAAAACTCAGCTTAGAATGAGGGCTGACCACGCCGCCGCACAGGACACAATATTTAACGACGTGTCCGAGGAGTTTATAGAGAAAAACAAGTTTGTCTTTGTACAAACTCTTTGCAAGGACAAGGACGAATATTTAACCCGTCCCGACCTGGGCAGGCGCTTTGACACAAAAGAGCAAGAGGTAATTAAAAAAACCTGTGGCTCAAACCCCAAAGTTTTAATAGTTGTAGGGGACGGGCTATCCTCCTCCGCTGTTGAGGCAAATGTGGAGGATATGATTCCTGCAATTGTTCAGGGCCTTTCGGGCTACAACATAGACGTACCTCCCGTTTTGTTTGTAAAATACGCAAGAGTGGGCTCTATGGACGCAATTGGCGAAATTACAAACGCAGACGTTATATGTATATTAATTGGCGAAAGACCGGGGCTTGTTACCGCCGAGTCTATGTCGGCGTACATCACCTACAAGCCAAAAATCGGCATACCCGAGTCAAAGAGAACTGTTATATCCAACATCCACAAGGGCGGCACAACCGCCGTAGAGGCGGGGGCGCACACAGCAGAGCTTATTAAAAAAATGCTCGACAAAAAGGCCTCGGGAATTGACCTTAGAGACGCACGCTGATTGAGGTGAAAATATGAAACACGAAAAATTAAGAGCAAATATTTTAGGCGTAAGAGTTATAGCCAACCTAAGCCCTCAGCTTTCAAAGGAAATGGGTGTTGACGAAAAGTACAGGTGCATCGGAATAATTACCGCAGACTCTGACGACGTACTCTACACGGCTCTTGACGAGGCGACAAAAGCTTCTGACGTTGACGTAGTATACGCAAGGTCTATGTACGCCGGAGCAGGCAACGCATCAACAAAGCTTGCAGGAGAGGTAATCGGAATATTGGGAGGCGCAAGCCCTGCCGAAGTCCGAAGCGGAATAAAGGCCGTCGAAGACTATTTTAAAAACGGGGACTGCTTCATAAGCGCAAACGACGACAACAGCATAAACTACTACGCACATACAGTTTCAAGAACAGGCAGCTACCTTTCCTCCGTCGCAAATATAGAGCAAGGCGAGGCGCTGGCATACCTTATTGCACCACCTCTTGAAGCAGTCTACGGACTTGATGCTGCGTTAAAAGCAGCGGATGTAAAAATCGTTTCGTACTTTAATCCGCCGAGCGAGACTAACTATGGCGGAGGTCTTTTAACAGGTACACAGTCTGCCTGCTTTGCTGCCTGCTCAGCCTTTGCGCAGGCGGTTGAAAATATTGCGGAGGTGAATATCAGATATGAGTGAAAACCAAAGAGCACTTGGGTTAATTGAAGTTATTGGATGCCCCACGGCAATTACCGCAGCAGACGCAGCCTTAAAGGCGGCAAACGTAAAACTAAGCTGCATAACAAAGGTCGGAAGCGGTATTATGACAGTCCAGCTTGTAGGCGACGTGTCGGCGATACGCTCGGCTATTGAGGCAGGCGCGGACGCAGCAAAAGAAGTGGGCGTGCTAAGAACCACGCACATCATACCAAGGTACGACACACAGCTTTTAAAAGGTCTTATAAAGCAACATTCAACAGAAAATAAGGTTCAAAAAAGCGATACGGTACACCTTACCGAAGACGACCTGCGTTCACGGACAAACGCCGACCTTAAAAACCTTATAAACGCTATGCAGATTAAAACAGACGAGCAGTTTTTAAAGACCGCTAAAAAAGACGACCTTATTACAACGATTATGACAAACTCGCCCAAAAAGGAGATTGAAAATGGAATTGACGGATAAAGACCTGGCCTCTATACAACAGGTGAGAAAGCTTATCAAAAACGCCTGTGAGGCCAAAGAAAAACTGGCAAAATTAAGCCAGTCGGAGATTGATAAAATAGTACACGCAATATCAAAAGCGGGCGAGGCGAACGCGAAATGGCTTGCGGAACTCGCTGTTTCGGAAACGGGATTTGGAAACACAAAGGACAAGACGGTTAAAAACCTCTTCGCCTCCAAAATGGTTTATGACGCCATCTGCAACATGAAAACTGTTGGACTAATAGGCGAAGACAAGGAAAACAAGGTTATGGAGTTTGCAACTCCTGTGGGAATTATAGCAGGTATCATCCCTTCGACAAACCCGACTTCTACTGTAATATACAAGGCTATGATAGCAATTAAAAGCGCAAATCCGATAATATTTTCTCCACACCCTAAGGCACTAAACTGTATTTTAGAAACGATAAAAGTAATATACCCTGCCGCTCTCGAAGCAGGGCTGCCTGACGGAGCGATATCGTGCATAAGCATACCTACTATCGAGGCGACAAACGAGCTTATGAGGCACAAAGACACTAACCTTATTTTAGCAACCGGCGGGCCCGGAATGGTAAAGGCCGCCTACTCCTCCGGCACGCCTGCAATCGGCGTTGGAGCAGGCAACGGACCAGCCTTTATCGACAAAGGCTACGACGTCAAAAATGCAATTAAATGCATTATTGAGTCTAAGACCTTTGACAACGGAACAATATGTGCATCGGAACAATCTATAATTGTAGAAAAAAGTATTTTAGAAGACGTAAAGTCTGCGCTTTTAGAAAACGGCGCCTACCTTATGAACAAGGACGAATCCGAGAAACTGGCAAAAATACTCTTTAAAAAAGGTAAAATGAATCCCGAAATCGTCGGCAAAACTGCAAAGCATATTGCCGATATTGCCGGACTTACAAACGTACCGCAAAATGTCAGTGTGCTGGTGGCTTGTGAAACATCGGTCGGCGAAAAACACCCGTATTCACAAGAAAAGCTGGCTCCTGTTTTAGCACTTTACGCCGAGGAATCAACGGATGAGATTTTACAAAGGTGCATTGAAATTTTAAACTTCGAAGGAATCGGCCACAGCTTTATTATGCACTGTAACGACGAGGAGCTTATAAAGCGCTTTGCAAAGGAAGTGCCTGCGTCGAGAATTATTGTAAATTCGCCCGGCTCTGTCGGAGGAATAGGCGGTACTACAAACCTTTTTCCCGCACTTACTCTCGGGTGCGGAGCCTCGGGAGGAAGCTCGACCTCGAACAACATCTCTCCTCACGACCTTATTAACATTAAAAGGGTCGCCTTTGGAACAAGAGAGCTTGACAAAATCAGACAGGACAAAAGCTGTGAAAGCAATTTTCGCATTAAAGATATAAATCAGGACACAATAGACTATATAGTAAATTCTGTAATGAAAAAATTAATATAAACGGAGGTAATTATAATGCCAAGTACAAACGCATTAGGTATGATTGAAACAAAAGGACTTGTAGGTGCTATCGAGGCGGCGGACGCAATGGTAAAGGCCGCAAACGTTGCACTCGTAGGTAAAGAACAGATAGGCAGCGGACTGGTTACAGTTATGGTACGCGGAGATGTGGGCGCAGTAAAGGCCGCAACAGACGCAGGAGCGTCCGCAGCAGAAAGAGTTGGTGAGCTGATTGCAGTGCACGTTATACCAAGACCACACACAGAGGTCGACAACATCTTACCAAAAGGCTCTCAACAATAAAGGCACACGGAGGCGCGTTTTATGGAGTTAATCAACGAAACCGAGGTAAAAAGGCTTATAAACGACAACAAAATCGCGCCCAAGGGCGAGATAAGAGTCACGGAAAGTCAGCTCTTTACACCTTCTGCGATTGAATATTTAAACGACAAAAACATAAGAATAGTCAAATCCGCTGCTCCTATAAGCAAAGAAGAAAAGCGGTACGAAACCGTGTTTGGCGGGGTTATTTTAAACAAGCCCGAGCATATGACACATCTTAGGGGCAACATTCTTGTTTTCAAAGACCACCCCGTTATCAAGTACAGAGGAGTGCTGGACCATTTAGAGTCGGAGATTGTTTACGCGCAGACGATTATTGATGAGCTGGGGTATATGGAAATAGTAAACGAGCTTGAGGAGATAATTAAGCTTGTAAGGTTGCTTATAAAGTCAGAGATTACGGGCGAAAGGCTTGGAGAATACAAGCTTATCGGACTTAGTGCAGACGAGCTTAGGGAACATTCACATCATTCCACGAAACACTACGGGATAAGCCACTTCCTCCCTTCGTACAAGCAGGGAAAAGTTGTTGCGCTACTAAACCGACTAAGAACCATCACGCGAAAGGCAGAGCTTGTTGCCTATAACGCGTTTAAGGATGCAAACAAAAATGTAGAAAGAAACGACATTATACAGTCGCTAAACAGACTTTCCTCTGCCCTATGGATAATGATGTGTAAATTTTTAGCAGGATTATACAAAAAGGACTGATTGTCATAAATGAAGAAATTATAAATTCAATAGTAAACGAAATAAAGGCTAAAATGTCTGTCCTTGTTGAAGCGTCGGGGCGGCATGTGCATCTGAGCCGACAGGATGCAGATATTTTGTTTGGCAAGGGATATACCTTTACAGTAAAAAAAGAATTGTCGCAACCCGGGCAATATGCCTACGAAGAGCGAGTTACAATTACCGGTCCCAAGGGTGTTATCAGAAACGTCGCAATCTTAGGCCCTTGTAGAAGCAAAACTCAAATAGAAGTCTCTATGACTGACGCAAGAGTCTTAGGAATTGACGCACCGATAAGGCTTAGCGGCGACACGAAAGATACCCCGGGGTGTACGCTGTCTTCCTCCCTTGCATCAATCGATGTAAAAGAGGGAGTTATAGTGGCAAAGCGACATATACACATGACACCCAAGGACGCAAGGCGCTTTAACACCAAAGACAACGACACAGTAAAAATCAAGGTCTTTGCAAAAAGACCGGTAATATTCGAGGACATACCCGTAAGAGTGAGCGAGAAATTCTCTACCTCGCTGCACATAGACTACGACGAAGCTAACGCCTGCGGGTTTAGTGCCGACTGTCGTGGTCTTATAATACAATGAAGAGGGCAGCGGTCATTGGCGGTACCCACTGTATAGGCGACAGCTTTACACTGTCTCCGATTTATGAAGAATACGACATTTTGATTATCAGCTTTTTGGACAACGAAATGCTCACAAAATCAGCACTTGGATTAAAAACAGACCTTACTGATGCGCTTATTAAGAACAAGCCGGTGGTTATTTTAAACGACGCTTTGGAATATAAAAAGACAAACAACAAAGGTCTGTACAAGCTGTACGAAGGCTATGCAAAAATGTTAAGAGAGCTTGGCGTTTTGTTTGTCGACAGTGTAAAAACCAATACTAATAATACGAAAAAAACATGTATTTTAACCGCAAAAGATATTGAAAATCATTTAGAAGATACAATAACCATTGACAAAGGCACAATTATAACACCTCTTGCGCACGACATCGCAAGAGAAAAAAACATCCGTATAATAAGGACTGAACAAATATGCTGATAGGCAGAGTTGTAGGGAACGTCTGGGCAACAAAAAAGCACGAGGCATTATCAGGAAAAAAGCTTATGGTTATAAAAACAAACGAACAAACAATAGTCGCAACAGACCAAATCGGCGCAGGATGTGGCGACCTGGTCTTAATATGTACAGGAAGCACCGCCAGAATGGTTTCCAATTCCACAAGTGACGCTGCGATTGTCGGAATCGTAGACTCACTTGAAACAAATAACTTTAACGAGGATGAACTTATATGAGTATAGACCGTATTATAATTTATATTATGGTGGTTTTCGCCGTGTTGGGCGCAATCGACAGAATAATCGGGAACAAGTTCGGGCTTGGTGAGCAGTTTGAGGAGGGTATACTTGCGATTGGGTCTTTGGCTATTTCTATGGTCGGCATAATCGCCCTTTCGCCTGTTATTGCTAATCTTCTTCGGCCTGTTGTAGTTCCGGTTTACAACTTCTTAGGTGCTGACCCCGCTATGTTTGCGGGAACTATACTCGCAAACGACATGGGCGGCGCGCCTTTGGCGGCAGAGCTTGCGTCAAGCGCCGAAGCAGGTAAGTTCGGCGGACTGATAATCGGCGCTATGCTTGGTGCGACCATCGTCTTTACGATACCCGTCGCTCTTGGTATCATTAAAGAATCAGACAGAAAGTACCTGGCAACAGGTGTGCTTGCAGGTGTTATAACAATACCTATTGGTTCTTTTGTTGGAGGGGTTATCGCAGGATTTCCTGTTATGATGGTTATAAGAAACTTAATCCCGATAATTATTATTGCTGTTGTAATCTCACTTGGTCTTTGGAAATTTGAAAGGGCTATGATAACAGGCTTTACCTGGTTTGGCAAGTTTATTGTTGCTGTTATAACCGTCGGCCTTATAGCAGGGATTGTAAACGCCCTTACAGGAATTGAGATAATAAAGGGTATGAACCCAATCTCCGACGGCTTTGAGATAGTAGCTGACATATCAATCGTGCTCGCCGGCGCCTTTCCGCTTGTAAAGGTGATTACAAAGGTCTTTAACAAGCCTCTTATGAAGCTTGGGCACCTTATGGGAATGAACGACGTTGCGGCGGCAGGGTTAATCGCAAGCCTCGCAAACAGTATCCCGATGTTTCAGATGTTGAAGGATATGGATAACAGAGGCAAGATTATAAACGTTGCCTTTGCGGTTTCGGCCGCATTCGTCTTTGGCGACCATTTGGGCTTTACAGCAGGGTACGACTCACAAATGATTGTGCCGATGATTGTAAGTAAGCTTATATCGGGCATAAGCGGTGCTTTACTTGCAATGTTTATCGCAAAGAAAATCCTACACAAGGAGACAAAAAATGAACATTGAAAAAAAAGAGCTTGAAAAGCTCATACGAGATATAATATGCCAAAGGCTTGGGTCGGGCGGCATTATATCCGTACCTGTTCCAAATATCGCAGTCAGCGAGGCAGACAGGCTGGACACTAAAAATCCGGGCGACAGGGTGTACACTCACGATTTGTTTACACTATCCGAAAGCCCAAGGCTTGGGTGCGGAATTATGGAAATGACTAACTCCACATTCGACTGGCACCTTAAATACGACGAAATAGACTACGTCATATCAGGAGAGCTGAACATTATTTCAAACGGTGTTAAAACTACCGCAAAAGCAGGCGAAGTTGTTTTAATTCCCAAGGACTCTAAAATACAGTTTTCGGTAGACGGGTTTGCGAGGTTTTTGTACTTTACCTACCCCGCTAACTGGGCGGAAATTTAAAAAAGACGGTGAATAATCACCGCCTTTTTTATGTTATTAGAAAGTCGTGGCTATTGCATTATTTTGTCAAAAATGGTACAATGTAAATTAAGTTTACTAAGGAGTTATTTTTATGAAAAAACGTTTTGTTTCAAACATGATGCTGATTTTAACTGCGCTTATTTGGGGGTTGGCGTTTGTTGCTCAAAAAGACGCTTCGTCATACATAGGTTCATTTACATTTAACGGGATTCGCTTTATGCTTGGGGCGCTTTCATTAGTTCCCGTTACGTTTATATTTGAACGACACGACTTAAAAGACACCAAAAAGCTTAAAAGCACTCTAAAATACGGGGTTATTACCGGGGTAATACTGTTTATCGCCTCAACGCTTCAACAGATTGGCATAAACATCAACACTCAGGCCAGCAAGGCAGGCTTTATAACCGGGATATACACAGTTTTAGTCCCGATATTTGGAATATTTATAGGTAAAAAGGCACATCTTAACACCTGGGTTGGGGCTATACTTGCCGTTGGAGGACTATATCTTATAAGTATAGTTGGTACTCCTATTATTGAGTTAGGCGACCTTTTGCTTTTAATTGGCGCTTTTTTCTGGGCGTTTCACATTCTTGCGATAGACAGCTTTATAGACAAGGTAAGCGCTATTAAGTACTCCCTTATTCAGTTTCTTACATGTTCTTTGTTAAACCTGATTTTAGTACCTTTCTTTGAACTCGAAAGCTTCTCTGCCGAAAATATACTTGCGGCAGCGACACCTATATTGTTCGCGGGAATTATGTCGTCAGGGATTGCATACACCTTGCAGATTATCGGTCAGAAAAATTCCGAGCCGACGGAGGCTGCGATTATTCTTTCGCTTGAATCGGTGTTTTGTGCACTTGGATGTGCCGTTATATTAAAAGAGGTATTGACTCCAAGCGCGTACATAGGATGCCTTTTTGTATTTATTGGTATCGTGATTTCACAAATTACTCCTAAAAAGACTATTTAGCGTCGGTTTTTGCCCGCTGTTGACATATTGTATATTTTGTTGTAGAATGTAAACACTAACCCAAGGAGGAGTCCATAAATTTATGTAAGAAAGAGGTTTTGGTTATGAAAAATACCAAACGCGAAATCCTCTGCACATTCCTCATCTTGATTTTATCAATACTTTCGTCGGCTTTGTCCGTGTACATAGGTCAGTTTTGGTCCGACACTATCAGTTGCATTTTATTTATATTGGCAGTTATGCTTCTTCCTACCGCGCCTGCTGTTACAATTGTTGTAATCGTGCCTTTTATATTAAAGTTTACCGGGATATTAAGCTTGCCTGTCGCGATTTCCGCTGTAATAGCTATCAGCAACATTCTTTTTATAACTGTTTACACAGTCGCCTTTCAGATTTTCGCCAGCCGTTCGCCATGGCAAAGATTCTTTACGTGGGGTGTTTCGATTTTAGTTTCTTCCCTTTTGCGTTTTGAGATGCAGTTTTTAGTAATCGGAAAGTTCCTTTTAGGATTTTTAAACATTAACACTCCGATAAATTACACCTTTGGTGCCAACCAGTTTTGGTCCGCAGTTTTATCGGGAGTATTGGTTACGCTGTTTATATACCCGCTTAAAGACAAGTTAAGAAGATAAAGCAAAAGACGATATGTCAAACGACATATCGTCTTTTTTAATTTATTAACTTATTACAATGAAGCTTGAAGTCTCTTTCCAACCTCTACCAAAAACTCCTCGGTGTCTACCTTCCTCTTGTTTTCCAAAGTGGAAATAGCGAACATATCGCCTGTCATAACACCTTCCTCTATTGTCGCTACAGTCGCTTTTTCAAGCTTATCGGCGAATTCACAAAGCGCCGCGTTGCCATCAAGCTCGCCCCTCTTTTTAAGAGCGCCTGTCCATGCAAAGAGTGTGGCAACACTGTTTGTAGAAGTCTTTTCGCCTTTTAGGTGCTTATAATAATGGCGCTGAACTGTGCCGTGTGCAGCCTCGTATTCGTAAACACCTGTCGGAGAAACCAAAACAGATGTCATCATAGCAAGGCTTCCGTACGCCGTAGCCACCATATCGCTCATAACGTCGCCGTCGTAGTTTTTGCACGCCCAGATATAGCCGCCGTTTGAACGGATTACACGCGCTACTGCGTCGTCGATTAGTGTGTAGAAATATTCTATGCCGGCTTCTTCGAAGCGGGATTTGTATTCAGACTCATAAATTTCGGCAAAGATGTCCTTAAACCTGTGGTCGTACTTTTTGGAAATAGTGTCCTTGGACGAGAACCAAAGGTCCTGCTTTGTGTCGAGTGCAAAATTAAAGCAGCTTCTCGCAAAGTTCTTTATAGAATCGTCCTTGTTATGCATACCGCAGATAATACCGTCAGTAGCCGCAAAGTCAAAAATTGTCTCCTTAGTAACCTGGCCGTCCTTTGTGCAAACCAGTTCGCACTTGCTTCCCTTTTCCACTCGCATATCAACGGCTTTATAAATATCGCCGTAAGCGTGTCTTGCGATAGTAATCGGCTTTGTCCATGTAGGGATATACGGAGTAATGCCCTTTACGATTATAGGTGTTCTAAAAACAGTTCCTTCCAAAATAGCGCGAATTGTGCCGTTAGGCGACTTCCACATCTCTTTTAGAGAATACTCCTTCATTCTGTCGGCGTTTGGCGTGATTGTAGCGCATTTAACAGCGACACCAAGCCTCTTTGTAGCCTCGGCTGAATCTATCGTAACCTGGTCGTTGGTTGCGTTTCTGTTTTCAAGGCCAAGGTCGTAGTACTCTGTCTTTAAATCAACATATGGTGTGATTAAGATGTCCTTAATCATCTTCCATATTATCCTGGTCATCTCGTCGCCGTCGATCTCAACGAGAGGAGTGGTCATAGGTATTTTCTGCATAGATATTTCTCCTTGAATTATTTTAATTTTTCTCTGGTATAGCTTAAAAGTCCGCCTGCTATTACAATTTCCTTAGCTCTTTCGCTAAGTTCGCATACAACAGTGAACTCTTCTCCTGTTGTAAGGTTTTTAAGCTTTGCAGTGCCGTCTTTTTTGATTGCGTCAATTACATTGTCCATAGAAAGCTCGTCGCCCTGCGAAATCTTGTCGTAATCAGCCTCGTTAGCAAACACAAACGGAACTATACCCGCATTTATAAGGTTAGAACGATGGATTCTTGCAAACGACTTTGTAATTACAGCCTTAACCCCTAAATAAAGCGGAGCCAAAGCCGCGTGCTCTCTTGAAGAGCCCTGTCCGTAGTTGGAGCCACCGACTATGATACTTTTACCAAGCTCCTTAGCTCTTTGCGGGAACGACTCGTCGCATACGGAAAAACAATATTTTGAAATTTCAGGTATATTGGAACGAAGCGGTAAAATCTTGGCGCCCGCAGGCATAATGTGGTCGGTTGTGATGTTGTCCCCAACCTTTAACGAGCATTTAACCTCGATTTTATTTTCAAGCGGCTGTGTTTCGGGGAATGGTTTGATGTTCGGGCCGCGTAAAATCTCGACCTTGTCCATATCCTCTTCCTTCGCAGGCTCTACTATCATATTGTCGTTGATTATAAACTCGTCAGGAAGCTTAAATTCTGCCATTTCTCCAAGTTCACGCGGGTCGGTAAGCACACCTGTAACCGCAGAGATAGCAGCAACTTCCGGAGAAACAAGGTAAATCTGGCCGTCCTTGGTACCCGAGCGTCCCTCGAAGTTTCTGTTAAAAGTACGAAGGGAAATACCGCCGGAATTAGGAGACTGGCCCATACCGATACACGGGCCGCACGCACTTTCCAAAATTCTTGCGCCCGCATCAATCAAAATTGACAACGCACCGTTTTGCGCAAGCATATTAAGCACCTGTTTAGACCCCGGTGCAATCGAAAGCGAAACGTCGGGGTGCACAGTCTTGCCCTTTAAGATATGCGCAACTTTAAGCATATCCAAAAGCGAACTGTTTGTACAAGAACCGATACAAACCTGGTCTATCTTCATCTTGCCTATTTCATTAACGCTCTTTACGTTATCAGGTGAATGTGGACACGCAGCCATAGGCTCTATTTTAGAAAGGTCAATGTCCATAACCTCGTCGTATACTGCGTCTGCATCAGCAGAAAGTTCTACATAAACCTCTTCCCTCTTTTGCGCCTTTAAAAACGCCCTTGTAACCTCGTCGGACGGGAAGATTGAAGTAGTAGCGCCAAGCTCTGCGCCCATGTTTGTAATAGTCGCACGTTCGGGAACGGAAAGTGTCTTAACGCCCTCTCCGCAATATTCGATAACCTTGCCTACGCCGCCCTTTACAGAAAGCCTTTTAAGAACCTCTAAAATTACATCCTTTGCAGCACACCAGGAGCTGAGCTTGCCTGTTAAATTAACCTTGACAATCTGAGGATATGTAATGTAGTACGCTCCTCCGCCCATCGCAACCGCAACGTCAAGACCGCCCGCGCCGATAGCTATCATACCAAGGCCGCCGCCTGTCGGTGTGTGGCTGTCAGAACCGATTAGAGTCTTGCCCGGTGCGCCAAAGCGCTCTAAGTGAACCTGATGGCAGATTCCGTTACCGGGACGGCTGAAATAGATACCGTGCTTTTTAGCAACAGAGCCGATGTAGCGGTGGTCGTCCATATTCATAAAGCCGTTTTGAAGTGTGTTGTGGTCTATATAAGCCACAGAACGCTCTGTCTTAACTCTTGGTACACCCATAGCCTCAAACTCGAGGTATGCCATAGTACCTGTGGCGTCCTGTGTGAGAGTCTGGTCAATTTTAATACCTATCTCTTTGCCTTTTACAAACTCGCCGTCTACGACGTGAGCCTTTAAAATTTTCTCAGTAAGTGTTAGTCCCATATTAATATCCCTTGCCTTTCCTTACGATTTACACATCCTAAATATTTTACCATAATAAAGCATTAATTGTCAATAAAAATGGGGCTGTAGAAAAATGTGCATAACACACAATGCGCAAAATGTTTGTTAAAGGCTCTTTGCTTAGCATCAACAGATGAAATGATATTGCTTTTAAGGGAGAAATTCGCCAGAATAACGAATTTCTTCTTTTTAATTGCATTGTGTTTTGAACAAACTTCGCCTCTCGACGTACCCTCGTACGCCTTCGGGTCTCCGAAAGCAAGGCAAAAAGCTTGCTTTCGCTCAGTTTGTCCAATCTGCGCTATTTTTCGTCTGCACCAAAAAAAGAGGCTGTAACAAAATGATATCACACTTTGCTACAGCCTCTTTAATTAACATAAGTTATTTAATTTCATTAATATCGTAAGGTGTTACCTGATATACGAAATAGTTCAGCCAGTTTGAGTATAAAAGGTTTGCGCTGCTTCTCCACGAAACGACAGGGTCCTTGGAATCGTCATCATTTGGGAAATAATTCTTCGGCAACTCTATCGGAAGGTTAGCGTTTTTGTCGCGCAGGTACTCGTTTTTAAGCGTGTCTGCATCGTACTCCGAATGGCCCGTTACGAAAATCTGTCGGCCCTTATCGGTAGATATGACGTAAACCCCCGCCTCCTCGGATGAAGAAAGGATTTTAAGCTCCTTGTGCTTTAAAACGTCCTCTCGCAGGATGGTTGTATGTCTGGAATGAGGAAC
>JAZREA010000025.1:0-76623 GCA_045660545.1 Clostridia bacterium | reverse complement strand
GACATAAAAAAAGCAGAAAACGCTACAACAAGCTCCAAAAGAAATACTACATCGAATGGCGCAGGAAATTGGATGCGTTTGTTGACTCCATACCTGACGAAACCGTCATTGTCGGTGTAGATTGTCACGTATAAGGAGGTGTCTGGAGATGATTTTATTAAACAAGGGTGAAACCTTTCAGTATGATGGCATTACTTACACCATTGGTGAGCAGATTGCGGCTAATAACCAAAGTGAGTATGAGGGGCTTGTCGGTGTGATAGTTGAAATCCGAGACGGAGATGATAAAGAAACCGAAAACGATACCCCTGATATATACTGTCAATTTGATGCTCCGTTGCTTCCTGAAGACATTATGGAATTTGAGAAACGCTTTTCTCAGCTTTATGGTGAAGAAAAAAATATGGAGGATATTGCACTTGATTATGTTGCAATGTCGCCAGAAATGATTTTTTCAACTTCTGAGAAGCGAAAAGGACAGAAGTTGATTACAGTTTATTCGCTTACCGAAGATTGGGCTAACAATGATGAATATGGTTATTCAACAGATTTGTTTGCAAGCCGTGATGAAGCTATCCGCGAATTTAAGCTACGGCTTGGTATCGAAGCTAACAATGGTATAATTGCCGATCTTGGATGTAACAGCCAGTTCGTTGAGGAAGGTGGTACAGATTCTTACGAATGTTATGTCAATGGAAGTCATTGCGAATACCACTTCATCATTTCAGTTGAAGAAAAGGAATTATGTCTTTCTGATGCGTTTATGGAAATTGTTGCGGATATGAAAATTGATGAAGCACGCATTGCTGACTTTATCAAGCAAATTGAGCCTTGGGAGGAGCTAAAACATCTCTCAGATGAACAGTACCAGATGCTTATTAATGATCCGAATTTGCCTGAGTATATCAGCGACGCTTTGGACAAAAACGACTGTTTCCATTCTTCGTATTGGGAAAGCATTTCTGAAATAGGACATCGGTTAGTTGATAAAGCTGTTTCGATGGCAAAAGGAGCTGATAGTAATGCAAATCCCTAAAATCTGTCTTCACGAGCATCGTGTTGAACAATATGGCGATTACTGCAGAACAAGCCTATTCTTTATTTCATACGGGACAACATTAACCTGCTTTGACTGCCAGAAAACATATACATATCGCAGTCTTAGGTTGAATATGCATCCCGTTAAATACATAAAAAACCGTCGCAAAGAACGGTTGTATCAAGACGAATTACCATTTTAATTAAGGAGGTCCCACTATGACTTTTTTTGATTTTCTACAATTGGTTGGAGGCTTAATATTAGCATTTGGCTACCTGCCTCAAATCAGACAATTACTCCGTACAAAATCTTGCGGAGATCTTAATCTTAAAACCTACTTGTATCTCACATTGGGTATAGGATTGATGGAAATATACGCAGTTGATTTATCAAAGAACGACTGTGGATATATGTTTTTGATAACAAATACACTTTCATTAATTCTCGTATCATTGATTTCTACTTTGATTATCAGATACAGGCTTCGTGAGTACAATCGTATCATGAAAGAGCGCAATCCCGATTTGGTTACACAACATGCATATTATGTGACAAAATGGGAAGACGGCTCAAAGGTAATTACTCCGTGTGAGGTAAACGTCAGGACAAAGGAGATCACGAAAATTTATCGTTCTCCATACGATGTCGATTCGACACTGGAATCAGAAGCACTTTTGCTTTATGAAACCGAATATGAGGTTTATTCAGAAGAAGAATGCACCACAAGACGCACGGCAAATATAGAAGACAATTGGGTTCCGTGGTAATTCTGGGGGTGACATTTATGGATTTTATTTGGATAATTCTCTTTTTTATAGGAATGACTCTGTATTGTAGATATCTTTGCAAAATAACCGTTTATTATGTTTTTTACAATGATGATGGAGTGCTGATACCCGGTCTTTTAATTAGGAGACCGCTATGGGATATGACTTTTATTCCGTTTGAACGTGGTTGCGGTTTTGATATGCAGAAGATTTACAGACGTACACGACATCTCATTACGCCCATGGAGGGAAAGAAAAATGAGTAACAGTCGTAAATTAACCAGTATCGTGTCATACCCGGAACGTGGTGAAGGTGGTAACAACCGTTATCGCGGAAATTGTTCTCCGAAGCTTATTGAGGACCTGATAGGATTCTTTAAGCCCGTTGAAATCTGCGATTATATGTGCGGTAGCGGAACAACCAGGGCTGCGGCAGATAAATGCGGTATCAAAAGCCGTCTTTATGATTTGCACAGTGGGTTTGACATTATGAATTGTGAAATTCAGGAACGCCCTGAGTTTATCTTTTGGCATCCTCCATACTGGGATATTATAAAATACTCGGATGTTATGTATAAAGCATCTGATGTTGAAAATCGGTATGGATATAATCCGATGCAATTTGATTTGTCCAGGATACAGGACTGGGAAAGCTTCGTTGAAGCTATGAACTACGCTATGATGAAGCAGTTTGCATCTCTTGAAAAAGGCGGTCGTATGGCAGTCCTTATGGGAGATATAAAGAAAAAAGGTAAGCTGTACAGCATGCTGTCTGAGATAGTTAAGCCGGGCTCTCTTGAGAACATCATTATAAAAGCCCAGCATAATTGTTTTTCAGATAACACCAATTACAGCGGTTCTTTTATCCCGATTCTGCACGAATATGTGATGATAGTTCGCAAGGATAACTCTCTCATTATTCCGGTTATTGCCGCAAAGCAGTTTATTACCGATATACGAGATATAAAAGAAGCGTCATGGAAAGATGTTATCGCTTCGGTTCTTGAGGAGTGTACTTCTGAAGTTCCGCTTTCATATCTATACGAACAGATCGAAAATCACGAAAAGACAAAATCGAATAAATGGTGGAAAGAAAAAATCCGCCAAACCTTGCAATGCTATCCTTCACACTTCCTTCATACCGGGCGAGGCATGTGGAAGCTTAATAGGAATATTGCATAGTAACAGACTAAGGAGAATGTATTTTGCATTCTCCTTTTGTTTTATACTTGTAAAATATTTTATCAGCAAATCTCGTAATAATACATTGTTAAACAGAATCAATTTTGCTTACTGTAAACTGTACAATGTCAACAAAGTTGAGCAAACGCTTACTTATTTGATTGAAAAATGGAAAATTTGTGATAAAATATTATTAGGAGATGATGATATGAAAAATAGTGAAAATAGTTTGGGATTTGTTGTTTCCAATTATTTTAAGAAAATCAGAAATGAAAAACAACTGTCGATAGAAGATTTGTCAGAAAAAACCGGATTTGATGTTTCCTTTATATCTGATTATGAGGAAAACGGAAGAGATTTTTATATGAGCGAAGCAAAAACAATTTCAAACGCATTAGGAATCTCGTTTGTTGATATGCTAAAATCTGTTGGTCATTAATAAATAACTTGTATTAAAGGATGCCTTTTTAGGGCATCCTTTTTGTGAATCAGGAGGTGATTTTATGATATTTTTTGTTTTTATTCTTGGCATGATGTTTGGTGGATTAATTTCTGTTACTGCTTTGTGTATGTTCCAAATTAATAGTAAAAAGTAAATGTGTTTTAACATTATTTACATGCAAAAGTTGACATATTAGCCGTTTTAGAGTATAATATTATAATAATAAACCGCTATGTATTTTATATTATGATGCACAGGTGCTATTGGTAAACTGTTGCATCATTTATTTGTTATATCGGCTTTTTTAGGAGGCAACCGTGAACAGAAGCAAAACATCATTTGGATGGTTAATATCCAACTCCAAGAAAATATTAGTATCAGTAACACTTCTAACTATAATTGGTATAGCGTTATCTTTTATAACCGTTAAATTTGCTGTTATTTCAATGGAACTGCTTGATTCTGCTACAGGAAAAAACGATACAAATTTAACTGACATTGTGCTTAAAATAATTTTTTTGCTGATTATTCAGATTTCATTAAAGGCGATTTATACATTGTATGACATAAGAATTCGTGCTAAATATAAGAACCATCTGCAAGATAAACTTTTTCGCACAACACTAACACGTAAATATATTGAGATAAGTAAATTTCATTCGGGTGAATTAGTCAATAGACTTACGAATGATATTAATATAATAATTACCAATGTTATTGATACTATTCCCCAGGTTGTATCACTAATCGCAAGTATAGTTTTTGGCTTTGTTGCGATGTATCGTATTGACTCAACTTTATCATGGTTTTGTATTCTACTTGGACCTATCATTATGGTCACATCTATTCTGTATGGAAAAAAGATTAAAAGAGTACATAAGCATTGTCGCCAAAGTGATGGTTTAATAAGCTCGTTTATGCAAGAGTGTATTCAGAACATTGTTGCAGTAAAGAGTTTTTGTGGCGAAGATTTCTCTGCTGATCAGGTTAATGAATTACAAGACAATAATTATAAGCTTAATATGAAGCGCGGATATATTCGCGTGTTTGTAAATGTTTTATATTTTATATCTATTACGGCTGCATACTATTTTTCAGTAGCATGGTGTGCATATAAAATAAAAAGTGGATTGTTAACTGTTGGGGCTTTTGCTGCCATAATACAACTCGTTGGTTCTATACAGACACCGTTTAAAAATATTTCTGGAACTATAACAAAATTTTATGCTGCATTTGCATCCATAGAACGCGTTGTAGAAATTGAAGACCTATATTCTGATTGTTCTGATAATCAAATTGAGAAAAAAATGAATGCAAATGAGTTCAAATCTCTTGCAGTAAAAAACATTAAGTTTTCATATGGTAACGAATCTGTTTTAGATTGTGCTAACTTTGAACTAACAAGAGGTGAAATTGCTGTTATTCGTGGATTATCCGGAATTGGAAAAAGCACTTTCTTTAAAATACTTCTTGGACTTCTTTCACCTGAGTCGGGCGAAGTGACTGCCATGTTTAATCATAGTAAAATTCAGCTTGATTCTAAAACACGAGATTTGTTTGCATATGTGCCCCAAGGAAATATGCTTCTTTCTGGAACCATTAGAAAAAATATTACTTTTCCTCATACGGATATTTCAGAAGAAAAAATTGTGGATTCAGCAAAAAAAGCATGTGCCTGGGATTTCATATCATCTCTGGAGAATGGACTGGATACCGAAATTGGAGAAAATGGAATTGGTCTTAGCGAAGGTCAAATCCAAAGAATAGCTATAGCAAGGGCGTTTTGTTGTGATGCACCCATTCTTCTTTTTGACGAGGCTACAAGTGCATTAGATGATATAACAGAACTTCAAATTTTGCGAAATATTAAAGCAATGTGTGATAAATCCTGTATTATTATCACGCATCGTATTGTTAATAAAGATATTTATGATAAAGAATTTTATTTAAACGATGGAAGTTTTTGTAGTAAATTATGATATACAAACTTTTCCTTTCTTTTGTAAATGGATTGACTATTGCGAGAAATTCTGATATAATACTTATATAAGTTTCAAGGTTTCCATAGAGAAATCACAGTTATCAGAGTTTACACAGTGTCATTTGCGCTATGCGCGGATGGCACTTTTTTGTTTTCTCGCCAAATATTTTGGACACAGGCCAACATCACCTTCGGGTTTTGTTGGCTTTTGTTATAATCTCAGGCGAAAGCCTACAAAGAAAGGAGCATTTCTATGCTACAATGTCAAGATGGTTTTTACACCACGTTCGGTTCCTATCCTACGATGAGGGACTACCACGAGAAACAGTCGAAGGACAGCCAGTGGGTTCGCTGCAAAGTAAATGAATTGCAGATTGAACCGCTTGATGCTAACTCTCCACTGTATTCTTGTTCATTACCGATGGCGCCCGGAGTCACGCGAGATGCGGTTGACGATACGGCGGAAAATCTCGGTCTGGCTATGGATATTGATGGTGCAATTTATCCTATCCGTACCACAGCCTACAAAAGTCTGCTCGACAGAGCAAAAATCGGAGGAACCGTACTTCCGAAACTTAGCCGTAAGGTGTTATCTGATGTTTTGAATGAATGTCTGAAGCTTTATCCCTCGGATGCTCTCATACTCATAAGAGATGAAAAGGTATCTGCTGTTCACTCCGGTGATGCGGTAGATTATTCCGTGCTTCCGATTGATGAGCTTTTATTGACACTTCAAAACACTTTGGATGCACGCTTCCCCGGAAACGAGTTTGAATGCGGTTATTCTGATCATTCACTTACCAGTGCATCATGGACTATGCCAAACCAAAAGGATGACCTGGTTGGTAACTACGCAAAGCACCTTGATTCTATAGGTAAATCTTACCTTGCAAAGAACCTTGTTCCGGGTATCAGATTTATGACCTCGGATACAGGCGTTGCTTCCGCTAAGGTATCGGCTTTACTTATGGGCGGACAGTATCCAATTCATATTGGGAGCTGTATTGCAGTTGACCACAGACATCAGTCTAAGGTTGAGGATTTCACCAAAGCTCTCGACCAGCTCTTTGCCCAGTTTGGAGACTCAATTGCAAAGCTTCAGAAACTCACTGAGATTACACTTACTTATCCGGTTAATGCAATGACAAGGATTTGTAAAAAACTCAGTATGCCGAAGAAAGCAGCACTTGGAGCAATCCAGATGTTTGAAATGTCATACGGTGGCGGTCCTGCTACAGCACATGATGTATTTATGGCTATGCAGGAAATAATGTTCCTTCTGAAAACAGAGAATACTCCCGAAAGTAAGCTTTTGTTTATCGAAGAGAACCTTGCCAGAACCCTGACATTTGATTGGGAGCAGTACGACCTTGCTAAGGCGGTGAGTTATTGATGGCAGCACCGAATATCCTGTGTGACACTGCCGGGATGGACAGACCGACCTGGCTTGCTGCGCGTATGCACGGTCCTAAAGGCGATATACCTTATACTGTCGGCGGCAGCGATGTTGCAGCGATTTTTGGTGTATCACCGTGGACAACTCCTCTTGAATTATGGATGATAAAAAAAGGCAGAGCAAAGCCTTCCGTTAAAGCAAATGCAAACCAGTTGGAGATGGGACACTTCCTTGAACCAATTGCGGCACATTTTTATGCTGTTAAAACAGGAAACACCGTAATTGAAGATACCAATATGTATCAGCACGCAGATCATAAATATGCTCTGGCAGACATTGACCGCCGAATTATTCGTGCTAACGATGGCGAGCCTGGCGTACTGGAATGCAAAAGCTGTACATACCACAATGCTTCCGAATGGGCAAATGATAAATACCCACTGTATTATGAATTTCAGCTCAGGTATTATCTTGCAGTTCTTGATTTAAGCTACGGAGATTTTTCTGCGTTATGGGGCAATAACCCTGATAACGATATGGCAATGCCCGGACTTGTCCGTGATAAAGCCAAAGAAGATATGATCTTTGAAAAGCTTGATGAATGGATCTGGAGCCTTGAGCATGACAAACCGCCTAAAATGGACAGCATTGCACCTAAGCTCGCACTTGAATCTTTGGCAAGGATTTATGGGGCAAGCGATCCGGCTCTCCCGACCATTGATTTACCGGTCAAATATGAGAGTCACGCACGTCGCATTCTTACTCTGCAGAATGAAATTGCACTGTGTAGGGACGACATCAAAAAATACGAAAAGGAGATTGAGGCACATTCAGTGCGAATCGCAGAATTAATGAAAAAACATGAACACGGTGTTATGGAAACAACCACCGATAAAATACTCATTGATTTTGCAACTAAAACATCTACACGAACAGACACGACACTGCTCAAGAAAAAGTACCCAACCATACACAGCGAGTTGGTTACAACAACTGAAAGCAGAAAATTAAAACTGTCTGTCCAACCTTTATAGGAGGAAATGAACATTATGAATAATTGTATCTTTACTGACGGATGGGAAAACCGTCTTAATGAGCAGATGCTAACCTATAACCGTTGTAAAAAGAAGGCTTATATCTGTTCTCCTCTTGGAGCTTCAAGCAAAGAACAGGTATTGCAGAACATGCAGGATGCAAAGGTGTATATGTATTACGCATCCGAAATTCTCGGATGTATTGCAAGAGCACCTCATGCATATCTTCCGGCATTGCTCTGCGACAAAGTACCTGCTGAACGCGCGTTGGCTCTTGAGTTCGGATTAAAGCTTCTTGAACAGTGCGAAATTCTTTTGGTTTGCGGCGACCGTATCAGCGATGGAATGTTATCAGAAATTGTTAAGGCAGCCAAGCTGAATATGAATATACTCGTCTTCGATGACGATGTATATACGCAGGCAAAGAAAATCGTAACTACAAACGGTGGCGATAAATCAATTGTTTCCCTCGACAGAAACCATCCGATGTTGGCATGTAATGTACGCTTACGCGGGATAGGCGGTGATGTGACTTGAAAAGGTTCTATCATCCTATTGATATGCGCTCAAGAAAAGCAATGACGGATTTCCTTACCAAACATTTTCGCTATTTTACTGCGAACTCCTGGAATGGATCACAATCGTATGCTTGTAATCTCAAAATAACAAGGCTCGGTCTTGACTCTGAGATAGTTAACAAGCTCTTCGATATGATTCAGGTTCAGGAGTTTTTTTATGGGATAAAAGACCTCATAAATGAGTTCAACAGCGAACACAATTACCTGTGGCAGGCGGGCATGAACGGCAGAAACGGTGGTTATCTGGTCCTTTATCAAGGAACGGCAACTATATCCGAATATAAATCGTTCTGCACCGCTTGCGGGCAGAAAAACTACAAGAGCGTAAAAGAAACCGGAAATATCTGCGGAAGATGCAGAACTCCAAACAGAGTCGATGTTACCGCACCTTCTCTTAATATCTCTGTGTATCCAGGACGCGGAACCGATGATGGTGAAGACTTTGAAGACTGGGACATTGATGATATAAGAGCACGTGTCAGACTGGTTCAGGAACTCGACATGCTTGCTGATTCCATCGTTGATTATGCTCTTGACTGTGCTAACAATTATACCGTTGAGGATGAGGAGATATTTATTCCCCAGACTCAAAAGGTGCTCGTACCTATCGCTTAACGAAAGGAGAAATGATATGTTATGTCAGTTTAGCAGGTTAGTTTACCCCAGCAATGTCGGAAATATCACTCCCGGCAGTTATATGGTGGCAGTTTATACGCCCTGCGAAAAGGTTCTTGACAGTGCCGGGAACTCCGTAACACAGGTTAAAGCAGTCGGTTACTCGCTTCCTGTTTCGGATAAAATTCGGTACGACATGAAAGGTCAATGGAGCAAAAATTCCAAGCACGGACTTCAGTTTGAAGTCGAAACCTATGAGGAAGTGATTAAGCCAACCAAGGAAGGCATTATTGCTTATCTCTCGTCAGGTCAGATTAAAGGTATAGGACCTAAGCTTGCTGAAAGAATATTCGCAGCGTTTGGTCTGGAAACCCTTGATGTGCTGGACCAGGCTCCGGAGAAACTTATCAAGATTTCAGGTATCAGCGAATCCAAACTCAAAAAGATCTGCGATTCTTACCTTGCAAACCGGGGTGCCAGAGATGTAATTGCGTTTTTGACTCCTTACGGTATCACACCAAACCGAGCTGTGAAGCTTTATAAGGAATACGGTAAAGATGCTATCAAGATTGTTCAGGAGCATCCGTACCGTCTATGTGAACTTGCAGGTATTGGATTTAAGACAGCAGACAAAATTGCAATGAGTATGGGCTTTGATACAATGTGCCCCGAAAGAATATCTGAAGGGATTTTATACACACTGACCGATGCAGAAACAAGAGGTCATTTGTGTATTGAAAAAGACGATTTTATCAAAGAATGCTTAAAGACACTTGAAACACCTGAGCTTACGGCAGGAATTGTCGGCAAATATGCAAATGAGCTTATAAGCAATCAGAGAATCTGCGTATATGATGATTGTCTGTACAGTGGCAGAACTTATATTGCTGAAAAGGTTCTTGCTATTTACCTTGAAAGACAGCTTGCCATGCAAAAGAAGTTCCGGTATGACAATCTGGATGCGGAACTGGACAAAGAGGAAAAGTTACTTAAAATCAGGTTTGCTCCTGAACAGCGTGAGGCAGTAAAAACTGCTCTTACCAACGGCATCTCCATTATTACAGGCGGTCCCGGTACAGGAAAAACTTCGATTCAGCGTGCTATCCTTGATATTTACAGCCACAACAATCCAAAAAACATCATTTGTTGCTGTGCTCCCACAGGTCGTGCAGCAAGGCGTATGGAGGAATCTACCGGATATGACTCATCCACTGTGCATAAGGCACTTTGCTTAATGGCCGGTGAAGATGGTGAATACGGCAGTCCTGAAAACATTGATGCAGACCTTGTTCTTATTGATGAGACTTCTATGCTGGATATATATTTGTCTGGTAACTTGTTCTCAGCATTAAAACCGGGCACACAAGTGATTTTTGTTGGTGATGCAGACCAGTTACCCTCTGTTGGTCCAGGAGCCGTTCTGAACGAAATGATAGGCTGTGGACGCATACCCACTGTAAGACTTGAAAAGGTATTCAGACAGTCGGCAGGCAGTCGCATTGCTACTAATGCAAAACTTATCAAGCAGAACAATGTCGGGCTTGAATATGGCGACGATTTTCAATTTATAGATTCGAGTGATATTACTGTTTCTGCAGATCTCATTGCTCAGATGTATGTTGAGGAAGTCGGCAAATATGGTGTAGATAATGTCGCACTACTTACTCCGTTCAGGCAACGAACCGAAACAGGTGCCAATGCTCTTAACGAGAAAATTCGTGATATTATCAATCCAAGTTCACCTGATAAGCCTGAGATTACCCATGGAAAAAGATTGTTCCGTAAGGGTGATAAAGTAATGCAGATTAAAAACCGTGATGATGTTAACAACGGAGATATTGGGTACATTATCCGCATTGAAAGTTGTGCCGGTGATAAAACTGCATACATTGACTTTGGTGATGGTAGAGTTAAGGAATATGATTCCACCGAACTTGACCTTATAGACCTCGGTTATGCTTCTACCATACACAAGGCGCAAGGTGCGGAATATAAGTCGGTTATCATCAATCTGCAGAAGGCTCACTATGTTATGCTTACGAGACCTCTTGTTTATACGGCAGTAACCCGTGGAAAAGAACGTGTTATATTTGTCGGAGAACGAAAGGCATTATGCACAGCTATCAAAAGAACAGATACGGAAAAGCGAGGTACGCGCCTTGCGAAAAGAATCTGTGATTATTCAAAATCTTAGCTCTTGAAAGGAGAATTACAATGGCTTCTATTTTATCTCAACTTCTGAAAAAGCAGGCAGATATTAAGGAACAGATTGCTGCAAACAGTCTTCCACTTGATGAATTGCTTGTTATGCAGGAACTTAACTATCGTATCGGAGTGTTGGAAACATTTCAGGCGCTTGTGAAAACAGCACCACTCTCAACGGATACATCGGTACTCAAACAGCACTATGGTATTTTCGATGTTTCTCTCCGTTATCTTTTGAAAGACCATAAATTCGGTATTGCTACCGATGATAACGGGAAAAAGAGACGCGAAACTGCAGAGAAGGCTGTTATGGATGTTATTTCTGCCAATCAGAAGAAGTTTACCAGTTTCGTTGCAGAAACGCAGGATCAGTATAAAAGGTATATTTCGGAATGTGCCAACACGGTGTTACCGATGTGGCTGCAGTTCAGAGATACCTATATAAAAATAAATTTACAGGAGGCTTAAATTATGAGTCAGAACAACTCGAATGACAAGAAAGCGGCTATGATGCCGTACATAGAAGATATAAACAAGGTTGAAGGATTCGATCCTGCACCTTTCGCGGTAGAATACGCAGACCTCAAATCCGGAGAGACACGCAAAAGACTTCCGGTTGTAATACGAATAGCATTGTTCAGGATGAAATATCTTCAGGGTAAGATTGCAGTACAGGCACAGCCCGTAAACGGCGGTTTTGTTGCAACTGCGAGGATATATCCGAACTACAAAGATGCTCCAGATGAATTTCTTGCCGAGGCATCAGCGTTTAGAAGCCCTCTTCCTGATAAGCCGTCCGTATCTCCCCGTGAATGGGCACAGACAGCAGCAGTAGGTGTCGCACTGCGTAATGCAGGTTTCGGTGTGCAGTTTGATGTTGCCGGAGAAGATGTCGTTGAAACAATGGGTGACGATATAAACCTTACTCCAAATACGACAGCAGAAAACATCGCACCTGTATCCGGAGCAGTTGCTTCCGGTACTGTAAGTGCAGAAAACTCTGTAAATACGGATGAAGAATACACAGTTGATCCAACCTTTACCGATGCAACTCCAAAAGAGTTGTCCCTTGAGGAAAGGGTTGAGGAAGCAATGAAGGTTCCTTGTCCGATTACAAAGCATAACGGAAAATCGCTTGGTGAAGTCTTACGGGAAGACCAGAACGCTATTGTATGGATAGCTACCAAGTTCAGCGGTGATGAAAAAATCAAAGAAGCCGCACAGCTTATATGCGACTATGCAATGGCTCAGACTCAGGAAGCAGCCAATGAATAACAAACCCAACGAATCAGGGGGTGGTCATAGGCCATCCCCAGAAAGGAGGCTGTATGGAGAAATTTCATATTACGGATGTAATATCATTGCTCGGTTTACCGATGCCGTCAAATGGACGAAGTTCGTACTATATTCAGTGTCCGTGTTGCGACGATTCGCCACGTAATAAGCATCTTAACATCAATGTAAAGAAAGATGTTTACAGATGTCCAAGATGCGGAATTTATGGTGGAATTTTCGACTTGTACGCATTATATACAAATACTCCGAGAGACAAAGTCCATAAAGAACTTCTCAAAAGGCTTGGTTCTCCCGAAATAGTTGAACGAAAGAAAAAGACAGTTATACCAACTCCCGTTATTGACTGTCCTGTAACGGATATTGAAGCTCGTCATGCGACATATACTGCGCTGTTGTCAAAGCTATCTCTTGCGCAGGACCACAGGCAAAATCTTATAAACCGTGGACTCAGTGATGAAAACATTGTGAAGCTCGGTTATAAGACAACTCCTGTTGTCGGTATGACGGCTATCGCCAAACAGCTTCAGTCTGAGGGATGTTATCTTGCAGGTGTACCTGGTTTCTATCGTACTTCTGCCGGGGAATGGTCTTTTTATCAAAATGAGAGAGGTATTCTCATTCCTGTCAGGGATATGCAAGGCAGAATACAAGGTCTTCAAATCCGTAGGGATAATGTTGAAAAGCGTAAATTCCGCTGGGTTTCAAGTACCGATATGAAAGATGGGTGCCGTGCTGAAAGCTGGACTCATATTGTCGGTCCGATAAGACCTATGGCGTTGCTTACGGAAGGTCCTATGAAAGCTGATGTTATACATACGCTGACAGGACTTACGGTTATAGCAGTTCCAGGGGTAAATACGCTGACACAACTGGAAAAGGCTCTTATTACACTGAGAAAAGAAGGTTTAAGCGAAATAATGACAGCCTTTGATATGGATATGGCTACAAACTACTATGTCAGAGATGCTTATAAGAAATTGCTTGAACTTCTTGCAAATATGAATTTCAAGTACGGAACCTATGTATGGGATCCAAGGTACAAAGGACTCGATGATTTTATTTGGGAATATTTACTCAAATGTAGAAAATCACAGTAAGCACGAAATGAGGTATGGCACTATGCTATGCCTCATTTTTTATGAGCATTTTATATTGTTATGCGTATTTTGTTGTAAATACTCATTTAAAAGAGTGTAATTTATATAGTATAATATGAAATTGGAGGTATTCAAAATGTTAATTTCAATCGACCACGGTAATTCTGCTATTAAAACCGTGAATCACTCATTTATTTCGGGACTATCTGAACATACCATAAAACCGCCTATATCTGATGAAGTATTAGAATATGACGGACGTTACTGGACGCTCAGCAGTAAAAGAATTACATATATGATGGATAAAACCGAAGATGAGAGATATTTTATTCTTACACTATTTGCCATTGCCAAAGAACTTGAGTCCACAGGCAAGTATATGCCGGTAGAAAGTATTGACCTTGCTGTTGGTCTTCCGCCAGAACATTACGGTGTCTTAAAGGACCGTTTTGCTAATTACTTCAAGAGAGAGAATGAAATTCGCTTTGTTTATAACGATAAACCGTACTGCATTGTTATCAATCACGTTATGGTATTCCCGCAGGCGTATGCAGCAGTTGTTCCTAAAAGCAATCTTATTGTTAATACAATGCGAATGTTTGTTGTTGATATCGGTGGCTACACCACTGATGTACTACTTCTTCGCAATGGTAAACCTGATATGCAGTTCTGCCGCAGTCTTGAATCAGGTATCATCACCATGAATAACGAGATTGCGCGAAAAGTTAATATTCTGCACAATATGAATATTGATGATGAGCATGTCAGTGCGGTGCTCAGCGGAAAAGAGACAATTCTCCCACAAGAGGTAAAAGATGCAATCGTTGCAGAAACAAGGATACACGCCAAAGGCATTTTGGATCAACTCCGAGAACTGCAGGTTGATCTGCGTTCTAATCC
Source organism: Clostridia bacterium (assembly GCA_045660545.1). Taxonomy (GTDB): domain Bacteria; phylum Bacillota; class Clostridia; order Monoglobales; family Firm-18; genus JAZREA01. The sequence goes on along the minus strand of JAZREA010000025.1, from coordinate 62,091 downwards.
GGCAATATTTGTTGGTGGTGGCAGCATTTTGCTTCGTCCGTTTATAGAGAATTCTCCCTTAGTTGCGAAGGCTGAATTTATTTCTTCAACAAATGCTAATACAATAGGATATGATATGCTTGGACGGATGAAGCTTTCTAAACTAACCTCGTAGAACAGGGGGATTGTAATGTTCAAGGACGGTAAATATCGCTATTCGCTTGGCTTTGGCGGCAACACAGAAAAAGAAAGACGTGTCGGAGAGCTTCTGGAACGGCTTGGGAATCGTAAGAGCAGTTTAATTGTTGATGTGCTGAGCGAATATATTGACAAACACCCAGAGCTTGAAAATACTCATGGGAAAATCGAGATAAAAATCACGGCATCACCATCTGCTCACAGTAAAGAAAAAATTGAGCAAATGGTACGGGAATTGGTTGCTGAAACAATAGCAAATATGCAAATCACTGATAACACACAGACTGCTGCCAATAGTATTGATGCGGATAGTCTGGATAAAAATATTGCTATAATGCTTGATAATCTTGACCAGTTCTAAATACAACCAACAATAAGCCTGTACTACTGTTAGTCAGGCTTATTTGTTTTGTAGGTTAATTTTCTTGGTAAAATAATGCTCATAAACCACTATTACTGCGTATACCCAACCACCTAAGCGCACCGCATTGTCGAAATATGATGTATAATATATTATAGAGGAGAAGATTAAAGTGGATTATGTTGCATTAGGAAAAAACATAAAGAAATATCGCAAAATTCAAGGACTTTTGCAAAAAGATCTCGCAGCAATGACAAATTACAGCGATTCCTATATAGGTCAATTGGAAAACAATAGAACAACACCCAGCCTTGAAGCAATTGTGTCAATTGCAAATGCCTTAAATGTTACGGTTGATCAGTTGCTTGTTAAAGACAGCAAATTTCCTGAAAAGATTTATTTAAAGGATATATCAGATAGAATTGAGAAGTATTCGCTTGACAAAAAACTTGTTGTTTGTGATATGATTGTTAGTCTTTTAGATCATTTTGACAAATACGATTCATCAAAATAGGAGGCTACATATGATAAGGAGATATTGTTAAAGTAAAGACTACAAGAAAATATAAAATCAAATGTAAATGGGCAACTTTGCAGTTTGTTCATTGTTTGTATTGCGTTAAACGGTTATACCCCGCACAGGTGAGGTATGGCCGTTTTTTGTTTTCTTTCGAGAAAGGGGGTGATTCCAATGTTTTAATGACTGTGGTTTCTCATTTAATATTTACTAATCACAGCATGCCATCATGGCATGTTGCACACCTGTCGTGGTGGTGTGCCGAAAAGGAGGCATCATCATGTATCACAGACAGGTCGATGGTGAGCATGACGCTTTGCGTGCGCGGTTCACTGTATGGTTAGAAAAATTAATAAAAAACGCAAAAATTAATTATTTAGAGGAATACAAAAAAGAGGTTATCACAATATCTATTGATAGTTTGTTTGAGGATGAATTTTTGGTTGACTATAAAGATATTCCGATACCTGTTGGAAAAGATGAATTCGATTTTGAAGAAGAACGGTTAGCGAAGGCATTTTATGAGTTACCTTTGATGAAACAAAAAATTTTAAAAATGCTATTTGTGGATGAGGTCAAGCCCGAATTCATCGCAAAACATCTCAATTGCTCTCCTCAGTATGTGTACAATCAGAAATTAAGAGCAATTAAATTGTTGCGGAAGAAGCTTGGAAAAGGCGGTGGTGATTCATGACAAGCAATGATTTCCATTTTGTTTTACAAGCTGCTATTGCTGGTGAGCATAAAGCACTAGAAAAGATTATTGAGATGTATGAACCATTGATAAACAAATATTGTTTTATTGATGGTGAATATGATGAAGATCTACGTCAATACATACTCATTCGGATAGCACTAAAAATATCTAAGTTTAATATATAAAATTAAGGTCTCGGAGAAATCCGGGACCTTTTTCAAAAAATTTTTTTCAAGGTGGTTAGATTTATGTTTTTTTTACTGTTCTTACTTAATGAAAAGACATCCCTAATGCTCTTTGACAACTTAATATTGAATCTGACCGGTACATTCCTCTATTGAGAGCGGCTATCCGTCTGCGTGGCGAACAGAACCAAGAGCACTTATATGTGGGTGGCTTCCATATAACGCGATGACAAGTAGAGGGTATAATGATACTTCCGTAAACCGCGGCTCGGCCATAGTGAAGGCGGAGAGATGAGATTTCTATGGACCTGTAGCCACAGGCGCCGGACAGCATACTCAGTTCATGACACTGTTCACGATACGTACCGTGAACGAAAGGAGGAGTGGAAATGCTTAGTTTGTTATATATGATTACTGACTGGTGCCTGACTGAAAAAAATGATAACAAAGAAGAATATGTTTTTACGGACAGAGAATTAACTTTGGAAAGTAGGAAAATACTCGATAAGATTGCAGTAACAATGCTGCGAACGGAAATTGATAATGCTATTATAATAAATGGATTGTTAAAGCTATCTAAAATAGAGCGTATAATCATAATACTTAACATATTAAATGATGTAGCTCTACTGGAGATAGCTTTTTTGTTGGATACGAATATTAACAGTGTTTATGTTCAAAAGAAAAGTGGATTAGAAAAACTAAAAGTGGAATTAAACGAGCATTTTCACTGTGGAGTGCTAAAATATAAGGAGGTTGAATAAAAATGATGCAAAAAACCGACCGAATCATTGACAAAAACGAAGATTTAGTGTATACTATAAAGGAAGTAGCAGGACTACTTAAAGTAAATAAGAATTATGTCTATGCTTTGATTAATAAGGGCTTACTTCGTTCTACAAAGCTCGGATGCAGAAAAGTTACAAGAAAAGCACTGATAGAATTCTTAGAGAAAAATGACGGTTTGGATTTCGATGAGATATTAGCCACGAAACCCGATGAAGGTGTTCAAAAATAACCTCCGTGGGAAACAAAATTTACGTGGGAAATCCGTGGGAAATGCTAAAATCGTCAGGGGCAAAAAGTCCCACAAACGCAGTAAATACGAGGTGTTCGCAAATGCAGTTTCAAGACGAAGCTCGCCACGGCAAGGGCCTTGAAGGACTTTTAAAGAGATATTTTAACTAAAATATGTATGAGCCACATGACGTGGCTCACACATAAAATGAGGTGACAAAATGTTGGATAAAAAAGTTTCAAAACTATTAAATGAGCAAATAGTAAAGGAATTTTACTCGGCTTATCTTTATCTTGACTTTTCCGTTTTTTACGAAGCTGAGGGGCTTGATGGTTTTGCCAACTGGTATATGATTCAGGCTCAGGAAGAAAGAGACCACGCACTGCTTTTCTTAAAATATTTGCAGGAAAACGGAGAAAAGGTCTCCTTAGATGTAATCGATAAGCCTGATAAGGAACTTAAAACTCTTATGGACCCGCTAAAAGCAGGTCTTGAACACGAGCGCTACGTAACCAGCCTTATAAACGACATCTACGCTGCTGCCTATGATGTAAAGGATTTTAGGACAATGCAGTTTTTAGACTGGTTTGTAAAGGAACAAATGGAAGAAGAAAAGAACGCTGACGATATGATAAAGAAGATGGAGCTTTTCGGTAATGACTCCAAGGGTCTTTATTCACTCGATGCAGAATACGCTGCAAGAGTATATACAGCGCCATCGCTTGTAATCTGATAAAATTAAAGGACCTGAGCTTTTGCTCAGGTCCTTTTTTGTTAGTTATTAATATTTAACATCAATTTTGGGAAGGTTTGCAAGGCTCTTTTGAATCTCCTCGTCAGCCGGTATGTAGTCGTCCATCACGCCGTCATTAAACTTCCCGTATGCTAACATATCGAAATATCCTGTACCCGTAAGTCCAAATACGATAGTCTTTTCCTCGCCGGTTTCCTTGCATTTTAGCGCTTCGTCGATAGCAACCTTAATAGCGTGGCTGCTCTCAGGCGCCGGGAGTATTCCCTCAACTCTTGCAAAGGTCTCTGCCGCCTCAAACACTTCGGTCTGTAAAACTGTAACAGCGTCAATGTAGCCGTCGTGGTAAAGCTGAGAAAGTGTAGAGTTCATACCGTGGTATCTGAGTCCGCCCGAATGATTCGGAGCAGGCATAAAGCCGCTGCCAAGAGTGTACATCTTTGAAAGGGGACAAACCATACCCGTATCGCAGTAGTCGTACGCGTACTTACCCTTTGTAAGGCTTGGGCAGGAAGCTGGTTCAACAGCGATAATTTTGTATTGTGCCTCTCCGCGGAGCATTTCGCCAACGAAAGGAGCAATCAGCCCGCCAAGGTTAGAGCCACCGCCCGCACAGCCGATAATTATGTCAGCCTTAACGCCGTACTTGTCAAGCGCGGTTTTAGTTTCAAGACCTATAATAGACTGGTGAAGCATAACCTGATTCAGCACACTGCCTAAAACGTATCTGTAACCTTCGTTTAACGAAGCGGCTTCAACCGCCTCGGAAATCGCACAGCCAAGGCTGCCGCCCGTTCCGGGGAACTGTTCTAATATTTTTCTTCCAACAGATGTTTCGGTAGAAGGAGAAGGAGTAACAGACGCGCCGTATGTCCTCATTACTTCACGACGGAAAGGCTTTTGGTCGTAGGAGACCTTAACCATATAAACCTTGCAGTCTAATCCAAAGTACGAACAAGCCATCGAAAGGGCTGTGCCCCACTGGCCTGCGCCGGTTTCTGTTGTTACGCCTTTTAGACCCTGCTTTTTAGCATAGTAGGCCTGGGCGATAGCGGAGTTTAGCTTGTGGCTACCGCTTGTGTTGTTGCCCTCGAACTTGTAGTATATCTTTGCAGGTGTCTGGAGCTTTTCTTCCAGACAGTATGCCCTGATAAGCGGAGCGGGGCGGTACATTTTATAAAAGTCGCGTATTTCAGCGGGGATTTCAAAATAAGCGGTATCCTCATCCAGCTCCTGCCTTATAAGCTCGTCGCAGAAAACGCCGGAAAGCTCTTTTGCAGAAATAGGCTCTAATGTTTCAGAGTTAAGCAAAGGAGCTGGCTTGTTCTTCATATCTGCGCGCAGATTGTACCAGCTTTTCGGTATCTCGCTTTCGCTTAGATAAATTTTATATGGTATTTCTTTGTTGTTCATCTTTGTACTCCGTTTCTTGTTAATATGTTCCGTCTTTTACAAGCTTCCTTACAGCCTTAAAGGCAGCCTTTTCCCCCTTGGAATCGAGTATTTCCAGAAGCTCTTTTAATTTAAGCGATGTTTCGGGGTGCATAATATTTTTAGCGTTGCCCCTTTCGTAGTATAAAAGCGGATGGTTGTCAGAATAGTTTTTGCCCTGGTATGTCTTGCTTGCTGCAACGCGGTCGCAAAACATCTCTGCAAGGTATCTCGCAGGCATCTTAACGGGCGACATCATCTTGGTGGTTGGGTTGTAATCCGTCCAGTATTCAAAGTGATGCTTGTTTCTGCCCTTGTGGTGCATCCACGCGTACGAAAATCCGTAGTCCGCGCGCTCGCCTTCGTTAGGGCTTTTAACTCCCGTGTAGTAGCGCACGCCCCTTAAAAACTCGGTGGGTGAGTACTTCGAAAGGTCGTGTCTTAACCCCTGGAAGAAAATCCCCGAGCGCAAGCAGTGCCATATAACAGTGTGTCTGTGTTTTGTAATCGTATTAAAATGACCTAAAAACCTGTTCATAAACCAACATCCTGTAATTGTAATAAAGGCGCCGGTATAAGCGCCTTTAAAAAAACGATTATCTGTATCCGTTTTTGTTCATACTTTGCCATCGCCATGTGTCGGCACACATATCATCAAGCGTCTTTTTAGCTTCAAAACCAAGCTCTTCTTTTGCTTTGGAAGGGTCGGCATAGCAAACAGCGATGTCTCCCGGCCTTCTTGGAGCAATTTTGTATTTAACTTCGTGTCCGCACGCCTTGGCAAACGCCTTAACCATGTCGAGCACGCTGTATCCCGTGCCTGTACCGATGTTGTATGTTACAACGCCGGAGCCTTTGGAAATCTTTTGAACTGCTTTAACATGAGCGTCCGCAAGGTCAACAACGTGAATGTAATCGCGAACACCTGTTCCGTCGGGAGTGTCATAGTCGTCTCCGAATACGGAAAGACATTCCAAGGTTCCAATCGCAACTCTCGAGATATAAGGAACGAGGTTGTTCGGGATACCGTTAGGGTCTTCTCCGATAAGGCCGCTCTTGTGAGCGCCAACAGGGTTGAAGTATCTCAAAATAGCGATGTCCCACTCGTTGTCAGAAACGTAAAGGTCGCGAAGTATATCTTCAATCATAAGCTTAGTGCTTCCGTACGGGTTGGTAGTGTGCAGAGGGAAGTCCTCAGTAATCGGCACAGTAGCCGGGTCTCCGTAAACGGTAGCGGATGAGCTGAACACAAGCTTTTTAACACCGTGCTTTGACATAATGTCGCAAAGGTTAAGAGTACCTGTGATGTTGTTGTGGTAGTATCTTAAAGGAATTGATACACTTTCGCCAACGGCTTTAAGCCCTGCGAAGTGGATAACCGCGCCAAAGTCGTGCTCTTCAAATACCTTGTTCGTAGCCTCGTAGTCAAGAAGGTCTACTTCATAAAACGGGAAGTCTGCTCCTGTGATTTTTTTAACTCTGTTTAATGATTCTACGCAGCTGTTGTCGAGGTTGTCAAGAACAACTATTTCATACCCTGCTTCTAAAAGCTGAATACACGTGTGGCTGCCTATGTAGCCTGCGCCACCTGTAACCAAAATTTTCATTATATACGCCTCCCATAAGTATAAAAATATGCTGTATTTTGCTGTAAAATTCACGATAACAGCAAAAGCGTTTGTATAAAAACCGACATTTCACAAAACAAAGGATTTATAAGCTCTGGCGAAATGTCCATATGTAGATATTATAACACATATATTTTTGTTTGTAAACAACTTAATTTTTTGTCGGGCAGGCAAAAAGTGTTGCATTTTGTATTGGTGTAATATATAATATCTCTGTACACAATACGTAAAGGAGTTTTGCTTGTGTTTAATTTTGTTAATAAATCCAAAAAGAGTGTGGTAAAAAGCGTAATTTTTGTTGTTTTGGCGGTGCTTGTGTTTTCTCTTGCCGGATGCGGCGCGGACTTTAACAAAGCTATGACTACGGTAACTAACGATACAGATTCCGCAATTACCGACGTAGTTGTAAAGTCGGGCGCGGATAAGGTCCAGATCGGAGAGGTTGCTGCCAAAAGCTCGGTTGAAAAGGAAATCACCTACTACCCGGGCAAGGGAATTACCATCGAGTACATAACGGACAAGGGAGATAAGCTCGCTTCGTTTATAGATATTGCGTACGAGGACGGCTTTGACAACGCCGAGTCGGTATGCCTTAGATATCACATAGGCAAAAGCGGCATGCCCATATTTAAAGCCGATATTACGCAGGGAACAAACTGGTGGCTCGCAGGTGTTTGCGTCTTTTTGGGTGCTGCTTTGGTTGCGGCGCTTATAATTGCCGTAATCCGTTTTTTGAAAAAGCCCGCGGACGCGCAGGAGAAATAATGTAATAAAGTGAATTTGTTTTTAAAGCTGTCAAAGACTCAACTTACGTTTTCGACAGCTTTTTCTATTGAAAAATCACATTATTTGTAGTATAATTGACACATACAGAATTTTATTTAATAAAATTTTTAAGAGCTTACACTCTTTTGTGTTCTTTCGGCATTAAAATTGTGCACGAATTTTATAATGATTACACATAAATTATATTATTAACAGGAGAAGCATATGTGGTATAGTGACGACTGGAAAGAATATGAGCTTATAGATGCGGCAGACGGACAAAGGCTCGAAAGATGGGGTAAATATACTTTTATCCGTCCCGACCCTCAGGCTGTCTGGGGAGACAGGAGCAAAAACCCGCTTTGGCACAGTGTTGACGGCCGCTATAAGCGTAGCAGCAACGGCGGGGGCCAGTGGCAGTTTTATAATAAATTGCCGGAAAGCTGGACGATAAGTCAGGACAGTTATAAGTTTAAGATAAAGCCGATGAATTTTAAACATATGGGTATTTTCCCGGAGCAGCTTGTTAACTGGCAGTGGGCGGACAGCCTGATAAGAGGCGCAAACAGGCCGATTAACGTATTAAATCTCTTTGCCTATACGGGCGGAGCAACTGTTGCGGCTCTTAGTGCAGGGGCGTCTGTTTGCCACGTTGACGCTTCCAAGGGGATTGTTGCTCACGCCAAGGAGAACTGTACGCTGACAGGTGTTGCAGACCGTCCGGTCAGATACATAGTTGACGACTGTATGAAGTTTGTACAGCGTGAAATACGCAGAGGCAAAAAGTACGACGCTATTATAATGGACCCTCCTTCGTACGGCAGGGGCCCGGGCGGCGAGGTCTGGAAGATAGAGACAGAGCTTTATGGCTTTGTTTGCAGTTGTGTGGAGCTTTTAAGCGACAATCCGTTATTTATACTGCTAAATTCATATACAACAGGACTTAGCGCAGCGACTATGGCAAACGTGCTTACAATGACTGCTGCGAAGAAGTTCGGAGGTAGCGCGCTTGCGGACGAAATAGGCATACCGATTAAGGATAAAGGCCTTGTTCTGCCGTGCGGCTCTTCTGCGAGATGGGTGATGAAATAATGATAAAGGCTGAAAATCTGTCTTTTAGCTATGACGCAAGTTCGGATTTTAAAGTTATCGACCAATTGAATATAGAGATTAAAAAGGGTGGGTTTACCGCGATTTTAGGCCATAACGGCAGCGGAAAGTCCACTCTTGCGAAGCATTTTAACGCTATAAATCTGCCTGTGGGCGGCAAGGTTTATGTCGACAATATGGATACTGCGGACGAAGAGTTGCTCTATCAGATAAGACAGACCGTCGGCCTTGTTTTCCAAAACCCGGACAATCAGATTGTAGCGACGATTGTAGAGGACGACGTTGCCTTCGCGCCGGAGAACATGGGTGTTGAGCCATCAGAGATTAAAAGAAGAGTCGACGACGCGCTGGCGGCAGTAGGTATGACGAAGTATCGCTCGTTTGCGCCTCATATGCTTTCGGGGGGTCAAAAGCAACGCATAGCGATAGCGGGTGTTCTGGCTATGGAGCCAAAGTATATCGTCCTTGACGAGCCTACGGCTATGCTCGACCCGATAGGCAGACGTGAGGTAATGTCAACACTAAAAAGGCTTAATAAAGAAAGAGGCGTAACCGTTGTTATCATAACGCATAACATGGAGGAGGCAGTGCTTGCTGAGAGGGTTGTGGTTGTGGACAAGGGACGTATAGTGATGGACGACGTACCGGCTAAGGTGTTTTCCGACGTCGAAAGTGTCAAGCTGATGGGGCTTGACGTTCCTCAGGTTACAGAGCTTGCTTATGTTCTTAAAAATAAAGGGTTTGATATTAAATCGGATATCTTAACAATAGACGACGCCTTGGGCGCGCTGACACCTTATGTAAAGAGCACAACTTATAACAGGCAGACACCTGATGTTAAAAGTGGCGAGCCTATAATAGAGGTTAAAAATGTGTCGTATCAGTATTCGCCTGACGGCCCGTTTTCCAAGTCGGCGTTAAAGGACGTGTCCCTTAACGTAAACAGGGGGGACTTTTTGGCGGTAATCGGCCATACGGGCAGCGGGAAGTCAACCCTTCTCCAGCTTTTAAACGCGCTTGAAAAGCCGAGCAGCGGTACTGTCCTGGTTGAAGGAAAGGACACTTGCGATAAGAATACAAATCTTAGGGAAATCCGTACAAAAGTCGGCCTCGTTTTCCAGTATCCCGAGCACCAGCTGTTTGGGGAGACTGTGCGTGCCGATATAGAGTTCAGCCCTAAAAGTATGGGCCTTGGCGAAGAGGAGATAAACGGCCGCGTATCTTTGGCGTGTGAAATAGTGGGAATAGACGAAGCTTTGCTGGGCAAGTCTCCGTTCGAGCTTTCGGGCGGGCAAAAGCGCCGCGTAGCTATCGCGGGGGTACTTGCTATGCAGCCTGACGTTCTTGTTTTGGACGAGCCGACGGCAGGACTCGACCCTGTGGGAAGAAAGAAGATTTTAGGCAGAATCAAAAAGATGCACGATGAGTATAACATTACAATCGTCCTGGTTTCTCACGATATGGAGGACGTTGCGGACTGTGCGTCCAGAGTGGTTGTTTTAAACGAGGGGGAGGTTTATCGCGACGGCACCCCGTACGAAGTGTATAAAGATTATGAAAGTCTTGAAAAAATCGGCGTTACAGCGCCACAGATAACACGCTTTATGGACAAGCTGTGCGGAGTATGCGTGTGCACAGTTTCCGAGGCGGCAGATTTTATAATCAGTATGAACGGGGGTGCTTGTAATGCTTAGGGACATAACACTCGGTCAGCACTACCCTGTCGATTCGCCTGTTCATAGGTTAGACCCAAGGGCAAAGATAATGTTTTCGCTTATCTTTATGGTGCTGGTTTTTTGCGTAGACAGCGTGGTAGCTTATCTTGCAATTTTTGCGTTTTTAATATTGGCAGTAAAATTGTCTAAAATCCCGTTTAAATTTATGGTAAAGGGCTTAAAGCCGCTGGTGTTTTTAGTTTTTCTTACCGCCGCTATCAATATGTTTTTGATGGACGGAGATGTGGTGTGGAGCCTTGGCTTTTTGAAAATAACCAGACAGGGAATATACCAGGCGGCATATATGGTTGTAAGGATTGTGTTTTTGGTTTCGGGCACTTCGCTTTTGACCTACACGACCTCGCCGATGACGCTGACAGACGGGCTGGAAAGGCTGCTGAGGCCTCTTTCTAAAATAGGCTTTCCGTCTCATGAAATCGCGATGATGATGAGTATAGCTCTGCGTTTTATCCCTACTCTTTTGGAGGAAACGGACAAGATTATAAAGGCACAGACAGCAAGGGGAGCAGACTTCGAAAGCGGCAGTATCCTAAAACGTGCCCGCGCGCTGATTCCTGTTTTGGTGCCTCTTTTCATAAGCGCCTTTCGTCGTGCAGACGAGCTGGCGATGGCTATGGAGTGCCGTTGTTATCACGGCGGAAATAACAGAACAAAGCTAAAAGACTTAAAGTTTTGTAAAGGCGACTTTTACGCCATACTCGTTTTTGCTTTGTTTGTGTTGGTTACAATTTTGGCAGATATTATTTAACTGGGAAGTGGTTATTTGAACTGTAAGCTCAACCTTTCTTTTGACGGCACGGCGTATCACGGCTGGCAGGCGCAAAACAACGCAGTCTCCGTGTGCGAAACGGTGCAAAACGCGATAGAAAAGATTTTTAATGAAAAGACTGTGCTGACCGGTTGCAGCAGGACCGACGCAGGCGTGCACGCTTTGGACTTTGTTTGCAATTTTAATTGTGCGGGCAATATTCCGGCAGCAAACATTCCTCTTGCGCTTAATACCGCACTTGCGCGCGATATACGTGTTACAAGGGCGGAGTACGTGGACGATTCTTTCAATTCAAGATTCAGCGCCCATTCCAAGACGTATATGTACCAGACATACTGCGGCAAAATCATCAGCCCTTTTTACAGAAATTATGCTTACCATTTCCCGTACGACGTTGATATAGACAAAATCAAAGAGGCCACAGGCTTTTTCGAGGGAACGCACGACTTTTCCGGCTTTATGACGCAGGGCAGCAGCCAGAAGACTACGACAAGGACTGTCAATTTTCTTCGCGCCAAAAAAGAGGGCGAGCTGATAACCTTTGAAATAAACGCAGACGCATATCTTTATAATATGGTGCGGATAATTTCGGGCACGCTCTTGTATGTCGGCATAGGAAGGATAAAGCCTTCTGAAATACCGGATATAATAAAGAGCCTCGACCGCAAAAGAGCGGGGATAACCGCCGGTGCACAGGGACTTTTCTTAAAAGAGGTTTTGTACTAAGGAGAATGGATATGGAAAACACCAAACACTCAAAAATACAGGTCAAAAATATAATCCGCGCCCTTGTGCTGGTGGCGATTATAGTTGCGACTGTTGTAATATATAACTGTTGCGGGTTTGTTAACGGCAACGTCAAGAGCATCTACTCTGACGAAACCTTAACAGGCAAGCAGATGATAGAAAGCGACGGCAACTTCATAGTAGTCAGCTACGACGGGGCCACGCTTATCTCCGAACGCGGAGAGATAATAAGCACGGTTGAAAACAAGATGTCCTCCCCTCGTGTTGATAAAAGGGGAGACTACCTTCTGATGTACGATAAGGACGGGTATCAGATAACGCTTTATCGCAATATGAAGAGGCTTTATTCTTTCGAGAGTGAGCAGCCCATAAAGAGCGCCAAGGTTAACAAAAACGGCTACGCTTTGTTCGTAAGCGACGAGACGGGTTATAACGCGCGTATAACGGTGCTTACCCCAAAGGGCAAGCCCGAATATATATGGAAGATAGGCGACGTCTTTGTTGTAGACGCCGACATCTCGCCTGATAACCAAAAGATAGCGGTAGCTGCGGTCTTGACTGACACGGGCGTGGTTACAGAGACGATGATTTTCGCGGGAATTTATAAGGAAAAGGAGCTTGCCCGCGTTTCAACCGAAGGCTCTATGCCAATATGCGTAAAATATACCGACTCAGGAAGCGTGGTCGCAGTTTCCGACAACAAGCTTTGCGGTTATAATTCTTCGGGAGCGCATAAGTGGACGGCAGACTTTGAAAGCAGGCTTTTAAGCTCGTTTGACATAGAGGACAACGGCAACACCGCTTTGGCATTAAGAGGGATAAAAAATAATACAATAATACAGACATATACCAAAAGCGGTAAAAAGTCCGGTGAGTACACCACCTCCTCCGAGGTTAAGTGTATGGACGCAAACGGCAAGTACGTTGCAATTTTCGAGCCGTCAAAGCTTTCTGTAATCAGCTTTTCGGGAAAGCTTGCACAAGAACACGAAACCCAAAAGGATTTAAGGCATATTCTAATGCTGAGCCGTAAGAAAATCCTTACAATGAGCGGGGACGAAATAGAAATAATTAAAATGTAGGAGGCATTATGAAAGCTGATATAGTTGTTGCTTTAATTATTCTTGCATTTTCTGTTAACGGTTACAGACGCGGCTTTGTCCGTTCGGGGTTAAAGCTTATAAGCCTTGCCTTGTCCGTTGTGGCGGCAAAGTTTTTGTACCCTTACGTTTCGTCGTTCGTAGATAATTCGTTTATAGGCGACACGTTGTATAACTACATATCCAAAAACACGGCGGCCATACTTGGCGACGCTCCTCCAAGCTTTATACAAACAGCGGGCGACTACACTGCGGAAGGGCTTTTTAATATGTCGGTAAACATCGTGTCGATTGTAATAATCGTTGTTGCCGTGTTCGTGATTTCCAGAGTCTTGCTGGCCTCGCTGAACATTTTTACAAGGCTTCCTGTTATTTCTTTTTTCAACAGGACACTGGGACTTGCGGCGGGGTTTGTAATTGGCGCTGCACTTTCGTACCTTTTGGTAGCCTTGGCGGTTATGACAGACGCATTTGGCCTTGCAAGCTGGCTTGAAGGCTCTGTAATTGCTTCTGCGATGTATAGTAAAAATGTAATCTTCGACCTTATATTTTAGTGTCAGAATGTAATGGAAGAGTTAGTAAATATTGTGCCTTTCGTTTCGTATAATGTTATAGTATAATAATTTTATACACCACCGGGAGGTGCAAAATGAAAGTAGAGAGGGTCTCATCCAATAAGTTCAAAATTACATTTACCAACGAAGACTTAAAGGGCTTTGACATAGATTTCGAGAGTTTAAGATATAATTCTAAGGATGCACAGGATATTTTCTGGCACTTAATAGAGCAGGCGGAAATAGAAGAGGCGTTTTTCGAAGAAGACGCACAAATAGTTGTAGAGGCGCTTGCGACAAAGGGCGAAGGACTTACCGTAACCGTAACACGAGTAGCGGCTCCTAAAATAAGGCGTCAAAAGACGGCTCTTAGGTTATATGACGACGTTTTTCCCCTGATTTACAGCTTTGATGATTTCGAAAAGCTGCTTGCTGCGTGTCGTCAGCTTAATTCGGCGTTTGTCGGCACAAGCAATGTTCACAAAATGGATGGCAGCTATTACCTTGTTATGAACGCGCTAAGCCGCGACGTTGCGGTTTCTGCCGATATTATGCTTTTAGAGTACGGTGAGAGGGTTTTAGACGGCCATATGTCCGGAGGGTACATTAACGAATATGGTGTAACCCTTGTTAAAGACTCTGCAATAGCCACACTTTGTGAAAACTTTTAGCCGCCGTACACACAGTTCCCGAACTTTTGCGGCGTTAGTAAAAAACTCTTGAAAATTGTTGTATTATTATGTATAATGTAATTGAACTATAAGTTATTACATCATGAAGGGGTGTATGTCAAATGAAATTGATTATAGCGATTGTTCATGACGAGGATGGCAGCAAGCTTACTGATAAGCTCAGCAAAAACTCAATACCTGTTACCAAGCTTGCGTCCACAGGAGGCTTTTTAAGAGCCGGAAACGTTACTTTTATGATAGGTACTGACGACGACAAGGTTTCCGAGGTAATAGAAATCATCAAGTCCGTGTGCAAGTCCAGAACAGAAATTGTTGCTCCTTCTACTGTAAGTATGGCTACGGCTATAAGCTGGCCTATTGAGGTAACCGTTGGGGGCGCTACATTGTTCGTGCTCGATATAGAACGGTTTGAGAAAATATGACTTTTGAGCAGATAGTAGGCCATTGTGAAATAAAGCAGAGGCTTTTGTCCGCGGTGTCCACAGGGAAGGTTTCGCACGCGTACATCTTTTCGGGCAAGCGTGGTGTGGGCAAGAATTCTATGGCTCTCGCTTTTGCCGATGCGCTGACTTCGGGCAGTGCGGTGGACGTTACCGTTGTTACAAACGAGCTTTACGATACACAGAGCAAATCCGACGCGGTTTCGGTAAAGGCGGTCAGGGGTGCGGCTGCGGATATGTATAAAAAGCCGTATGCGTCCGACAGAAGAGTGTTTATTTTCCCCGAGGCTGAAAAGATGACTCCTCAGGCACAAAACGCGCTTTTAAAGGTCTTTGAAGAGCCACCGTCGTACTGCGTTATAATTTTAGTTACGCAAAACGACCGGATGCTTTTGCAGACGATTCGTTCCCGTGCGGTAACAATCAGGTTTTTCGAGCTTGCCGATTCGGACGTGGCGTCGATGATGCCACAGCATGAAAGGCAAGAGATAATTGTCCGCCTTGCGGCAGGAAGCATAGGCGCGGCAAACGAGCTTTGTGAAAACGAAGAGCTCGGCGGTATATTAGACAGCTTTGTTGCATTGTTTAAAAAGATTGGCTCCGCAAAGGCGGCCGACATATACAGTTTAATAAATTATATTCAGAAAGAAAAAAAGAACAGCGAAGTTTTGTTCGACGTTATGCTTGTAATGCTCAGGGATACCATGCTTGGCAAAGAGGGAGGCCTTAAAATAGACGGCGTCTCCTGCAAAAAGGCGGCATCTCTTGCGGGCATAGTTGAGCGGGCTAAAAATTCGTTTTCCTACAACGCCAATTTCAATTTGGTAGTGGGGGAGATGATGCTGGATATTTTGGGGGCAGTTAATGATTGAGGTTATAGGTGTACGCTTTAAAAGCGTCGGCAAGATATACTACTTTGCGCCAAACGGAATACAGTTTAAAAAGGGCGAGTTTGCGGTTGTTGATACTGTGCGCGGAACCGAGATGGGAGAAGTAATGCTTCCAAACCGCGACGTTGCGGAGGAAATGGTGGTTTCCCCCTTAAAGCCTGTCATCAGAAAGGCTAACAACAACGACTTTAAAAAGCTTGAAGAGATTAAGAAAAAGCAGCAAAAGGCGATGTCCGTTTGTCGTGAAAAGATAGCGCAGCACAAGCTTGATATGAACCTTGTGGACGTGGAATATACGTTTGACGAAAACAAGATTTTGTTCTACTTTACTGCGGACGGAAGAGTGGACTTTCGTGAACTTGTTAAGTCTTTGGCTTCTGTTTTTAAGACAAGGATAGAGCTAAGGCAAATAGGAGTGCGTGACGAGGCAAAAATGCTTGGTGGCATAGGTGTTTGCGGCCGTCCCGTGTGCTGTAATGCTTTTTTGGGCGACTTTCAGCCCGTTTCGATTAAGATGGCAAAGGAGCAAAACCTTTCCCTTAACCCGACCAAGATTTCGGGCACTTGCGGAAGGCTTATGTGCTGCTTAAAATACGAGCAGTCCACTTATGAGGAGATGTTAAAGTTCGTTCCAAGGGTGGACGCTGTTGTAAAGACGCCTGACGGTAAGGGCGTTGTGGTTGAAAATAATGTTCTCGGAGGAACGATAAAGGTTAAAATCGAGGACGACGAAAGAACAGTAATTAACGTCTACGACGCGCGCGACGTGGTTGTGCTTAAAATGGGCTCGGACAGGCTTACCGCCGAGCAGATGAAGGAGCTTAAAAAGCTCGAGGAATAGACTATTAATTTTCGTTGTTTAACGAAAAATAGTATATAAATTTTATATGGGAGGTGCAAGAAATGGCTTTTAAGATTTCAGATGAATGTATTTCATGCGGCGCTTGTGCTGCAGAATGTCCTGTAAGCTGCATTTCAGAGGCTGATGACAAGTTCGTTATCAACGCTGACGAATGTATCGAATGTGGTGCTTGTGCAGGTGTATGTCCTGTTGGAGCTCCTGCAGCTGAATAATAGGGAATATAAAAACGCGTTCACCTTTTAAAAAGGGAACGCGTTTTTTATTTTGTTTTAATTCTTTGTGTAAATGTCGTCTGTAATACCGCCCTCTACCATTAAGAACTCGTGTGCACGGTTGTCTTCGTCGTTGTAGCGCACGGTAATTATGTCGTCAAGTCTTGTGTAAGTTCCTGCTCGGGAGGAGGGCCTGCCACCTCTGTATTTGTTAAGATATACTGTGTGGTCCTCAAAGAACATAAGAGAGTCGTATCTGTTTTCCTTGTTTTCGTAGCGGTATGTGAAAATCTGCGAGAAAGCAAGTGCGTCAGTAACCACACCTTTGTAGATATAGTTTTTGTTATAAAGGCAGTCTTTTAAGATAACAAGCTCTGTTGTGCTGCCGTCGGTGTATGTTAGTGTAATTGTGTCTTTGTCCTTGCTCCACGTGCCTGTTCCGTCAATATACGCCTGTACGTTTTCGTCATTTTTAGATGTTGAGGTTTCATCTTTTTTTGGGTTGTAGGCGAGCATAAAAGAGCCGTCCGCCTTAATCTGTATATAAGAGCCGCTGTCCTTTTGCGAGTAGTAAACGCCTGCCACAGAAGCCGGGTGGAACTTTATAACAAGAGCCGCCACCGCCGCTAAGACTAAAACAACAGCAACAGTAATTCTAATAATTTTTTTACTCATTTTTGCACCTCCGTCTTTTAAGAATTATATATTCTTTCAAAGGCTTTGTCAAGGGAGGCGCTATTTTTTTGTCCTGTTTTTGTAGTCCTCGATGTTGCATATAATGTCGGCCAGCATAGCGCGCGTAACCTTTATATAAGGACGGAAGCTTCCGTCCGAAAAGCCCTTCATAATTTCGCTTTTTGTTACGGAGGATATGGCGTCCAAGGCGTATTTTGGAATAAGATAGCTGTCGGTGTAGGCGGTGTTTGCGCCTTTTTCAAGACCGAGCGCGTTGCTTATAACCAGCGCCGCTTCCAGCCTGGAAATGTTCTCGTCAAAGTTTGAGTAAAGCTTTCCGCCCTCCATAGCTCCGCGGATAACTTTGGCGTTGTACATGTCTATAAGAACACGCCTTTGCCAGTACGGAACAAGTGCAAAGTCTTCAAACGGAGCCGACACATCCTCTGTTTTTGGGGCGGGGGACACAGTTTCTAAGTATAGCAAAAAGTCCCCTCTCGTAATTTCCTCGTCGGGCTGAAAGTATCGGTATTTTCCGATTTTAATTCCCTCAAAAAGCCCTTCGTCAAAAAGCCGCTTTGCAGAACTTTCACACCATAGCCCGTCTGTATCACAGTATGTCTTTGCCTCGTTCATCTCGTCGGACGACGAAAAGGCGGGCTTAATTTTGTCACTTAAAATAAAACGGAAGTTAGAAGCATATATATTTGTATTGAATAAAGAAAGGATAACAACAGATATAATCAGCTTGGATTTCAAAACCTATCACACCTTTTTTTGTTTGTTTTAGTATTTTTAGCACAAACGTAATAGTTATTCCGCTAATTTCTTACAAAAATTGAAAATTTTTAGTATGGAGGTCTTAAAAAATGGACGTCTTTGTTAAGGAAAGCTATGGAGTAATCTGGCATTTCTATCATAACAGACACGGTATATGCTTTTGCAAGATGAAGGATGATAAAATATCAAAGTATCAGGTGCTGATTCCTGACGGAGAGGAGGACTTTGACGTAATAATCGACGACACCGACTCGCTTCATCTTGTGTGCCAAAATAAAGAGGGCGATATTTTATACTTTAATCATCACGACTCAAAGTGGGGAAAGGCCACTCTTTTAAAAAGCAAAAACCCCACCAGTTACAAAAAGGATTTTGTAATAAAAAGGGTGGGCAACTGGCTCAATCTGTTTTATTGTATAAACTATAACGGTAACAGGATGCTTACCCACCATATGTTCGAGCGTCAGGACGAGACACCTACCGTGGTCGACTGTATAGGGGGAGAGTTTTCAATAGCGCAGGATTCTCTCGGTAACATATATGCCCTGTTTTTCAGCGAGACGCATCAAAAGATGGGGATACGAAAGTATATCTGGTCGCAAAAGCGGTGGGACGACTTTTTACAGATAGATGAGCTTTTGGACGCAAAGAATTTTTATTTGTACATAGATAAGGGAGACAAAGTTCACATTCTTTTTGAGCTTGAAGGTTGCGTAAAAAGCTATTTCGAAGGCGAGGTAAAGGTGCTCGGCACGGGCACAGCTCCGATTATGATTGACCAAAACGGCGAGCTTGTAATGTGGGCGGGAGAGCACGACAACAAGGTGTATATAAGGCGCTGCGACGACCTGGCCCCGACCGTTTTTATGCCGGGCGGGTTTTCAAAGCCGCTTCGCTTTAAGCTCCGCTACACTTCCTACGAGCCGGATATAAAGGCCGAAATGTGCCTCGGCAATATAGTCGACGGAAGCGTCAAGACATACGGGGTTAAAAACTTCTTTGTCGTATCTTCGTCTCCTCCTGTTGTTTCCGCGATTAATCCGCCCGGAGCAGAGCCACCTCGCTGCGAGCCCGACGCCTCGTACATAGAGCTTCAAAAGCTTAAAATCCAAATCGGGAGACTCCAAAGTATCATAGAAAAACTCCAGACCGAAATAGAAACCCTAAATGCACAAAAAATCGACCATCGCCTCAATGAGCTTGAGGAGACGGTCGATAAAAAGCTTAGAAATAAAATACTAAACAGCCTGTTTTAACCAATCTTAATTTCTGTCCAGATTTTGTCGTATTTAATTGTAGCTTCTTTTGAATACTCAAAGACGCTGCATCTTTTCAATGTTTCAGGCTTTGCGTAGTAGACTTCGGTGCCGGTAGTGTCGCCGGAGTCTGTTCCTTTTACGGGCGAAGCATAGCCCGTTTCGTCCATGTTCCTTTGCGAAATATCAACGCGCGACATAAAGTCGATGTATTTCATAGCAAGCTCTTTTTGCTTACCTGTTTTTAAAACGACGAAGGAGTCCGACCACCTGTTGCTGCCCTCTTTCGGGATAGCGTACGAAAGGTCGGGGTTTTCGGACATAGCGTACGCAGCCTCGCCCGAATACGCAAGAGTCATAAGCCCTTCTCCTGCAATCATCTTGTCAGCCATTTCGTCGGTGATGTACGCCTGGATTATAGACTTTTGGTTTATAAGCAGGTTTTTCGCCTCTTCAAGCTCTTTGTCGCTTGAAGTGTTTATGTCGTACCCAAGGTGAATCAACGCGGCAGCAAGTGCGTCGCGCACACTGTCTAACATAAAAATCTGGCCGCTGTATTTTTCGTCAAAGAGCATACTGTATGAAATGTCCTCTTCTTCTATGCCGAGCTTTGCCTTGTTGTACAAAATTCCAAGAGTACCTACCATATACGGCACTGAATAATCGTTGTTTTCGTCGTACACAGGGTTTAGGTAATCTTCCTGGATGTTTGCGATGTTGGGAACTAGGGACTTGTCGAGCTTTTCAACACGGTCTTCTTTAATCAGTCTGTCGATGTAGTAGTCCGAAGGAACGACCACGTCGTAGGTGTAAGAGTCGTTGGCAACCTGGATGTACATACTTTCGTTGCTGTCAAACTCGTCGTATATAACCTTGCAGTTATATTCTCTTTCAAAGTCTTCTAAAACAGACATATCAATATATCTGCCCGCGCTGTACACTTTAAGGACAGGCTTGGATTCGCCCGTACATCCCACAAGAGAGAGTAAAAGTATGCAAACAGCCAAAAATAAGCTAAATTTTTTCATTTTTAATTTCCTCCTTTTCGCCACGTCTGTTAATGATGAGCAAAAGTGCCATTACAGCGATAAACATAATTGTAGACAGAGCGTTTATGCTGGGGGCAATACCTTTTTTCGCCATATTATATATATGAACGGACAAGGTGTTTACTCCTGCGCCTCTTGTGAAGAAACTGATTACAAAGTCGTCTATCGAAAGTGTAATGGAAAGCAAAAATCCCGAAATAACGCCGGGCATAATTTCCGGCAAAATAACGTGGAAGAATGTATAAACCCCGCCTGCGCCCAGGTCTTCTGCCGCCTCGAAAAGATGCTCGTTCATCTGTTTTAGCTTAGGCATAACAGAAAGCACAACGTACGGAATGTTAAATGTTATGTGCGCAATCAAAAGCGTAACAAACCCTCTTTGAACGTTGCAGGTCAAAAACAAAAGCATAAGCGATATACCCGTAACAATATCAGGGTTCATAACAGGCAGGTACGAAATGTTTTCCAAAACAGCCCTTGGCGTTTTCTTCATATAATGCATACCAAAGGCGCTGACGGTACCCACCAACGTTGCAACAACAGCGGAAATAATGGCGATTAAAACGGTGTTTAAAAGCGCGTTCATAATCGTGCTGTCATGGAAAAGCTCCACATACCATTTAAGCGTAAAGCCGCCCCAGTTACCCCTCGAACGGGAGTTGTTGAACGAAAAAAGCATCAAAAGTATAATCGGCGCGTATAAAAACAGGAACACAAGTCCAACGTAGGCCTTTTTAATAAACCTCATATTATACCGCCCCCTTTGTCGTCGGGGTTAATTCTGTTGGAGACAGCCATAAATATAAGAATAACTATCATCAGAACCAACGAAATAGCCGAGCCAAAGTTCCAGTTGCCCGCAACGACAAACTGGTCTTCTATTATGTTACCAATCATATTCTGGTGTCCGCCGCCCAAAAGCTTTGTAATAACAAAGGTGGTAACGGCAGGCATAAATACCATAGCTATTCCTGAATATACACCGGGGATACTAAGCGGAAACACCACGCGTCGAAAAGTCTGGAACTTGTCTGCGCCAAGGTCCGCAGAAGCCTGCAAAAGACTGTTGTCAAGCTTTGAAAGTGCGGTGTAAATCGGAAGAATCATAAACGGCAGGTAGTTGTAAACCATGCCGAGCATAACCGCGCCCTCGTTGTACAAAAGCTGGTAAGGGCCCATCCCGAAAAGGCCAAAAAACTTGTTTAAAATACCGTTGGTTTCGAGTATTGTAAGCCAAGCGTAAGTTCTAAGTAAAAAGTTCATCCACATCGGAGCTATGATCAAAAACAAAAGGGTATCCTTTCTTTTAAAGGAAGTTCTTGCTAAAATCATAGCCACAGGATAACTTATAACAAGGCATATAGCCGTGCAGTAAAAAGCCACCTTAAAGGAACGGATAATTACGTTAAGATAAATCGGTTCAAAACACCTTTTTATAAACTCAAGCGTAAACGTCCCTGTGCTTTGGTCGTAGATGCTGTAAATAAACACCATAACAAGAGGAAGCACAGTAAAAATCACTGACCACAAGGCATAAGGATAAGCGGCAACTGACTTTTTCATCATACCTCCGCCTTTCTCATTATGTGTATTTCGTCAGGGAATATGTTCATCCCCACTTCGCTTCCTGCGGGAGCCATAGCGGTAGAGTGAACGGTCCAGAGGTAGCCGTCTGAGAGAATCTTCATCTCGTAGTGCACCCCTTTGAATATAACAGACTTAACAACGCCTTTTAGCATAGCGTCGCTGTTGTTTTCAACAATCTTTATGTCCTCGGGACGAATAACTACGTCCACCTTTTCGTTTTCTGCAAATCCCTTGTCCACACAGACAAAGTCTTTGTCGGAAAACGTAACCAAAAAGTCCGCCTTCATCACGCCGTCGATAATGTTGCTCTCGCCGATAAAGTCGGCAACAAAGGCGTTTTCAGGCTCGTTGTATATGTCAACCGGAGAGCCCATCTGCTGAATCACGCCGTCCTTTAAAACAACAATTGTGTCGGACATGGTAAGAGCTTCCTCCTGGTCGTGAGTTACGTATATAAACGTAATACCAAGTGCCTGCTGAATCTTTTTAAGCTCGGTCTGCATGCTTTTTCTAAGCTTTAAGTCCAAAGCGCCCAAAGGCTCGTCCAAAAGCAAAACATCAGGCTCGTTAACAAGCGCACGCGCAATAGCCACCCTTTGCTGTTGTCCTCCGCTAAGGGACGTAACAGAGCGCTTTTCAAAGCCCGGAAGATTAACCAGCGCAAGCATCTCTTTAACCTTTTGGTCGATAATATGCTTGGGTGTCTTTTTAATTTTCAGGCCGAACGCCACGTTGTTGTAAACGTTCATGTGCGGGAAGAGCGCATACCTTTGAAAAACGGTATTAATATTCCTTTTGTTAGGCAGGACATTATTTATATTTTTCCCATCAAAAAAAA
This sequence comes from Clostridia bacterium, assembly GCA_045660545.1. Lineage (GTDB taxonomy): Bacteria > Bacillota > Clostridia > Monoglobales > Firm-18 > JAZREA01. The sequence continues at coordinate 39,264 of JAZREA010000025.1, read as the reverse complement.
CGTTGCCATTGTCAGGGGATTCAAACCCGCCGATAATTCTGAGCATAGTGGTTTTACCGCAACCACTTGGCCCCAGCAACGTAAAAAATTCATTCTTTTTAATTGATAGGTTAATTGATTTTAATACCTCTTCACCATCAAAAGACTTTGATACGTTTTCTAAACGTATAATTTCTTGTTTCATTTATCAAACCCCTTTCTTGATTCAGAGTGTACCTATATTACATAAGTGTACTAATTAATAGTATATTTATTTTCGTAATTTGTCAATATATAAATTGAAATTTGTTGAAAATAATGATACAATAATAACATAAAGGTTGTTTTTGGGGGTAAAAGTATGGATATAATAACTCTTCTTACGATAATGGTGCTTCTTTATTTTCTTATTAAAAACAGGAGCAATTTAATAGCAAGAATAGCTGAATACCGCTATGGAATGGGAAACGCCGAGTCTGCGCTTAAAATGTACGCGTTTGCCAACAAGTTTGGCAAGTTAAAGTTTCCTCACAAGGTGCGCCACGCCTATTTTACGTTAAAGGAAGGGGACACAGAGGGCGCGAACAGGCTTTTTAATTTAATAGGTATGGAAAAGTTAAAGCCCGAGGAGCGTGCTGTCTTAAAGTCGTCCCATGCGCTTGTTATGTGGAAGACAGGAAACGTCGCAGACGCGATAGAGATGCTCGAGTACGTGAGCGAAAATTTCCCGTCCACCACCTGCTACGGAAGCCTCGGTTATATGTACGCTTACAGCGGTAATTTGCATCGCGCGCTTGAATATAATAAGGAAGCGTATGAATACAACAACACCGACCCGATTATCGTAGATAACATTGCCTATACATATTTGTGCCTGAAAGATTACGAAAACGCCGAAAAGTATTACAAAGAGCTTTTCGCACTCGACCCGAAGTTCCCCGAAGGGTACTTTGAATACGGCAAGTATCTTGTCTCAAAAGGCGAAAGGGAAGAGGGAATAGAGCTTGTTAAAAAGGCGCTTAACAGCCGCTACTCGTTTTTGTCGATGTTCACAAGACGCGACGTTTTAGACTATCTCGAAGCACAGGGCGAAGATATTTCAACACTTGTTTAATTTTAGAATAGCAGTTACTTACAAGGGTATAATTAATATTGAATACTCTTGAAGGGACTGTTATTTTTTTGAAAAGCTACATTATTAACGGAGGGCGTCCGCTGCGCGGCTGCGTGGAGGTAAACGGGTCTAAAAACGCGGCTTTGCCTGTTCTTGCGGCATCAATGCTTGCGGACGACGCCTGTGAGATATATAATATACCTGACCTTTCGGATACCAACAATATGTTAGAGCTTCTAAGGTGTCTCGGTTGCTCCTCGGACCGCACAGGCGGCGGATATGTGATATCTTCCAATCAGCTGCAAAGCGACGTTATGTCGTACGAAACAGTAAATAAGCTTCGCGCGTCGTTTTTGGTTTCGGGGCCGCTTCTGGCAAAGACGGGCAAGGTAAAAATCTCTATGCCCGGTGGCTGCCGTATAGGGGCAAGGCCTGTTGATTTGCACTTAAAAGGCCTTACCGCCATGGGCGCTAAGATACAGCAGGGGCACGGATATATAGAGGCGGAGTGTAAAAAGCTTGTAGGCGCAGATATTTATCTTGACTTCCCAAGCGTCGGCGCGACAGAAAATATTATAATGGCGGCATCTTTGGCAGAGGGAACAACGGTAATAGGCAACGCAGCCGCAGAGCCGGAGATAATAAACCTCGCGGACTTTATCAATGCTATGGGAGGGAGAGTTGAGGGCGCAGGTACCGACACGGTTAAAATTTATGGAAAAAAGAGCTTAAAAGGGACTTCGCATACAGTAATCCCCGACAGAATAGAGGCGGGCACCTTCGCCCTTGCGGCCGCGGCAACACACGGCGAGGTGGTTGTTAAAAACGTGATAACCGAGCATTTAAAGCCGGTGATTGCGAAGCTTGAAGAGTGCGGAATCGCAACTGAGTGCAAAGACCAAACCCTCTTGATAGACGCAAGCAAGAGAGCAAAGGCGGCTGACATAAAGACTATGCCCTACCCCGGCTTTCCCACAGACCTTCAGGCTCCGTATGTTGCTCTTATGAGCGGAGCAGAGGGTACCAGCATGGTGGTCGAGACGGTGTTTGAAAACCGCTTTATGCACGTGCCGGAGCTGGGGAGAATGGGAGCGTGTATAAAGGTCGACGGAAGGACGGCGGTAGTCGAGGGGCGCGAAGGACTGACGGGAGCAAAGGTGCGTGCCACAGACCTTCGTGCAGGGGCGGCGCTTGTGATAGCGGGGCTTTTTGCCAACGGAGAAACGGTTATAGAGGACGTCTACCACATAGAGCGCGGGTACAGCAACTTTGCCCAGCGTATGTGCGGACTGAACGCTGATTTAAAGTTGGTACAATAGAAGGTTGATTTTTTTACCCCGATAATGTATAATAAATAGGCAAAAAACAACAGGAGAGGCCCGAATATGATTTTAATTAACGCGTCTGATTTGAAAAAGGAATATGGAACTAAAACGCTGTTTGACAAGGTTTCTTTCTCTATAAGCGACAACGACAAGATAGGCTTTGTCGGCGTAAACGGAGCGGGCAAGTCCACACTTTTTAAAATCCTGACTGATGAAATCAAAAGTGACGGAGGAGAACTTTTTATAAGCAAACAGACCGACATCGGCTATATGCAGCAGCACGCGCGCATAAACACCCAAAAGACTCTTTGGGGAGAGCTGATGACGGTCTATAAGCCGTTAATTGATATAGAAAACAGGTTAAAGTCAATCGAGACCAGAATAACCGAGGGCGTAGGTGATGCAGAGAGGCTTGCGGAGGAGCAACACGCCCTTACCGAAGAGTATGAAAAAAACGGCGGATATGTGTATAAAAATATCGCCAGGGCGAGTCTTATGGGGCTGGGCTTTACGGAAGACGACTTTGACACTGATTTTTCTACTTTAAGCGGCGGTCAGCAGACCAGGGTGGTGCTTTGTAAGCTTTTGCTCGGTAAAAGCAACATACTTTTGCTCGACGAGCCTACCAACCACTTAGACATTGCCTCTACCGAGTGGCTTGAAGGTTTTTTAAAGGACTATAAGGGCGCGGTTGTTATAATCTCGCACGACAGATATTTTCTCGACAGAGTAACCAACAAGACCTTTGAGCTTGAAAACCAAAAGCTTACTGTATATAACGGCAACTATTCCTCGTACATATTGCAAAAAGAAGAGCGCGAAAAGTCTCTTCTCCACGCGTACGAAAACACAACCCGCGAGATAAAAAGAATCGAGGGCATAATCGAGCAGCAAAAGCGCTGGAACCGTGAAAAGAATATAAAAACTGCCGAAAGCAAGCAAAAGCAAATCGACAGGCTGGAAAAGACACTTACAAGGCCCGAGGCTTTGAATGAATCTGTGGACTTTCGCTTTAAGTCCAAGGGCGGCGGCCCAAACGAGGTGCTTCGCTGTAAGGGGCTTAAAATGGGCTTTGACGGCGTAACTTTGTTTGAAAACACCGATATTGATATAAACAGAGGCGAGCGCGTCTTTTTGCTCGGTGCTAACGGATGCGGCAAGACGACGCTGTTTAAGATAATAACCGGAGAGCTTACGCCGCTTGACGGGAATGTTAAAACGGGAGCAAATATAAGTATAGGATACTTCGACCAAAAGCAGCAAAACCTGTCTCCCGAAAAGGAAGCAATAGACGAAATATGGGACGAATATCCCAATATGACGATGACCGAGGTCAGAAACGCTATGGCGACGTTTTTGTTCAAAAACGACGACGTATTCACGCCGATAAGCAGTTTAAGCGGCGGAGAACGTGCCAGAATAGCGCTAATTAAGCTTATGCTTTTGGGTGCCGACTTTTTGATTCTGGACGAGCCTACCAACCACCTCGACATCAAGTCGCGTGAGGCGCTGGAAAAGGCGCTTTTGGAATATGAGGGTACGATGTTTGTGGTTTCGCATGACCGATATTTCATAAATAAGCTTGCGACTAAAATTTATTATATGGACACCGCAAAGGTCAGTCTGTATAACGGCGGTTATGACTATTTTGTTGATAAAAGGAGCGAGCCTGCGGCCGCCCTGTCTGCCGCCGATACAAAGGATAGTTCATCCAAGCTGGAATACAAGGCGAAAAAGCAGCACGAGGCAGAGCTTCGTAAGGTGAAAAATGCAATAGCAAAAGCCGAGGAACAAATCCAGCTTACAGAGTCGAAAATTTCAGAACTGGAAGAGCTTTTGCTTCTGCCGGAAAACGCAACAGACTACGAAAAGAGCCTGTCGATTTCCAAGGAAATTGAAGAGATGAACAAAAAGCTTGAATCTTTGTACAGCGAATGGGAGAGCAGCAGCGAAAAGCTTTCAGGGCTTGAATAAAATCAGCACGGACTTCGTTTTGGAAATCCGTGCTGTGTTTTTGTTATTTACCGTTGACATAGTTGTTTTTGTCTTTGAATAACAAAGTGATTCCCCAAAGCCCCGCAAGACCTACAATCGTAAAAATCACTCTGCTGATAAGAGAGGACTGTCCTCCGAAGATTGCGCCGACGATGTCGAAATTAAAGATACCTATGCTGCCCCAGTTAAGAGCACCAATAATCATTAATATAAGTGCGGTTATGTCCATTTAAAACACTCCTTTTTTATTTGCGACGTTTTACATTGTTATTTTTGCAAATTATATTTTAAATATTCTGTTAATTATTGTTATCGGTTTTTGTAACAAAACTGTAATATTTTTGTAATATAAATAGTTGTTAATATGTATTATAATATATATAAGGAAAATTGTAATTTTTTTGTATATGTAATAGATAAGGAGTGATATTAATGCTTAAAAAGATTATAGCTTCTTTGTGCGTTGTAGTGGTGTTAATTTCTACGGTTGCCTTTGCAGCTCCTGAAGTTTTGTACCCGACCTCCACAGGCAACTCCAACAACATTATTGTTATCACAAACCCGCCTACGGATAAGTCCGCCACCTTTGATATGTCCTATATAATCTCGGGCTATGGCAAAAAGGGTGCTACTGTTACAATCTATACTTACGACAACGGAGTTTATAAAAAGTCTCCGTACACTTGGACAATAGGCGCAAGCGGCCTTTTCTTTAAAAAGATTACTCTTGCAAGGGGCAAGAACGCTCTTGTGTGCTACGCAGAGGCAGGCCTTGAGAACCAGACGGTTCCGCTTGAAATAACCTACCTGGGTGCCAACTTTATAGGAACTCTTAACAGCGTCAAGATTGACGTTACAAAGGTTCCGGGTAAATAATCTGTTAAATTTTTAAGGCTGTGTATGCTTTTTGCTGCACAGCCTGTTTTATCAAAAGCAGTTTTTCTTTTATGCACGATTTTTATAATATTTGAGAGGTAATCCCGTTTTGAAAAAAGAGCATATCAAGTCATTTATTTTAATATTGCTTATCGTCAACAGTATTCAGCTTTCCGCACAGATTTGGTTTGACGGCAATCTCTGGCCGGGTGGCTATTCGTTTTTAGACCCGATAAAAAACAACGCCATCGTCCGCAAGGTCTTTGGCTTTGATGCCCGTGCGCTTGACGGGGAAGAGTTTTACCAGAAGCTTACCGAGCCAAAGCGCATAATAGTCAACGGAGGAGGAGCCAGAGAGGTTTACTACGTAGGCACAGACGGCTATGACATAGCCAGAGGCTATGTCAGCGAGACGATGGGTGCGTTTAAGTCTGCCGCCGTTACCACGCGTAAGATTTCCTACGAGCAGTGGGAAAATTTGTTTAAGGGTAAGTCGTTATACATAGACTTCGGTTACGACATAGATGTTGCTAACTTAAATCGCTTTTATGACGTGGCTTCGTCTTCCGGCAGATTCGACCAGTTTGGTAAGGTTTCCGGCTTTATAATTACGCCCGAGGTTGTTACCAACACGTGCTATATCTCGCTTTTTGACGAAGAGGACGGTTCCGCCTACGAGTATAGCTTTAAATGTAACGGCACAAGCCTTTTAAAGTTCATAGAGGAAAACACATACGGCAAATATCAAAACGATATGTTCGCCTTTGAGATAAACCTCGACTCTTCTTATGACGACTCCGCCGAGATTGAAAGGAAAGTTACCCTTTCGCCTCTTGCACTTATAAACGTTTCTGTCGGTAATACGATGGAGAAGGATATTGTTTTGCAAAGGGCGTTTAAAGACCGTGCCGACTTAGAGCGTTTTGCGGAGAAGTCGCTTTCGTCTTTTGGTTATAGCCCCAGCTCCCTTCGAAAAGCGGTGCAAAACGACGGAAAGATTACGTATGTAGAAAACAACGCGACAATAAGCTACTACGCCGACGGCACTGTTGAATACAGCGCGGTTTCCAGCAAAAAAGGGCTTAAAAAGTCCAACACTGCGCCCAACTGTCGCCAGGCGGTAAACGATGTGCTAAGCCTTGTGGGCGAGCTTTGTAAGGAGGCGCAAATCAGCGCAGATTCACTGAACCTCCACCTTAGCTCCGACCTTGCGGATAATAAGGATAACAAATACACCGTAGCCTTTACGAATATGTATAACGGCATAACGGTCAACTATGGAAGCGTAGGCGGCCACGCGGTAATTGCCGAGGTGGATAACGGGGTTATTACATCGTTTAGGATGCATATCGCGGATATTACAGATGCACAAAGCAGGACATCTGTCGGTCCTGTTCTGGCGGCGATAGATTCTCTTTACAGCACCTATGGCGCGAGCAAGATAACAATAACCGACGTCTATAAGTGCTACGACTTAAAGGCCGAGGGCGAAATAAAGCCGAAATGGGCGTTTAGGGTTGATAACAGCAACGACGTTTTGGTCGTTGGCGAGGATGAGTAAAGCTAAGGTGATTTTATGGAATGGAACAAGATAAAGACAATACTAATAGTCGTTTTTGCTATCGTTAACATCTTTTTGTTTTTCATATATTTCGGCGATTTCGGCAGCAGCGCGCTGAGTGACGAGCTTGTTGCACAGACAATAGAAGTTCTTAATATTAAAAATGTCGGCATAGACGCCAGGCTTTTGAAGAATAACTATGAAAGCATAAAGGTCTGCAACGTGGAAAATTCGTATTCCAATATGAACGACGTACTTGATGCAACCTTGTATCAGGCACAGCTTCTGTCGGGCGATGTTGATGCGTCCCGTAATTCCTTTACGTTTACTCCCGACGAGGCCTCTTCGTTTTATAACCTGCCGTCGTCTAAGGTGGAAAAGGCTTTAAAAGAGTCGGGGCTTTTGGCGGACGTCAGTTACAGAAAGGAAGAGACGGAGGAAGGAATATATTTTTACCTCAAATTCGAGGGCAAGGTGTTTTTCGATTCATACATATTTGCACAAACAAAAGACGACAAGATTGTAAGCATAAGCGCATATAATATGTTGGGCGACACGGTTTCCGAAGGCAGCCTCGCCGAGACGGTGTCCCTGCCCGAGATTTTAATAAATTTTGCAACAGAGAACGAAAACGATAAACGCATAGACATAGTCGGCTTGCGAACAGGCTACTATGTCGGCACAAGGAGCGAAACGGTGCGCGTTACAGCTGCGCCTGTGTGGCAGATTAAGACTTCTGACAACAGGGTTTTCTACTACGATATGCGTAACGGCGACTTGCTCAAATAGATTTTTGACACTATGGGAGAGATGTGTTAAAATAACTGATGTTTGTTTATGCTGCCCGATTTTTCGGAGAATATATATTTAGGGGTTTTTATGAAATTTTATGAGATTTTTATTTTAGCAGTAGGACTTAGTATGGACGCCTTTGCCGTTTCGGTTTGTAAGGGGCTTGCCGCACCAAAGGCGAGGCTTGCTAATATGGCAAAATGCGGGCTTTGGTTTGGTGGCTTTCAGGCGCTTATGCCTTTAATCGGTTATTTTCTGGCGAGCTTTTTTGCGGCGCAGATAGTAGCTTTCGACCACTGGATTGCCTTTGTGTTGCTTTCGTTAATCGGCGGCAATATGTTAAAGGAAGCCTTTGGCGACGAGGACGAGTGTAACTGTAACAACGGCGACTTTTCTGTCAAGACGATGTTTACCATGGCTCTTGCGACTTCCGTTGACGCTTTGGCGTCGGGAATACTGATTGCCATGTCTGAAGATGGCACGGGGATTTGGGGCGCAGTTGCTCTTATCGGTGCCACAACGTTTGTCCTTTCAGCTTTGGGCGTCAGAATAGGTAGCCTCTTTGGAGATAAGTTTGGCAAAAAGGCGCAAATCGCAGGAGGAGCAATCCTTATATTCTTAGGAATTAAAATTTTAATAGAGCATTTGCTCGGATAAATTACATAACAAAAAAACAAGGGGAGAGTTGGAGGTTTATGGAAAAATCAACTTCAAGAGTAAAGTTAAAACATCCCGAAAGGTTTGAGACTAAGCACGAGATTTCGAAAGAAAAACTTATAACCGCCGCGCAAAAGGCGTGTGATAAGCTTGTTTTAAATTATAAGTCCAATGGAGAGGGCTTCCCTCTTACTTATTCAAGCAATTTCAAGTACAAAATGGAGCAAGATATCAACTGGGAATCGGGCATGTATACAGGTTGCTATTGGCTTGCTTATGAGCTTACGGGTGAAAAAATCTTTAAGGAAATTGCACAGAGCCATCTGCCGTATTACAAGAAAAATATAGATGAAAAAATTAATGTACACGACCATGATGTAGGTTTTATATATTCGCCGTCAATGGTTGCACAGTACAAGGTTACAGGCGATGAGAAAGCGCGGGAAATTGCGCTTGATGCCGCAAAGTTTTTTTATGAACATAGCTACTCCAAAGAAGGTAAGTTCATTATCCGTTTGTATCGTGATTGGGATGACGGCAGCGGTTGCAGAACGATGATGGACTCGCTTTTAAATGCTCCTTTTCTGTTTTGGGCAGGCAAGGAAATAAATAATAAAGACTATTTTGATGCCGCGTATCAACAAAGCCTTACAACCAAAAAGTATTTAATAAGAGAAGACGGCTCCTCTTACCACCACTATCAGTTTGACCCAAAGGACGCCTCCCCTGTAAGAGGCTTAACCTTCCAGGGCTATTCTGATGAATCGTGTTGGGGGAGAGGTCATTCGTGGGGTGTTTATGGTTTTCCGGTATCTTATGCGTATACAGGCGACGAAACTATCCGTTCTCTTCATACCGATGTAACCAACTATTTTCTTAATCGTTTGCCGGGCGACAATATTCCTTATTGGGATTATATCTTCACAGAGCCAAGCGACCAGCCAAAAGACAGCTCGTGTGCGGTAATATCTGCCTGCGGACTTCATCAAATGGCAAAAATGCTTGACGACGCTAAGGAAAAGCAGTTGTACCAAAACGCATCAGCCATGTTGTTAGAGTCGGTTATAGATAATTGCACAGGGGATATAGGCCATGAATACGACGGACTGATTAATAGGGTTACCCACGCGCTTCCGCAAGGCCAGGGAATTGAAGAATGCGCGGTTTATGGAGACTATTTCTATTTAGAAGCCCTTGTAAGATATTTAAAGCCCGACTGGGAAATGTATTGGTAAAATATGAGTTAAACAAGTTGTTATAGTACCGTGCAAAACATTTACCTTAACTCTTTTGGCGTTTTGCTGGTTAATTTTTACATAAAAAACACCGCCATTATGTTGGGCGGTGTTTTTTGTTAAATAAAAAAGACTTCGCAAAAGCGAAGTCTTTTTAAATAGTCGTAAAACCAATTATCTCTTACTAAACTGTGGTGCACGACGAGCTGCTTTAAGACCGTATTTCTTACGTTCCTTCATACGTGGGTCACGTGTTAAGTAACCGTTCTTTTTAAGGATAGGTCTGTTTTCAGCATCAACCTGCAAAAGTGCACGAGCTATACCGTGACGGATAGCACCTGCCTGACCTGTTACGCCGCCGCCAACAACGTTTGCGATAACGTCAAACTTGCCTGTAAGGCCTGTAGCCTCTAACGGTTGACGAACAATCAGTTTAAGAGTATCTAAGCCAAAGTAGTCTTCGATGTCGCGCTTGTTAATAGTGATAGCGCCTGTTCCGGGAACAAGACGAACCCTGGCGATTGATTTTTTTCTTCTACCTGTACCGTAGTATCCAGCCATTTAATTCACCCTCCTACTTAATTTCTCTGTCCCAAACGATGGGCTTCTGAGCGCTGTGCTTGTGGTCAGCATCCTTAAAGATGCGGCATCTTGTAAGCGCGTTTCTACCGATACTGTTGTGAGGAAGCATGCCCCAAACAGCGAGTTCCATAGCCTTTTCAGAACGATTAGCCATCAAGTCAGAGTATTTAACAGCTTTAAGACCGCCAACATAACCTGTATGACGATACCACATTTTCTGTTCAGCCTTGTTGCCTGTAAGAACAGCCTTGTCCGAATTGATGATTATAACGAAATCACCGCAGTCAGCGTGAGGCGTGTAAGTAGGCTTGTGTTTGCCGCGAAGAATAGTAGCCGCAGCAGCTGCCACACGTCCAAGAGGCTTGTTTGCAGCGTCAATAATGTACCATTCTCTTTCAAGCTCTTTAGCGTTTGCCATATATGTGCTCATTAAAATTACCTCCTTGTCAAAATTACGACTCTAATATAATACAATATGTTTCCATTTATGTCAATAGGTTTTTGTAAATATTTTGATTTGTTTTTTCAAACCTCTGTTTTTCTCGTTTTTTCTCTAAAATGCTCTAAAATACTCAAAAACGATTTTCAAAATAATTTCAAAACAGGCCAAAAAAGTATTTAAGTACTTTACATTTAGGCTTTTTTTTGATAATATTATAGAAAGAAAATAAATATTTTATTACAGCATAAAAATCGGAACTGTAATGGAGTAAGTTCGGAGGATAAAAATGCCAAAATATAAGAGAATAATATTAAAAGTAAGCGGCGAAGCGCTCGCAGGAGAGAAAAAGACAGGACTTGACGACGATACAATCGGCAAGATTTGCGACCAGATTAAAATTGCCGTGCAAATGGGCGTAGAGGTTGCAATCGTTTGTGGAGGAGGTAACTTCTGGCGAGGCAGAAGCGGCGAGAATATGGACAGAACAAGGGCCGACCATATGGGAATGCTCGCGACTACAATCAACGCTTTGGCTCTTCAGGACGCCTTGGAGCAAAGGGGCGTGGATACGAGGGTGCAAACCGCTGTTGAGATGAGACAGTTTGCAGAGCTTTATATCCGTAACAGAGCTGTTCGTCACTTGGAAAAGGGCAGGGTTGTAATCTTTGCCTGCGGTTCGGGTAATCCGTTCTTCTCGACAGATACGGCAGCTGCCCTAAGAGCTGCTGAAATCGACGCTGATGCCATCCTTTTGGCGAAGAACGTTGACGGCGTTTACGACAGCGACCCGAACTTAAACGCAGATGCGGTAAGATTCGACCACCTTACATATTTAGACGTCATCAGCAAGGGGCTTAAAGTTATGGACTCTACGGCGTCGTCGCTTTGTATGGACAACGACATTCCGCTTTTGGTCTTTGGCCTTGATAATCCCGAAAATATTATAAAAGTTATAAACGGCGAAAAAATAGGAACAGTTGTAAATAATAAAAATTAAGAAAGAGGTCTTATTATGAGAGAGGAATTAAAGAGATTTGACGAAAAGATGGCAAAGGCCATAGGCTTTTATCAGAGCGAGCTTAACTCAATCCGTGCAGGAAGAGCTAACCCTGCGATATTAGATAAGGTTTCTGTGGAATATTACGGAATGCCGACACCGCTTAATCAGGTAGGTTCTGTTTCGGTGCCTGAGCCGCAGATGATTATAATTCAGCCTTGGGATACAACAATCCTCGGGGATATTGAAAAGGCTATCAACAAAGCTGACATCGGTATCAACCCGCAAAACGACGGTAAGGTAATCCGCCTTAACTTCCCTCCGCTTACAGAGGAAAGACGTAAGGAAATTGCCAAGGATATACACAAAAAGAGCGAAGAAGCCAAGGTCAACATAAGAGGCGTGCGCCGCGAAGCTATGGATTTCTTCAAAAAGGCTCAGAAGAACAGCGAAATAACAGAGGACGACCTTAAAAATACAGAAGACGAAATCCAAAAGCTCACAGACGCAAAGATTAAGGAAATAGACACAATTTGCGCGTCTAAGGAAAAGGAAATAATGTCTATCTAAGGTGATGTAAATGTTTTTTAGAAAAAAGGCTGCAAAAAAGGCAGATGAAATAAATTTGCCTTTGCACATCGGAATAATAATGGACGGCAACGGACGTTGGGCGAAAAAGAGAGGTATGCCCCGTAACGTAGGGCACCGCGCGGGCGCAGAAACTTTAAAGAAAATCACTACATACTGCGACGAAATCGGTGTCAAGGCTGTTACTGCGTACACCTTTTCTACGGAAAACTGGAAACGCCCACAGCCCGAAATAGACGGGATTATGGCTCTTTTAAGAGAGTATCTTACCGATTATAAGAAAAACCTTGGCGATAAAAACGCGGTAATCAAGGTAATCGGAGACATATCTGTCCTTGATGACGATATAAAGGAGCTAATAGCCAAAACAGAGGACTTTACCAAGGACAATACCGGAGTGGTTTTAAACCTTGCTATTAACTACGGGGGCCGTGACGAAATCGTCCGCGCGGCGAAGGAGCTTTTGTCTTGCGGCGAGGAGATTAATGAACAAAATATCGACCGCCACTTATACACGAGCAATCTTCCGCCCGTCGACCTGATAATCAGGCCAAGCGGGGAAAAGAGGCTATCCAACTTCCTGCTCTGGCAGTCTGCGTATGCAGAGCTTTGGTACGACGACGTTTTGTGGCCCGACTTTACGACCAAGGATTTAGACCGTGCGATTGCAGACTTTTCTAAACGTAACAGACGTTACGGCGGGGTTTGATTTCGCCTGACGGAAGGATGATTTATTTTGAAACAAAGAGTAATAACAGGTGCGATAAGCGCAGTGCTTCTTATAATAGTTCTGGCGCTTGGTACGCCTTTTGTAGAAATTGCGGTTGTGGCTTTGGCGCTTATGGGCGTGCACGAGCTTTTAGCCGCGACAAAATTAGTTGAAAACAAAAAGCTTGCCGTCGTTTCGATGGCAGGCTCGTTGTGCATTATGGTAGGCCAATCGTTTGATAAAGCGTTTTTTATGCCCGCGCTTTATGCTTTTGCGGTTGCGCTTTTTGTGCTTTTTATGGCAAACAGGGACGAATTAGAGCTTTCTGACATCGCGACGGCTCTGTTTGTTGTTTTGTACCCGACATTTATGATGGGCCATTTAATACACATACGCGCTATGGAAAATGGAGGCCTTTTAATATGGGCGGTGTTTATCAGCGCGTTTTTGACAGACACTATGGCGATGTTTGGCGGCAAGTTTTTTGGCAAGCATAAGCTTTGCCCGTCTCTTAGCCCTAAAAAGACTGTGGAAGGAAGTATAAGCGGAGTTTTGGGCTGCGTTGTAAGCTTTTTTGTGTACTGCTTTGTGTGCGGCCGCTTCTTTGACGTTACGCCAAACTACTTAAGCGCCCTTATAATATCTCTTGGCGCATCTTTGGTGGCACAGCTTGGCGACCTTTCGGCGTCTTGCATAAAAAGACAGTTCGGCATAAAGGACTACGGCAAGATAATGCCCGGCCATGGCGGTATAATGGACAGGTTCGACAGCGTACTTTTTGTAGCACCTTTTATATATTACATGCTTTTTGTATTACCTGTTTTTAACTAAAAGAGAAAGGTTTGAATAAGCTTTGAAGAAAATATCAATACTCGGAAGTACGGGCTCAATCGGCACGCAGACTCTGGAGGTTTGTCAAAGCCTTCCTGATGTGCAGGTTATGGGCCTTTCTGTAAATAGGAACATAAAGCTTGCGGAGGAACAAATCAGACGTTTTTGCCCCAAGCTTGTTTGCGTTGTAGACGAGGATGCTGCCGCATCTCTTAAAGTGGCGGTGGCTGACACAGATACAAAGATAATATCGGGCCATGACGGTATGTGCGAGATAAGCTCGATGAGTGAGATAGATACCGTGGTAACTTCTGTTGTGGGAATAGCGGGGCTTGTGCCGACTATGAGCGCTGTTAAAAGCGGTAAAACAATCGCCCTTGCGAATAAAGAGACTCTTGTAACAGCAGGCAGCATCGTTACAAAGGCCGCTCGCGAAAACGGCTGCGCAATTTTGCCTGTCGACAGCGAACACAGTGCGATTTTTCAGTGCATAGGCTCGCACTCTTTGGACGATATAAACCGCCTTATCATAACGGCGTCCGGCGGCTCGTTCTACGGCAAGACGACAGAAGACTTAAAAGACGTTACGGTTAAAGAGGCACTTGCCCACCCTAACTGGAGTATGGGGCAGAAGATAACAATCGACTCCGCAACCCTTATGAATAAGGGTCTTGAAGTTATAGAGGCACATTGGCTGTTTGACGTAGATTATGAAAACATAGACGTTTTGGTACACCGCGAAAGCATAGTCCACTCGTTAGTAGAGTTTAAGGACAAAAGCGTTCTGGCTCAGCTTGGCGTGCCTGATATGAAGCTTCCGATACATTACGCGCTTCACTATCCTGCACGTACAGACTCGATAGTAGAGCCTCTCGATTTGGCTAAGGTAGGCTGCCTTAACTTCGCAAAGCCCGACTGCGAAACTTTCCGTTGCCTGAAACTTGCCATCGCGGCAGGAAAGGCGGGAGGCACTATGCCTACTGTTTTAAACGGCGCCAACGAGGTAGCGGTAGAGCTGTTTTTAAGCGGTAAAATCAAGTTCCTTGACATAGCAGATATCGTCGAGGAGGCTATGAATAATCATAAAAATGTGTTAAATCCGACTTTACAAGATATAATAGATACTGACAGATATGTCAGAGAAGAGGTATATGCTAAATGGCAACGGTAATTGCATCTGTGGTGATTTTTCTTTTGCTTGTTTTGGTTCACGAGTTCGGCCACTTTATAGTGGCGAAGCTTTGTGGCGTAACAGTTCACGAGTTCGCTGTCGGAATGGGCCCTGTTATTTTCAAAAAGGAACATAAAGGGACTGTATATTCCCTGCGCTGTGTTCCGATAGGCGGCTTTTGCTCGTTAGAGGGCGAGGACGAAGAGAGTGACGACGAAGGGGCGTTTAGTAACAAAAGTCCGTTAAAAAGGATAGCGATTTTACTCGCAGGCGCGCTGATGAACATCTTTTTAGGCTTTGTGCTTATGACGGGGTTCTTTTTTTCGCAAAGCGACGCGATGATTGCAGTCCCCGTAATAGATTCGGTACAACAGCAGTCCGCGGCAGAGAGCGCGGGACTTATGCCCGGGGATAAAATCGTAACAATAAATGGCGAGAAAATCCAGACACAAGCAGAGTTAAAGTTCGAGCTTTCACGCTATAAGGGCGGAAGCATAAAGGTAGACTACAATCGAGGTGGCAATTTAGGTAGCGTTGACTTAACGCCCAAGCAGGGTGAGGACGGCGCCTACTATATAGGCTTTGTTGCCAAGGCAGAGCCGCTTACTTTTAAAAGCAAGGTCTACCACTCGTTCTGGCACACTCTTTTTTACGGCAAGGCGATTTTGGTTTCGCTTTGGGATTTGGTTACGGGAAGTATCGGGATGGAAAATATGTCAGGCCCCGTAGGAATAGTTAGCGAAATCGGTAACGCCGCAAGCCGTGGCATAGGAGATTTGGTCCAGCTTGCGACCTTGATCACGATAAACCTCGGGATATTCAACCTGCTCCCACTGCCCGCCCTGGACGGAGGAAGGATTTTCTTCGTGCTTGTCGAGCTTATAATCAGGCGCAAAATCCCTGCGGATAAAGAGGGCGTAGTACACTTTATAGGCTTTGCGCTCCTTATACTTTTGATGCTGTTTGCAACGTGGAACGACATTTCAAGACTATTTTTTAAATAATAAAGGAAGATGAAAATATGCTTACTTTAAGAGAAAATACAAAGCCCGTGTACGTCGGGGGCGTAAAAATCGGGGGCGGAGGCGTTGTCATACAAAGTATGTGCAACACAAAGACCGCGGACGTTGCGGCCACCGTTGAGCAAATACGCGCGATGGTCGATGAAGGGTGCGAGCTTGTTCGCCTTGCGGTTTTGGATATGGATGCGGCGCACGCTTTTGATAAGATATGTTCAAGCGTAGACGTACCCGTAGTTGCAGACATCCACTTTGACTACCGTCTTGCGCTGGAATGTATAAACAACGGTGCGGCTAAAATCCGTATAAACCCCGGTAACATTGGCGGCGACGACAGAGTAAAGGCGGTTGCCGACGCTTGTCGCGAGAATAAAGTACCCATCCGCATAGGCGTAAATATGGGCTCGATAGATAAAGAGGTAGAGTCCCGCCTTGGAAGGACCCCTGCCGCTATGGTAGAGAGCGCCCTTATGCACGTAGGGCTGCTTAATAAATTTGACTTTGACGACATAGTAATTTCTCTTAAAGCATCGGATGTTTTAAAGACGGTCGAGGCGTACCGCCTTATGAGCGCAAAGTGTAACTACCCGCTGCACATAGGCGTAACAGAGGCAGGCACAGCGTATTCCGGCCTTATAAAGTCGTCGGTCGGCATAGGCGCGCTTCTTTTAGACGGAATCGGCGACACAATCCGCGTGTCCTTAACAGCCCCTCCGGTCGAGGAGGTTACTGCGGCCAAATACATATTAAAGTCCGTCGGTTTAAGAAGCGGCGGAATCGAGTTTATATCCTGTCCTTCGTGCGGCAGATGCAAAATCGACCAGGTCAAAATCGCCAATATGGTTGAAAAAGAGCTTAATAAAATAGATAAACCTATAAAGGTAGCTGTTATGGGTTGCGCCGTTAACGGCCCCGGCGAGGCCAAGGACGCCGACATAGGAATAGCAGGCGGCGACGGATGCGCCATTTTGTTTAAAAAAGGCGAGATAATCAAAAAAATACCCGAGGATAAGATTTTGCAGACTCTTCTTCGGGAGATAGAGGAAATGTAATGAGTACAAAGCTTTCTGAAATTTTCAAAAGGGTAAATAACGAGATTTTAAGGTTCTCTGTTGCGAATAAGGTAGATGTCTATGCCGAGGAGAGGACTATAAACGTTTCGGCGTCGTGCGTCAAGATGGTCAGGTATGAATCTTGCAAGAGGCTGGAGGAGCAAATCGCACAGGAGTACGATTTAAGGTCGGTTTCTGTCGACTTTACATATAGCCCCGACACTTTTGGCGAGGCTTCCTTAAAGACTCTCGCAGGGTATCTTCGCGACTTCCCTCAGCTTGTGCCCGTGCTTGAAAATTCCGAAGTTGAATATAAAGATAACACTGTATTTATCCGCTGTATAGACGCTTCTTTAATAAATGCGGAAGCGGCAGAGGCGTTGAAGGCAGAAGTGCTAAAAGCGTTCGGCATAGAGGTTAATTTGGTCGTGGAGCAAAAGCAGACCACCGAGGAGACCATACGCCTTTTTAAAGAAGAAAAGGCCGAGGTAGAGCAAAGGATAAAGGAAATCCACATCGAAAAGGCAAAAGAATTGGAGAATTCTCCAATAATATACGGCAGAGAAATCAAGGGCAAAAAAGATATAGAGATAGCTAAGATTGACGAGCTTTCGGGCAACGTGGTTGTAGAGGGCTACCTGTTTAAAAAGGCCCTTGACATCAGGGAGACCAGAAACGGCGCGCACATCGTAACGTTTAGCATAACTGATGACGTCGACGCCATAAACTGTAAAATTTTTACTGATGATAACGCCGCGTTTTCCGTTCTTGAAAAGAGGCTTAAAAAGGGAACGGCCGTTAAGATAAGGGGTCTTGTGCAAAACGATAAGTACGCAAAAGAGACTCTGATAAACGTCCGCGATGTAAACGAAATCGACTGGCCCAAAAGGACAGACGACGCGCCCCAAAAGCGCGTAGAGCTTCATATGCATACAAAGATGTCCACCATGGACGCGATGTCGACTGCCGAGGACTTGGTAAAGCAGGCGATAAAGTGGGGGCATAAGGCTGTGGCGATTACAGACCACGGCGACGTTCAGGCGTTCCCCGACGCGTACCACGCGTCTAACTGGGGCAAAGATATAAAGGTAATTTACGGGGTGGAGTGCTACCTTGTAAATGATGAGCAAAATATCGTGCTAAACCCAATAGATAAAGATGTCGACACCGAGTACGTCGTTTTCGATATCGAAACTACGGGCCTTACCGCAAGCACGGAAAAGATTATCGAAATCGGTGCCGTAAGGATAAAGGACGGCAATATAACCGATACGTTTAGCGAGTTTGTAAATCCGGGCAAACCTATTCCGCAAAAAATCGTAGAGCTTACGGGAATTAACGATTCAATGGTCGCAGGCGCAAAGTCGATTGACGAAGTTTTGCCTGCCTTTTACAGCTTTGCTTCCGGCGCAGTTTTGGTTGCACATAACGCGTCTTTTGACACCTCGTTTATTATAAACGAGTCTAAAAACTTAAATATGCCATACGACTTTTGCTGTGTAGACACCTTAGAGCTTGCACGTTCCACCGTTTCGGGCGTTAAAAACTACAAGCTCGACACATTAACAAAGTTTTTCGACGTCAAGCTCGAAAACCACCACCGCGCTTGCGACGACGCTACCGCAACGGCGCACGTGTTTTTAAAGCTGCTTGATATTATAAAGGAAAAGGGCGTAAAGACAATTGCGGAGATTAATAGTTCTTTAAATAAGGAAAAGGACGTTAAATCCCTAAGGACATACCACGCAATTTTGCTTGTCAGCTCGCAGGAAGGTATGCAAAACCTTTACAGAATCATCTCTGCTTCCCACCTTGACTATTTTTACCGTCGTCCACGAGTGCCTAAAAGCCTTATAAGAAAGTACCGTAACGGTATTTTGGTAGGCTCTGCGTGCGAGGCTGGGGAGCTCTATCAGGAGATATTAAAAGACCCTAAAAACCCTAACACCGAGCGTATAGATGAGATTGTGTCCTTTTACGACTATCTGGAAATCCAGCCGGTCGGCAATAACGAATTTATGTTGCGAGACGGCACGCTCGAAAACGAAAAGGCCATAAAGGATATCAATAAATACATAGTCGACCTTGGCAAAAAGCATAACAAGCTTACCGTTGCGACCTGCGACGTGCACTTTAAAGAACCGCACGACTACATATACCGTGCGATTTTGCAGGCGGGCCAGGGCTATGACGACGCGGATAATCAAGCTCCGCTGTATTTCCGTACCACCGACGAGATGCTTTCTGAGTTCTCGTATCTTGGGGAGGAGCTAGCGTACGAGGTCGTTGTAGAAAACACCAATAAGATTGCGGATATGATTGGCGACTTAAAGCCTGTTCCCGATGAGAAGGCGCCGCCGGAAATTCCCGGTTCTGACGAGGAACTTCGCACTCTCACTTATAATAAGGCAAAGAGCATCTACGGCGAAGAACTGCCTGAAATCGTAAAGTCCAGAATAGACGTAGAGCTAAATTCAATTATCAATAACGGCTACTCCGTTTTGTACATAATAGCGCAAAAGCTTGTGGCAAAGTCCAACAGTGACGGCTATCTTGTAGGTAGCCGAGGCTCCGTAGGCTCGTCTTTGGTGGCGTTTATGAGCGGTATTACAGAGGTTAACTCGCTGCCTCCTCACTACGTCTGCCCGAAATGTAAGCATTACGAATTTTTCACAGACGGCTCAATCGGCTGCGGTATCGACCTTGATGACAAGGTATGCCCCGATTGCGGAACAATGATGAAAAAGGACGGCCACGACATCCCCTTTGAGACCTTCTTGGGCTTTAAGGGCGACAAAGAGCCCGATATCGACCTTAACTTTTCGGGCGTTTACCAGCCCGTTGCGCATAAATATATCGAGGAGCTGTTCGGGACAGGCTATGTTTTCCGTGCGGGTACAATAGGCACCGTTGCGGAAAAGACGGCGTACGGTTATATAAAGAACTACTATGAGGAAAGAAATAAGGTCCCGACAAACGCTCAAATAGACAGGCTTGTTGCGGGATGCAGCGGTGTAAAGCGTACTACGGGTCAGCACCCGGGAGGAATCATAGTTGTTCCTAAAAAGAACGACGTTCACGAGTTCTCGCCGATTCAGCACCCTGCTGACGATATGACCACAGACATAATCACCCTTCACTTTGACTATCACTCGATTGATAAAAACCTGTTAAAGCTCGACATACTCGGCCACGATGACCCTACCGCGATTAAAATGCTCGAGGACTTAACGGGCGTTAGCGCAAAGGACATTCCGCTTGACGATCAAAAGACTATGAGCCTGTTTACAGGTACACAGGCGCTTGGCGTAACTTCGGAGGAAATCGACAGCACAGTCGGCACTTACGGCGTGCCCGAGTTTGGTACTAAGTTTGTACGCCAGATGCTCGTGGACACAAAGCCTACGAAGTTTGCAGAGCTTGTGCGTATTTCAGGCCTCTCGCACGGAACAGACGTGTGGCTTAATAACGCCCAGACGCTGATTGAGAGCGGAACCACCACTCTTTCCGAGGCGATATGTACCCGAGACGATATAATGACCTACCTTATATATAAAGGCGTTGATAAGTCGCTGTCCTTTAAGATAATGGAGAGCGTCCGTAAGGGCAAGGGCCTTACTCCCGATTTTGAGGAGGCGATGAGGGCGCAAGACGTTCCGGAATGGTACATAGATTCGTGCAAAAAGATTAAGTATATGTTCCCCAAGGCGCACGCGGTGGCGTATGTAACTATGGCGTTTAGGATAGCGTGGTTTAAGGTAAACTATCCTGCCGAGTATTACGCAACGTTTTTTAGCGTCCGCGCGGACGATTTCGATATAGAGATAATGGGTACCGAGGGCGTCGCAAGGCAAAACCGTAAGAGCATCGAGTCCTTAGGTAACGACGCGAGCAAGAAGCAGCAAGACGTCTTGACGATTTTGGAAATAGTGTGCGAGATGTTTTCAAGGGGGATAAAGTTTTTGCCAATCGACCTTTATAAGTCAAAGGCGACAGACTTTTGTGTAACCGAGGAGGGACTTATTCCTCCGCTTAACTCTATTCCGGGCCTTGGGGCAAACGCTGCCGAAACTATCGTAAGGGCAAGGGAAGAGGAAAGGTTCTATTCAATAGAAGACCTTCACACAAGAGGCAAGGTTGCAAACACCATAATAGATAAAATGCGCGATATGGGTATACTAAACGGAATGCCCGAAAGCAGCCAGATATCCTTGTTCGACCTGTAATTTCGGAAGTGATTAATATGGAAAAGATTAAAATTAAAGAGGCAATAGTCGTAGAGGGAAAGTATGATAAAATCAAGCTTTCCCGACTGTTTGACACACTAATCATTCCCACCGACGGCTTTTTGATATACAAAGACCGTAAAAATCTCGAATTAATAAGAAAGGCCGCTTTAACAAACGGCGTAATCGTGCTTACAGACAGCGACAGCGCAGGAATGAGAATCCGCGGCTATCTTAAACAGTGCTTAGGAAGCGACGTTGTTGTCAAAAACGCCTATGTCCCCGAAATCAAGGGCAAGGAACGCCGCAAGGACACCCCGTCCAAAGAGGGCTTTTTGGGGGTAGAGGGCGTGCCCGATGACGTAATAACAGACGCTGTTTTAAATGTGGCTACCGAGTCGCAGGGAAAAGGGAGCTTAAAAAAGTCCGACCTGTACGCGCTTGGCATCGTCGGCGCAAAGGATGGCAATATACTTCGCACAAAGATTTTACGAAAGCTTAATTTGCCCTCAAAGCTCACTTCAAACCGCCTTTTAGAGTTTGTAAACAACGTTTTAACGGCGGAAGAGTTTGTTAAAATTGTTGATGAAATCAAGCAAAACAACGATTTTTAACAAAAAATTTGACAAATAAGATTTATTGTAGTATAATACCTAAGACTTATTTTAACGACATACTAAGTCACATCCGTTAGCACATTATGTACGGAGGAATAACTTTCCTTAATATGTATATAATGTAAATGAGACTGTCAGTTTGTTTGGCGGTTTCAGAGAAGGAACGTTTTTTGCGTGTTGTTTTGCGCGCGTTCCGAATAATAAGGAGGTAAATATGCGACTGAGAGACAAAGTCGCAGGCATGTCACTTGTGTCGAAGATAATTACACTCTTAGTAATATCGACGTTAGTGATTTCTTCCGCAGTTTGGGGAGTAGTCTGCGCAATGTCAAAACAGGTTAGCATTGTGGACGACAAGGGAGAAAAAATAAGCTTTAAAACGTACGCAATCAAGACTGAAGAAGTTTTGGCTCAACAGGGCGTTACATTAGGTAAATGGGACAGCGTTTCCATCCCGCTTGACGAAAAGGTCAGCGACGGAGACACAATCTACGTTTATCGTGCCAAGGCAATAACATTCGAAGACGGAACCGATCCGCGCGATTTGGCTATCACTTCCGCGCCTACCGTCAGAGAGTTTTTACACAGCAAAGGCATACTTCCCGACAAGGGAATTAAGGTCAATGTACCCCTGGACAAATGGTTAACTCCGGATATGGACATTAAAGTAACATATCTGGAAGAAAAGATGCTCACTCAGGAAGAAGTGTTGTACCGCGAAACTACAAAGATAGCGAACAGCAATATGTATTCCGGAGAGACCAAGGTAAAAGAAGAAGGCTCCGACGGTGTAGTAGACCGTGTGTATAAGGACCATTATGAAAACGGAGTTTTCGTAAATCGCGAATTAGTTAAAGAAAATATTAAGGTTGCCGCGGTCGACAAGGTTGTCGAGTACGGCACAAAGCCCAGACAAACTATAGCGTATAACAGGGGCACCATCTCGCGTGGTGCTGAGTATAGATACTCGCAGTGCCTTACTGTTACTGCTACTGCATATTGTTCTGGCACACACACCGCAACGGGCATGCGCGTAAGGTATGGCGTTGTTGCGGTAGACCCAAGGGTTATACCGCTGGGTTCAAGGCTGTATATCGAAGCAGCAGACGGAAGCTGGATATACGGCACAGCAGTTGCCGCTGATACAGGCGGAGCAATAAAGGGAAACAAGATAGATTTGTATGTCGAAAGCTACTCCGAGGCTATTAAATTCGGAAGAAGAACCGCAAAGGTTTATGTTTTGGAATAAAATAAGTACAACCAAAAGTCGCCGCAGGTGGAACCTGTGGCGACTTTTTTGTGTATTGATATTTGCAAAAAAATGTGTTAGAATGTTTTTAAAATATTTTGTGTAGAGGTAATCAAAATGGGAATTTTTGTTTTAAAAGCCGATAAGGCAAAAATGTTAGAAAATATAAATACCGACGCCCGTTTTTGCAACCTTTGGGCTGACTATGTCGCCAGAGTAAATACCTATACGCAGACTCCAACCCTTGAAAAAATGTACGACTCTACCAAGTGGTGGCACTTAATCTGGGAGAGGGTGGGCGACGCCGCTTTTGTTTACCTGATGAATGGTGATGAAAGGGCGGGAGCCTTCGTGCACGAAGCCGTTATGCACACCTGCCTTAACAGAACACCTCAGGAATGGATAGGCCCGTTTTATCGACCGATTGAGGACGAGCCTATCGCAAAGCTTGAAACGAGCCATATCTCCTGCGCACTTTGTGTTGCGTACGATATGTGCCCCGACTTGTTTACGGATGAGGAAAAGCGAATAATAACCTCTCTTTTAAGGGAAAGAATCCTGCCGTGGAGCAGGCGCCATTTGGAAAAAGACGGGTACCTTAACAACTGGCGTATGGTAATTTTAAACGGCTATGTAGTAGCGGCGTGCGTTTTGGGGGATGATGAGGCTGTTGCCTATGCGGTCGATATGTTCAATTACCTTGTCGGCGCGTACAATAGCGATTCTTACGGCGAGTCCGTACAGTACTCTAATTACGCAAGCCTGCACCTGACCCATGCCTACGAGGTGTTGACGTCTTTTGACCCTGCGCTTGCCGACAGACTCGACACTTCTTATCAGGCTAATCTTATAAAGTGGTATGCGGCCAACTTTATGTATATGAAGCCCATGAGCGATAAAGCCTGGGGAGACAAACCGTATCCGAGGACGCTGAATATAGGGGATAGTGCGGCAATTTTCAGACCCACTGCGGACGTTCTTATGCACGTTGCAAAGCGCTATAAAACATCCCGCCCTGTTGATGCGGGCCTTGCGATGTGGCTTTTTGAAACTACATATAAAGAAGACTTGCTCCCGTACGACCGTTCGACATTTGGCTTTTTCAATCAGTATCATTACTATACGTTTATAAACTATGTCTCGACCGATGAATTAAAGCCCCTTTCTCCAAAGGAGGCAAATATGCCACTGATACAAACCTTTGAGACAGGGATAACCACGTATAGAACAACGTGGGATAATCCAAAGCTGATTTTAGGTATTCAGGGCGGATATAAGGAGCGTAATATCAGCGCTCACGTTCACCTTGACCAAAACAGCTTTATCCTGGCGTATAATAATGAAAGGATGTTAATAGACCCCGGCCATTGTTGTTATAGACTTTGGATTTCGAAGTTTTCGCGCACGGCAGAGTCTCATAACACGTGGACTTTCGAAAAGGAAAACGGAGAAATCATAACCCAGACACGCATAACCGGGGATATCCGCATAGGTAAAACAGCTCCGATGAATGTCATAAAGCGCTCGGAAAAGATTGACGACCTCTTTGTTTTCCAAAGCGATTGCGCAAAGGCGTATGGCGACGATATTATAAAGGCGCAAAGGACGTGGCTTGTTCTTGGTGACGATATAATGATAATTGTCGACAACTTTAAGTCTGAACTTCCCGTCAAGCCAATAAGCCACTATGTAGTCAATAATAGCGGAGAGGCGTTAACGGAGGAAAGAGTCCTTGCGGACAATCGGATAGTAATATTAAGAAACGGAGTGAGCACGAGCTTTTTCCCGCTCGAAGTTAATGGACAAAAGGTAGGTATGTCCAGAAACTGGGGCGCGCTCCATGACTGCTATCATCCCGAGCCTAACAGGCTTGGAGAGGGCAAGGAGGGCTCTGCACTTATATACGATTATAAGCCGACAGACTACGTGACAGACTACACGTCGGCGCATGCGGTGCTGTTTGGAAAGGATACAGACGCGCAAAAGTGGCAGATAACCAACACCTCGGAAAATAGCTACCGCATAGAGCGGACGGACAAAAAGGGAGGCCTTCTTCTTACAATCGAGAGTGATGGTATCCTTTTAGAAGATTTGTATAAAAATAAAAAATATTATATAGAGGTTTAATAAGTGAAACACTCATATAACTTAAAAAGAACAATTAAAAAGCTTAAAATGTTTGCCGTAATAGTTGTGGCACTTGTTGTGGTGTCGGCTGTTTGCGGAATGTGGCTGATAGAGACAGAGCGTATGCGCGCATCAGACGAGCTGGATGTCCAGTTAAACGCCGCTTTTCGCCTGGTAGAAGAGGAGATTAGTATCCAAAGGACATTTTTGCAAAACGCGTCATCGACCGACGCCTTTGCAGACTTGATTTCAGGCGGAGCTACCCTTAAAAGCCAGGAAGAACTGTCAAGAGCATATTCCATGGCTAAGAATCTTTCTACCAAAAGCGCATCTTATATATTTTTCAAGGACAGTGGTGTGTGCATAGACTCAAACGGCGCGGTCTGGAACTACAAGTCTGCCTACGATAACACCTGGGCGTTGTGGGTTAACGGAGAAAAATACCACTCCGACCTCGCACTTGGGCAGATTTTTATGCGTGCCCATGCCGACGGGTTTGAGGGGATATATCGCTTTGACGACCTGACTGCCGGCAAAAGCTACGAGCTTGTATACATAAAGCCTCTGTTTATAAATACAGAGGATATGGCGGACGTGGCGCTTATTGTTTGTTGTGATTTAGATGCGCTTGTTTCGGATTCCGGGCTTGTGGCGTACACAGATAACTTTTTGGTTACTGCAAACGGCGTAGGGGTTTGCGCGCAGTCGAATGATAATATGCCTGTTGAGGACTATACCCATACGTTTGATTATTCGCCTTTGGGCGTTAGAGTCTCTTACGAATTTCCGGCTAAATACCTGCTTGACAGAACAAGCACGGTTTTTGCGCTGTGGGCTTTGCTTTTCCTTGCGTTTTTGCTTTTCGGATTTTTCATTACCATTGTTTCTTCGATACAGGAAAATAAGCATATAAAAAAGGTGCTTGCCATTACGGGAGAAATTGCCGATAACGGCTACGAAAGCGCAGGGGATATGTACAACCATATCGAGTATATTTACAAAGGAGTTTCCGGTAAACTTACGGGATACGAGTCGTCTGTACATAATCTTATTATGGTTAAAATGCTTGCGTTTAAATTAACGGACGAAGAGCTTCGCGCCATGCAGAGCCATATGCCTTTGCCTTGCATTATGCTTGTTGTGAAGAATTATTCTGCAAAATATAACAAATGGAAGCCGTCGCTCGACGAATATATGGAGGAAAACGGCGTAAGAGTTCTCCAAAGAATAGAGGTGGCGGAGGACGAGACCGTTCTCTTCGCAGACCTTTCTTCGATGGATGCTTTGTCCGATATGCCTGTCGGCGTGAACAAAAAGTGCAGGTCGGATATCCGCAGCGTGTACACCCGCCTTTCAAGCCTTGAAAATGTTGCCGATGTGTATAATAAAATGAAGCAGTCTATAAGATACTTAGAGTACGGCAGCATAACATCTGTTGACGATTCTGTGAATGCAAGTTCTTCTGCCGTGCGCGACCTTGCTGCAAAAAGCAGGCATCTTTACGAGCTTATACGCAGCGCCAACGCCTTTGAGGCGAAGCGTATAGTGTACGAGCAGTGGTATAAAATCGGCTGTAAGGAATTGGGCGCGGAAGGGATAGAGCCGCTGTTTTATTCGCAAAGCAACATCATATCCCAGATATCTTCCGAGTTTAAGCTGAATGTTAAGCCGCTAAGGTATGACGCCGATAAGGATATAGTAACTTTGGCGTTCGAAGTTGCTGAATCCATCGACCAGATAGTTGACAAATTAAAGCCGAAGAGTAAAAAGCCCAGCTCCGTTAAGGGCAACCAGATTGTGGAATATATAAATCAACGCTATCAGGATTCCGCCTTTTATATGCCCGAGCTTGTCGGCCGTTTTGAAATGTCCGACCGCGCAATAGTCAGGATTTTAAAAATCTCAACCGGCAAAAACTTCTCGGACTATTTGGGCGAGCTTAGGGTAGCACGCGCCAAGGAGCTTCTGGCGGGTACGGATATGCCTGTTGCAGAAATTGCGTCATCCTCGGGCTTTGATTCTTCCAACTCTCTTTATAAAGCGTTTAAAAAGATGTACGGCATATCTCCGTCTGCATATCGCCAGGCAGAGAGCAAAAAGTTGAATGATTAGCTTTTGTTTTTTAAAATCACCTTATGAAACAAGATACAAAAATTTCACTACTGTTTCGTAATTTTCACTTTACAATTTATTAATAATCTGTTATAATTAGGCTACGAAACGTGTGAAACACGAAATACATATGTAGAGGATGGTAAATTATGGCTACTAAAAAGCTTAGAACAGTTGCACTCCTTCTTACACTTGTAATGACCTTGACAGTTGCATTGTCTGGTTGTACACAAGGCGGAGGCGGCGCAAGCGACGACGACTATGTAATGGATCCGATTCTTAACGAATTAGGTTCAGAGACAATCTGTAAAGAACCTGTTGACATTTCTTTAATGATTGCACAGAGTGGTAACGTTATAGACTACGATACAAATACTTTCACTCAGGAAGTAGAAAGAAAGGGTAACGTAAACATCGTTTTCCAGCTTCTTCCTGTCGGAGACGCTGAAACAAAGGTTAACCTTACTTTAAGCTCAGGCACAGACCTTCCCGACGTTCTCATCTATCCGTTAGAGGACTCAATGGTTGCTACATACGGTGAGGAAGGCACATTTATTCCTCTTAATAAATACTACAAACATTCGAGCGAATATACAGTTCCTCAGGTTGAAAAGCTTATAGCTGAGGGCGGTATCGACGTTTTGGAATATCTGACAATGTCAGACGGTAACATTTACACATTGCCACGTTTCCCCGAGAGCGTAGCACAGGACTTCTCAAGATTGCTCTTCATCAACAAGGTATGGCTTAACAACCTTGGCCTTAAAGAACCTACAACTCTCGATGAGTTCACAGCTACACTCAGAGCATTCAAGGAACAGGACGCTAACGGCAACGGAAACAAAGGCGACGAAATTCCTATGATGGACTACAACGCTGCCGACATCGAATATGCACTTCTTAACACAGTTAAGCAGGGCTTTATAAGATCCGGCACAGAAGGCCTTGTAATCGGTGAAGACGGTCAGCTTTACTTCGACTACATGACTGAAGAATACAAAGACTTCCTCAAATATATGAAGATGCTTGTTGCTGAAGGCCTTTACGACAAGACTTCCTTCTCACAGGACCAGGCAACACTTAAAACTCTCTTAAATGCTGAAACAGCTAGAGTTGGCGTGTTCTGCGCCACTTCAACTTCAATCCTTACAGGTGGAACACCAAGACGTGACAACCACGAATACGTTCCAATCATCATCGACAACGGCGACAACAGAATGATGTACTATACAAAGATTATGCCAACAAACTACACATACATTACTAAAGATGCAGAACATCCTGAGGTTGCGTTCAGAGTTTGCGACTACATGTGCAGTGAGGAAATGTCAATTTGGACACGTTATGGTCAAAGAGGCGTTGACTGGGTTGAACCTGCTGAGGGCACAAAGGGCATGTACGACTTCTTAGGTTATGAGGCACTTATAGAACCGACTTTACAGTGGGGTTCAGTACAGAATTCACACTGGCAGGGTGGTACACCGTTGTTTAGAAGAACATACATTCCTCTCGGCGTAGTTGGCGGAGACGCTTCACAGCAGTCCAAGGCTAACGCTATTAAGCTTGCTTACGAACGTTACGGCGAAGACAACTACACATTCCCTGTAGATTCATTCGTTGCTAAGCTTATCTACACATCAGACGAGCTTGACGAAAGAGCTGAGATTATGGCTTCTACAGAATCATATGTAAACCAATCGCTTTATGAATTCGTTACAGGCGGCAAAGACATCGACAAAGATTGGGACGCATACATTAAGGAATTAAAGGCGTTGAACATAGACAGACTTCTGGAAATTGCCCAGACTGCTTATGACAGAATGCACGAAAAATAATAGGCGGAAGCCAAAAAAGTAAAACGGTTAAATTTTAAACCCAAAAGGCAGGGGAGGTACCCCTGCCTTTTTTGTTTTTTAAAAATACAGTGTCGAAAAAATCAACCTTCGAAAAATTCACTCTCGATATTTTTAATTATGTAGAAAAAGAAAACCTTTTCAAAAAAACAAAAGATAAAACAAAATGCAAAATTTTCACGCATGTTTCGTAATTTTCACTTTACAATTTATTAATAATCTGTTATAATTAGGCTACGAAACGTGTGAAACACGAAATACATATGTAGAGGATGGTAATTTATGGCTACTAAAAAGTTTAGAACTGTAGCACTCCTTCTTACACTTGTAATGACCTTGACAGTTGCATTGTCAGGTTGTACAGTAGGCGGGGGAGGCAAAATTGACGACGACTATGTAATGGACCCTGTTCTCAACGAACTCGGCTCGGAGACAATTTGTAAAGAACCTGTTGACATCTCTATAATGATTGCACAAAGCGGTACCGTTATAGACTATGACACCAATACATTTACAAAGAGATTAGAGGAAAAGGGTAACTTAAACATTGTTTTCCAGCTTCTTCCTGTCGGAGATGCTGAAACAAAGGTTAACCTCACATTAAGCTCAGGAACAGACCTTCCTGATATGTTGGTTTATCCTTTGGAAGATACAATGGTTGCTACATACGGTGAAGAGGGTACGTTCATACCTCTTAACAAATATTATGAACATTCCAGCGAATACGTTGTTCCTTCAGTTGAGGAATTGATAGCTGACGGAGGTATCGATGTTTTAGAGTACTTGACAATGTCAGATGGTAACATCTATACATTGCCTCGTTATCCAGAGAGCGTATCACAGGATTTCTCAAGATTCCTTTGGATTAATAAAATATGGCTTGACAACCTTGGACTTGAAGAGCCTACAACACTTGAGGAGTTCACAGCTACACTCAGAGCCTTCAAGGAAAACGACGCTAACGGCAACGGAAACAAAGGCGACGAAATTCCGATGATGCACTTTAACGACCCAGACACCGACTATTCGCTTCTTAACACAGTTAAGCAGGGCTTTATAAGATCCGGCACAGAAGGCCTTGTAATCGGTGAAGACGGTCAGCTTTACTTCGACTATATGTCTGAAGGATATAAAGACTTCCTCAAATATATGAAGATGCTTGTTGCTGAAGGCCTTTACGACAAGACTTCCTTCTCACAGGACCAGGCAACACTTAAAACTCTCTTAAATGCTGAAACAGCAAGAGTTGGCGTGTTCTGTGCAACATCCACTTCAATCCTCACAGGTGGAACACCAAGACGTGACAATCACGAATACGTTCCGATAATTCTTGACAACGGTGACAACAGAGTGATGTACTATACAAAGGTTATGCCTATAAACTACACATTCATCACTAAGGACGCTGAGCATCCTGAGGTTGCATTCAGACTTGGAGACTTTATGTGTAGTGAAGAGATGTCAATCTGGACTCGTTGGGGCCAGGAAGGTGTTGACTGGGTTGCACCTCCGGAGGGCACAAAGGGTATGTACGACTTCTTAGGCGCTAAGGCGATTATAGACCCGGTTTTACAGTGGGGTTCAGTACAGAACTCACACTGGCAGGGTGGTACACCGTTGTTTAGAAGGGCTAGACATCCTCTTGGCGTAGTAGGCGGAGACGCTTCACAGCAGGCTAAGGCTAACGCTATTAAGCTTGCTTACGAACGTTACGGTGAAGACAACTACACATATCCTGTAGATTCATTCATCGCTAAGCTTATCTACACATCAGACGAGCTTGACGAAAGAGCCGAAATTATGACATCTACAAATTCATATGTAAACAGCATGCTTTATGAATTCGTTACAGGCGGAAAAGATATCGACAAGGATTGGGACGCATACATTAAGGAATTAAAGGCGTTGAACATAGACAGACTTCTGGAAATCTCCCAGACTGCTTATGACAGAATGAAGAAATAATAGGCGGAAAGGAATAAACTGCCCGCTTTTACGCGGGCAGTTTAAATTGGTGATAACTTATGGTAAATAATGCAGTTACCACAACCGGGTTTGTGGAAACTAAAGCTATGCGCATCAAAAGGCGCACAAGCACGAGAAAGCAGATATTAAAATCGTGGCAGCTTTATGTAATGCTGATCCTTCCTGTTGCATATGTGCTTTTGTTCTCGTACTATCCAATGTACGGTTTGCTTATTGCTTTTAAAGACTATACCCCAAAGCTTGGTATATTCGGCAGTGAATGGGTAGGTTTAAAACATTTCGTAACATTTATCAACGGACAGATGTTCTGGCGACTGTTCAGAAACACGCTTATAGTTTCGCTGTACGCGCTTTTTGCCAGCTTCCCGCTCTCAGTAGTACTTGCGTTAGCACTTAACGTAGTAAGAGTAGAGAAGTTCAAAAAGATTGTACAGACAGTTACATACATACCTCACTTTTTCTCAGTAGTTATCATAGTAGGTATGATGTTCCAGATTTTCAGCCCGCATATTGGTATATTCAAGAACATAATTGCATTGTTCCAGGGCGAAGGTGCGGCAATACCTGACCTTATGGGTAATGCGGATGCGTTCTATCACACATATGTATGGTCGAACGTATGGCAGAACCTTGGATTTAACTCCATCATCTATATCGCGGCCCTTTCGGCAGTTGATACAGAGCTTTACGAATCAGCACAGATTGACGGTGCGTCGAGATTCAAGATTCTTTTGCACATCGATATACCGACAATTTTGCCAACAATTATAATCATGCTTATTTTGCGTTCGGGCCACATTCTTACAGTTGGTTACGAAAAGGCTTTGCTCATGCAGAATACAGCTAACCTTAAATATAGTGAGCTTATATCTACCTATGTATATAATGAAGGTATTGTTAAAGGGTTCAAACAGTATTCAAGCTCAACAGCTATCAATATGTTTAACTCGATCATCAACTTTATTTGTATTTGGAGTGTAAATAAGGTTTCACAGAAGGTAGGTGAAAGCAGCTTATGGTAAACACAAATGCAGAAAAAGATTTAAGAGCCATAAGAGCTCAGAGAAAAGAAGAAGAAAAGTTCTTTAAAAAGAAACTTAAAGCTCAAAGAAAGATAAACGATACAACAGAAGACAAGATATTTTATGCGGTAATCAACTTTGTTTTGGCAGTGCTTTTGTTAATCGTTGCAGTTCCGATTTTGTACATACTTGCGTGCTCGTTCTCTAACGCAAACGTAGTTATCGCAGGTAAGGTTATAGCTTGGCCTGTTGACTTTACAATGCAGGGCTACGAGGCTATTTTCAACAACGGACGTTATGACATCATCGGTGCGTTCCGTAACTCTTTCTTCTACGTTATAGCAGGTACATCATTCTCACTGTTTATGACATATATCTGTGCATATCCTCTTGCAAGAAAGAGGTTGCCCGGTGGTTCAGCGTTTATGATGCTCTGGACAATCACAATGTTCTTCAACGGTGGTTTGATTCCAACATTCTTGCTTATCAATAACACTCTTGGTTTTACTAATACAGTTTGGGCAATTATAATTCCTACAGCTATTAACGTTCAGAATATGATTATTGCAAGAACATTTATCGGCAGCAGCATTCCTGGCGAATTGTTAGAGGCTGCTCAGATAGACGGCTGTGATGATTTCGGTTTCTTTATTAAGATTGTGTTGCCGCTTTCAAAGGCGTCAATCGCGGTTTTAACATTGTATTATGCAATTGCATACTGGAACTCATTTATGCCTGCACTTCTCTACATTCAGAACGATGCTCTCCAGCCGTTGCAGATTATTCTTCGTAACATTATTATTAATAACGAAGCTGCTACACAGGGAGATGACTACGCAGAAGAGGCTGAACAGATTAAGCAGTTGCTTAAATATTCAACAATCGTTGTTTCGGTTATCCCGGTGTTAGTAATCTATCCTTTTGTACAGAAGCACTTTGTAAAGGGTGTAATGATAGGTTCAATAAAGGGTTAATATTTAAAAGAACTTGCTTTATGCAAGTTCTTTTTTATAAACAAACAATAGGAGGACGCAATGAAAAACGCAGTTCAAAAAGTAATTGATATTATTAAAGAAAAAGATATTAAAATGGTAGACTTTAAAATGGTGGATATCAACGGACAGTTCCGCCACGTTACCATTCCGGCAGGCAACTTTAATGAAGACGTTATGAAGAACGGAATAGGCTTTGACGCTTCAAACTATGGCTACGCTGTGGTTGAAAAGAGCGATATGGTCTTTATCCCCGACCCGGAAACTGCAATGATAGACCCGTTTTGCCAGATTCCGACCTTGTCTATGACGGGTAACGCGATGATTATTGATAATCCCGAGAATCGTCCGCTGCCACAGTATCCGAGAAACATAGTTTTAGCGGCGGAAAAATACTTAAAAGACAGCGGAATAGCAGACACAATGCTTATATTGCCTGAGTTCGAGTTTTACCTATTTGACCAGATAGGCTGGGAAGTACAGCCAAACTCAATTGGCGTTTCTCTTGACGCAGCCCAGGCACACTGGAACAGCGCTGTGGAGGGAAGCGGCACAGTCGTAGCAAAGCAAAAGAACTACCACGTTGCAAAGCCGTTTGACGTATCCTACGAGGCGCGTAGCGAGATGTGTATGTTGATGGAGGAGGCAGGCATTGCCCTTAACTATCACCATCCGGAAGTAGGCGCAGGCGGCCAGTTTGAAATCGAGCCACACCTTGGCCAGATGTCTAAGATGGCTGACGCTACTATGATGATAAAATATATTATCCATAACACAGCTAAGAAGTATGGCCTTTCCGCAACCTTTATGCCAAAGCCTGTAATGGGCGAGGCGGGTAACGGAATGCACGTTCATATGCTTTTGTTAAAGGACGGCAATCCCGTGTTCTCTGACGACAACGGATATTCCAATCTCAGCAAAGAGGCGCACTATTTCATAGGCGGCTTGTTAAAGCATATTTCCTCCCTGTGTGCGCTCACTAATCCAAGCACAAACTCTTTTAAGAGACTTGTTCCCGGCTTTGAGGCTCCTGTTACTGTTGGCTATGCAACTTCCAACCGTAGCGCGGTTATCCGTATTCCTGCGTATGCAAAGACGCCAAACCTCAGACGCTTCGAGCTTCGTAACCCGGACGCGACCTGTAACCCGTATTTTTGCTATGCAGCTATTCTTATGGCGGGTATCGACGGTGTAAAGAATAAAATCGACCCGCATGAAAACGGCTGGGGCCCGTACGATATGAACCTTTATAATTTAAGCGATGAGGAAAAGGCAAAGCTAAGACACCTTCCGACTTCCTTGGACGAGGCGCTCGACGCTTTGGAAAAAGACCACGACTATTTAACAGCAGGTGGCGTGTTCCCGGAATTTATGATTCAGAAGTTTATCGAAACCAAGCGCCAGGAATGTCGCCAGCTTGCTGCAATTCCACACCCTGCTGAGTTTGAAAAATACTATAATTTGTAATTTTTGAAAGGTGATAAAATGTTAGAAACAAGAGTAATCTCATCAATGGAAAAATGCTTTTTGGACCAAAAGCCCGAGGATTTTAATGAGATAAAAAGGCTTAGGATGTATAAAAACGAAAAAGCTTCTGTCCAGTTTTTGGTGTATAACGATACACGCATAAGAATCGCAGACTTTTTGAAAATCGAGCTTGTGGGCGAGCTTTCTGAGTTTGCTACAATAAGAACGATAGAAAACGTACCTAACTATAACTCCTATCCTTTAATAACAGAGGATGACGAGCCGGACTATCAGTTTATAAGAACAACTCCGGGTCTTTATCCGGACATATTGTTGCCGCTTATGAGGGAGAACTGTATTCCGTATTATAATCAGCAGCTCCACTCAGTGATGATTGACTTCGAGGGCGACCTTAAAAAGGGCGAGTACCCTACAAAGATAGTTCTCTATAATTTAAAGGACGAAAAGGTTTCGGAAACAGACCTTGTAGTCGAGGTAATAGACGCCTGCCTTCCTGCGCAGGAGACTAAGGTAACCAACTGGTTTTACGCCGACTGCCTTGCAGACTATTATAACGTAGAGGTCTTTTCAGAAAGACATTTTGAAATTTGCGAAAGCTTTATTAAAACAGCTGTCAAAAACGGAATTAATATGCTCTTAATTCCGGTGGTTACACCACCCCTTGATACATACGTAGGCGGCGAGCGTACAACCACACAGCTTGTAAAGATTTTTGTTAAAAACGGTGAATATTCCTTCGACTTTTCGCTTTTGGACCGCTATATAGATATGTGCACTCGCTGTGGCATAAAATATCTTGAAATCTGCCATCTCTTTACGCAGTGGGGTGCTTACCACGCGCCAAAGATAATGGCTGATGTCGACGGAACGGAGAAGAAGATTTACGGCTGGGAAACAGACGCTTCGGGCGAGGAGTATGTCCGCTTTATAAGACAGTTCTTAACCGAGCTTACAGACCACCTGGAAAAAAGAGGAGATAAGGAAAGAACATATTTCCACATCTCCGACGAGCCAAGGGAAGAACATCTTGAACAGTATAAGACCAATAGAAACAACATCCGCGATATTTTGGAAGGCTGGAACATACTCGATGCTCTTAGCCACGTTGAGTTTTACCGCGAGGGCCTTTGCGATATCCCTGTTCCGCTTACAAGCAAGATAGAGCCGTTTATGTCCGAGGACATAAAAGAAAGATGGGTTTACTACTGCTGCGAGCCTTTGTCTACAACCAATAGGGGATTTGCACTTTCTACTCCGAGGACAAGGTCGCTGGGTTACCAGATGTATAAGTACGGCATAGAGGGCTTTTTGCACTGGGGCTTTAACTATTACAATAACCAGTGCTCCTACGACCATATCAATCCGTTTATCAACCCGTGCGGAGGCTATTTCTGCGCAGAAATCGGCGGAGACAGCCACCTCGTTTATCCGTCGCAGACAGGCACTGCAATCGAGTCTTTAAGGCTTCACGCAACTAAACAGGCGTTTGACGATATCCGCCTGCTTAAACTTTGCGAAAGTTATTACGATAAGGACTTCGTCGTTTCGGAGATAGAAAAGATTATTGGTAAAATCGACTTTTTCAACTGCGTAAACGATGTTGCGACTATGCAAAAGGTCCGCGACAGAATCGACGACTTAATTATTGCAAAAGTAAATTAATTAAAAAAAGAACACCCTCTGGGGGTGTTCTTTTTGTTTTTTAAAATAAATTATTAACAGGAATACCGTTATATAATTTTACGATTTCTTTTGAATTTACCACAATAATACTGTCATCAATACTTTGTTTTTCAAATGCGTATAGATTCCAGGAACTTGTTTTTGTCGGTGAGCTTTCGCTTACATAGCTTCTGCCGTATTTTTCGAGGATGTGCGCTCCTTTTGATATCTCATCAACTCCGTATGAATCAATAATATATGGCTGATTATAATCGACAAAGTCCACATTCATACAGACATTGTCTGTCGTTTTGGATAAATCCTCCGCAAAAACATCAACTAAAAAATAATCAGTGCGGTCGCAAAATTCATATAGAAAATCCATCTCGTCGTCAGAATTGCGCATTTCGTTTTTAACGCTGTCTGCAACTGTTCCATATTCTGATTTTTGCGGATAAATTGCTATAAAGTGCATTCCGTCCTCCGCATACCCAAATTGCACCCCTGCAAAGCCCTGCACATAATCCAAATCATACATTTTTTCTATTACATCATTCACCTTTTCTTCGGATAGGTATTTGTAATATACTTGCGCAATCCCGATTCCTCGGTCTATTGCCATAACACAGTTGTATCCCACTTCGTTTCTGTTTACAAATTTGTGTGTAGTTTTTGCTTTTTGTATTATCTCGTGCTCCTCCATGTTGTCATAGAAATAGCACATCTCCCGGTAAAGCCTCTCCGCCAGTTCGTATTTCCACGAATCATCCGTCGGCTCGGATTGTGTTTCAACAGGGATTGGGTTGTTTCTTACGGCAACTATCGGTTGGGAGTCATCAGCAGTTTTTGAGGGCGCGTTGGTACAACCGACCAGCAGAAAAATACATATAACCAATATACATAATAAGCTTTTCCTCACTATATATTACGCTCCTTTTTGATTGTCTTATGATATAAGCTCAAATATTACGTTAGGCGTTTCCTTGTGTACATCGTCAAAAACCTCAAGCATTGTTTTACAATATTCCCTAAGGTCATCAGGAAGAGATAAAAATCCATATATGTTTACTTTAATTTGTTCTCCATTTGGCCATAAATAACTTAAGCAATCCCATAGGGCATCCCAGTTTTCGCCATAATATTCAGGCAAGCCAAATTTGGTTTTTAATATCAAGTGTATTTCCCACCAGTGTTTACATCCTGTAAAATCTAAAACAATGGGATTTTCCTTTATTGGTTTAAATGCATATCTTTTTATGTGCTCTTCGTAATTCATTTGGTTACTCCTTATTTAAAGGATAAGAAAAGAACACCCTCTGAGGGTGTTCTTTTCTTTTGGCGGAGAGAGAGGGATTCGAACCCTCGAAACGCTATTAACGTTTACACGAGTTCCAGTCGTGCGCCTTCGACCAGCTCAGCCATCTCTCCATAGCCATATAGTATTATAACAAATAATATCTATAAATGCAAGAGTTATTTTTAAAAAAACGTAATAACATTACGAAAAAAGCCCCCGACCGATTCCGACGACGTTTTACAAACTTGTTGACACAAAGGTAAATGTATGATATACTCATAGTGTAAATTTTTTTGCCAATATATCCGTTTTTATGTAGGGCGAGTGCTCATAAAAGACGCAGGAAAGGGTGCATATTGGTTTTGGATGTAAACTTTTCGTGTTTATGTTTGGCAAACAGGTTTTTAACCTGTTTTTTTAATTTGCGGTCGATTTTCCGCTTTTATCAGGCGGAAATTCAATAAATATTTAAGGGTGTGAATAATTATGGTAAAGGCTATAGTTGGTGCTAACTGGGGAGACGAAGGTAAGGGTAAAATTACCGATATGCTCGCGGCGGACGCGGACGTAGTTATTCGTTTTCAGGGCGGCGCTAATGCGGGACATACAATAATCAATGAATACGGTAAGTTCGCTTTGCATCTTTTGCCGTCAGGTTCGTTTAATAAAAATGTTGTCAATATGATAGGAAACGGCGTTGCGCTTGACATTCCGGAGCTTTTCAAGGAAATCCAAAGCGTAGTAGACCGCGGCGTTCCAAAGCCGAACATCGTAGTTTCCGAAAGGGCACAGGTGCTTATGCCGTACCACAGGCTTTTGGACGCTTACGAGGAAGAGAGACTTTCTGAAAGACAGTTTGGTTCTACCAAGTCTGGTATCGCTCCTTTCTTCTCCGATAAATATGCTAAAATCGGTTTTCAGGTTTGGGAGCTTTTGCAGGACGAAGACGCTCTTTACGAAAAGGTAAAGAATGTTTTAGAGTATAAAAACCTTATTTTAAAGCACGTTTATCACAAGCCGGAAATAGACCCGGACGAGCTTTTTGAGACTCTTAAAGAATATAGAGAGATGGTTCGCCCGTATGTTATAAATACAGTAGAGTTTATCCATAAGGCTATAAAAGAGGGCAAGAACATCTTGCTCGAGGGCCAGCTCGGCTCGCTTAAAGACCCGGATTTTGGTATCTATCCGTTCACAACTTCTTCGCCGACGCTTGCGGGCTTTGGCGCGGTGGGCGCGGGTATCCCGCCTTATGAAATCAAGGAGATTATCGCCGTTGCAAAGGCTTATTCTTCTGCCGTTGGCGCAGGTGCCTTTGTTTCCGAAATCTTTGGAGAAGAGGCTGACGAGCTAAGACGCAGAGGAGGAGACGGCGGCGAGTACGGTGCAACAACAGGCAGACCAAGACGTATGGGCTGGTTCGACTGCGTTGCTACAAAGTACGGTGTTGAGGCTCAGGGTGCAACTCAGGTTGTTCTTACTGCTCTCGACTGTCTCTCATATCTCGACGAAATCAAAATCTGTGTTGCTTACGAGGTTGACGGTGTAGAAACCAAGGACTTCCCCGTAACTCCCATCCTTAAAAAGTGCAAGCCTGTTCTTGTTACAATGCCCGGTTGGAAGTGCAACATCAGAGGCATTACAGAGTTCGACAAGCTTCCCGTTGAGGCTCAGAACTATGTAAACTTTATCGAGGAGCAGATCGGCG
>JAZREA010000024.1:0-36064 GCA_045660545.1 Clostridia bacterium | reverse complement strand
TATAATTAATTAAAAGTAGCAGACCTGCTGTCTGCTACTTTATTATATATTTTTGCGTATTAACAGAAAAGATGTTATCCTTTAATAAACAGTAGGTGAAATAAAAAAGCAAGGTTTTGACTATGCAAAACCTTGCTATGGCGGAGATGTAGGGATTTGAACCCTAGCGCCGGCAAAACCGACCTACCGGATTTCGAATCCGGACCCTTCAACCACTTGGGTACATCTCCAAATTTATATTTAACAGCCAAAGACAGTTTGAATTTTTTTGGGAACTTTCTTTGGGAACTGCTAAAATCGTAAATATTCAGTTTTTCATAAAATCCAACAGTGATGCGGATTCCAAGCACTTTTTTATCAATAAATTTCTTATAATCTTACTTCATTTCGAGTCAGCCCCGTTATGACCACTTCGATACCTGTCCGTATATAAAACATATAGTTTTACGATATTAAATTAACTGCAAATTAAACGAGTTTGTCAAAAAAATCTGTAATCAGGCGTGAACATTCATCCTCCATAATACCGCCGTAAACGGTAGTCTCCTTGACTTTCAGCAAAGCGGGAAGATTAATAACAGTTCCCATAGCGCCGCTTTCCTTGCTAAACGCGCCATAATAAACGTTACGTAGCCTCGACTGCAAGATAGCACCCGCACACATTGGGCATGGCTCTAATGTAACGTAAATATCACAGTCAGAAAGCCTCCAACGGCCAAGCTTTTTACAAGCGATATCAATAGCGGAAATTTCCGCGTGGCAGAGGGCGTTGCTTTCGGTTTCTCTTAAATTGTGAGCAGAAGCAATCACTTCTCCGTCTTTGACAATCACAGCGCCGACGGGGACTTCGCCTTTTAGAAGAGCCTTTTTAGCCTCGTTGATTGCATATTCCATATACTTAATGAACATAACAAATGTATGATAACATAATTAGCCCGAAAAGTCAACGAAAAACTGCAAATTTAAAGAATTAATTACATTGACTTGTAATATATTTGTTGGTATAATTATAAAAGATAGAAATATTGGAGGAATAGCAATGAGAAACCAAAATGGTCATCATAGGGTTGTTCATAAAAATACAGCGTTCAAGGCAGTTTTAATCACGTCAATCGCCGTGGTTTTATTGCTTGTTGTCGCTGTGTTGCTTTTTAATTTGCATTTTACAAACACCATTTCTGACAATATATATGTAAACTCCATTGCTGTCGGCGGACTTAATAAATACGAAGCTGCAAAGCTTTTGAACGAAAGGTTTAATTCTGACTATGTTGACTCATCAGTCGCGGTCTCTTATAAGGACGATGTTTTTGAGGCCAATCTGTTGGACGTAGTGGCTGTTGATTCAGTGGCTACCGCAAATGCCGCAATCGAAAAGTCTAATAATTTATTACAACGCCTTTTCCATAAAGATAAGACTGTAATACCTTTTGAGCTGGATAAGGACACAAAGCCGCTTGAAGATTCGCTTTGTACATTTGCCCGCATAATAGAAGAGGAAACAGATATGTTTGTCTTTTCGGAGGACACTGTTTCTGTTGATGCTACAAAGGTAGATTCGTTGATGGACCTTTCATCGACTGTCTCGCTTGTTATGAGAGATGTGTCTAATGACAAGTTCGAACAAATCGAGGCTCCGTTAATGGATAAATCGAATGAAAACTTTGCTTTGGAACTATATTCGAGGCTTGCTCGCCCTGCTAAGAACGCGTCTGTCGGCATTAATGACGATGGCTCAACATACATTATCCCGGAACAGTATGGTGTTTTGGCGGATAAGGATGAGTTTTTACGTTTGTATAAAGAAAACAACGGCGTATTTACTATTGATATTAAGATGGTTGCTCCGGAAATTACCAACGAGGACTTAAATATAGAGTTTTATCAGGATGTGCTTGGTACTTATACGTCGTCGTACGACGTTGGCCTTGTCAACAGAACAAAGAATCTTTCTTTGGCGGCCCGCCTTGTAGACGGCACAATAATTATGCCGGGCAAGCGCTTTTCGTATAATCATACAGTGGGGCCAAGAACGTATGAAAGGGGCTTTTTGGACGCCACAGTTTATGTTGCCGAGGGAACAGAGGAAGGAGTCGGCGGCGGAATATGCCAGGTTTCTTCTACTATATATTGTGCGCAGCTTAGGGCTGATTTGAAAACTATTTCAAGGACGAATCATTCCTACACCGTAGTCTATGTGCCGCTTGGCCAGGACGCGACGGTTGTATATGGGGCGCTTGACTATGTTTTTGAAAACGATACAAACTACCCGATTAAGATATTGGCTTCCGCAAACGGCGGCAAACTTACTGTTAAAATTATGGGCACAAAGGTTGACAGAAGTAAAAGCGTAGACATAATAAGCGTTACGAACTCCACTGTTGCCAAGGGCGAAACAACAAGGGAAGACCCGACAATCAACAAGGGCGAGACTGTTGTTAAGCAAAACGGCCAAAACGGCGCGGTTGTAAGCACATATAAGGTTTATTATAAAGACGGAGTAGAAGAAAAAAGAGAGTTTATATCAAAAAGCATATATAAACCAATGAATAAAATTATATTAGTAGGCACAAAAGAAGAGGAGATTTCGTCGGAACTTCCTGATGGCGAATTGCCTCAGGAGCCGGAGCTTTCAGAACCCGATAACCCGGACGTTTTGCCTGAGGACGGGGACCCTTCCGAGGGAACGGAGGATGCTCCCGGCATGCAGCAGCCAGACGAGGATGGTGAGGATTCGCAGGAGGAACTCCCAACCATTCAAGAAGAAACTTTTGAAACGTCAGAAACAGGTATATAAAATATTATATTTTTAGATAGCATCGGGTAACCGATGCTATTTGAAAAAGGAAGTGATTATATGGAAACCTTTAAAATTCTGCATACGGCAGATATGCACCTTGGCTCCCGGCTTTTAAATATGGGGGACAAAAGTGACAAAAGAAGAGCGGAGCTTAACGAAACCTTCTCGTCAATAATAGACCTTGCACTTTCTGAGAATGTTGACGCTCTTTTAATAGCAGGAGATATGTTTGAAGATTCAAATCCGTCGGCAGAACTTTTGGACTTTGTAAGTAACCAGTTTAAAAGGCTTGGACAAACAAAAGTCTTTATAGTTCTTGGTAATCACGACTGGAACGTAAAGGCCGACTTTGGGCCAAACGTTTATGTTTTTTCTGACTACATAGAAAAGGTCAGTGTAAAAAACGCAGATATATATGGAGTCAGCTTTGCGGACGAGCATTGCAGCGTTGCTGTGTCGGAGGGCTTTGTTGCAGAAGATGCCGACAGGATTAATATTTTGCTTATGCATGGCGAGGTTGCCGGAAAAAGTGTCTATAACCCAATAGATGAAAACCAACTTCAAAACAGCGGAATAGACTACGCAGCGTTGGGACATGTTCACGCCCACGGCGGCTTTGTAAAGCTTGGGAACTTTACATACTCGTATTGCGGCATTCCTGAGGGGCGCGCGTTCGATGAAACAGGCGCAAAAGGCGTTGTAATTGCTGAGATTTCAAAGGGTGAAGTAAACGGACGTTTTGTCAACATTTGTCGCAGGGAATACGTGCTTGCCAAGGTAGACGTAACGGGAGAACAGGACAATTTTTCGATTGCATGTAAGGTGGCTAAGGAGCTTGCTTCAAAGGATAATGCGTACAGAATCACTCTTTGTGGAGAAAGAGGTACTTTTATAGACACAACTTTCATAAAAGAGTTTTTAGAAAAGGACTTTTACTTTACAGAGATTGTTGACGAAACAGTCCAGCCCGAAGACAACAGTTATACGTTAAAGGGCATTTTTTCTCAAAAATGCGATAACCCGGGCGCTTTAAAGTATGGTCTTTTGGCTCTTCGCGGAGAGAAGGTGCATATAGAGTGATTATTAAAAGTGTTTATATAGAAAAGTTTGGCGGAATTAAAGACAAAAGATTTGATTTTACAGACGGGCTTAATATAATCTCACTGCCCAACGAGGGAGGAAAGTCCACCCTTGCGGAGTTTATACGAGTGATGCTCTTTGGAGTTAATTCTTTAAAGTTTAATCAGCGAAAGAGGTATATGCCGTTTTTAGAGTCTGTGATGTCGGGAGAGATAGTGGTCGACTGCTTAAATACAGAGTACATAATCAAGAGGAGCTTTGGTAACAAAAAGTCTGACGACAAAATCGACGTATATAACAACTTAAATGGTGCAAGAGAGGACAGGCTCTGTGTGGATAACGTGGGTGAGCTTTTAACGATGCTAAGCGGAGACACGTTCGATAATACCTGTTATATAAAGCAGCTTTCAAGCGGAATTAACGAGGAAAAGTCGGCTGAATTGCAAGCAAGGCTTATAAACCTTACGCAAAGCGGAAGCGAGGATTATTCTTATAAAAAAGCGGTTTCGATTTTAGACTCAGCCGAGCGCGAGCTTACAGGTACAAAGGGGAAAATCAACCTTGTAAGCGCTAAAATTAACGAGCTTTCTCGTCTTCGTGCCATGAAGAACGATATATCAGTTAAAATAGCTGAAAAGGAACGTGAACTTTCGGAGCTTAAAAAGGCCAAGGTCGTTTCTGACCAAAAGCTTTTTGAACCATTGTTTTATGGCTTTGCCTGTCTTTTGGTTTTAATGTGCTTTTTTATAAAGCCGTATTTTGCCCTGTCGCTTGCGGCGCTGTTTTTAGTGCTTGGTGTTAAATTTACGCTTGACAGACGTAAAAACACGGCGACAGCTCTCGATAAGGCAAGAGAGATGGGTTACTGCGAAAGTGCGTTGCAAACACTCAAAACTGAGTACGAACGCATTGATGTTTCCGAGTATGACCACTACGTGAAAGAACGCGAACGCTACGAGGGCGCTGTGTCGGATTTGAGATACGCTAAAAAGTGCCTTGCAGAAGCCTTTGAGGAGCTGCAAAAGGACTATGTTCCGCGCCTTAATAAAACCGCTTTTGCCGTTTTTGAAAAAATCACGGAGGGTAAGTATGTAGACTTTTGGGCGGACGATAAGTACAGGATTAAGGTGCGAGACACGGTAGGCAACATCATAAGTGACGAATTTTTAAGCCTTGGCACATACGACCAGATATACTTTTCGCTGCGTATGGCACTTGTTAAGCTAATTGCTCCGGAAAGCCCGGTTGTTTTGGACGATTCCTTTGCGCTTTATGATGATGTCCGCCTGAAAAACGCGCTCTCCTACTTAAAAGGGGTCGACAATCAGGTCATACTTTTAACCTGCCACACAAGAGAAAATAATATAATGGCTAAGTAGCGCAAAAACCTTGACTTTTATTGGAAAAAATAATAAAATATATGTATGTGTGTAATGCGCGGATGTTAGCTTTTAAAGCATCTCGTATTAACGCCCAAACCTCGTATGAGGATTATAATGCTTTTAGGATGTGAATGTTTTGGAAAAAATGGGTTTGAATGAAATCAGAGAGAAATTTTTAAGC
Source organism: Clostridia bacterium (assembly GCA_045660545.1). Lineage (GTDB taxonomy): Bacteria > Bacillota > Clostridia > Monoglobales > Firm-18 > JAZREA01. The sequence continues at coordinate 30,621 of JAZREA010000024.1, read as the reverse complement.
TTTTTTGAGTCGAAGGGCTGCTTGCGTTTGGGAAGCTTTTCGCTTGTGCCTAAAAACGACGCGAGCTTGCTTTTGATAAATTCGGGTATGGCGCCTATGAAGAAGTGGTTTACAGGTGCGGAGATTCCGCCGAGAAAGAGAGTAACCACCTGCCAGAAGTGTATCAGGACTCCTGATATCGAGTGCGTTGGTAAGACAGCACGCCATGGTACTTATTTCGAGATGCTTGGTAACTTCTCGTTTGGCGACTATTTCAAGCGTGAGGCTATTTCCTGGGGCTGGGAGTTTTTGACAGAGGTTATGGAGCTTCCGAAGGACAAGCTTTGGGTTACTGTTTATGAAGAGGACGACGAGGCTCGTGATATATGGGTTAATGAAATAGGCGTTGATGCCGACAGAGTTGTCAAGATGGGTAAAAAGGACAACTTCTGGGAGCACGGCACAGGCCCTTGCGGACCTTGCTCGGAAATTCACGTTGACCGCGGCGTGGAATACAGCTGCGGCAAGCCTGACTGTAAGCTTGGTTGCGACTGTGACAGGTTTATGGAAGTATGGAACCTTGTGTTTACACAGTTTGACAAGGATGAAGAAGGCAACTACAACCGCCTTGCACATCCAAACATTGATACAGGTATGGGCCTTGAAAGACTCGCTGCGGTTATTCAGGGTGTTGACAACCTCTTTGAAGTAGATACTGTAAGAAACACAATGGCTCACATTTCAAAGATAGCAGGCGTTGAGTACAAAAAGGACGAAAAGGTCAACGTTTCGCTAAGAGTAATTACCGACCACATAAGAAGTACCGTTATGATGGTTTCTGACGGCGTAATCCCTTCAAACGAAGGCAGAGGTTACGTGTTAAGGCGTCTTTTAAGACGTGCTGCACGTCACGGAAAGCTCCTTGATATAAAGGGCGAGTTTTTGTACAACGTAGCAGACACAGTTATAGACGAGTCAAAGTCCGGTTACCCCGAGCTTGAAGAAAAGCGCGAGTATATCAAAAAGATTATAAGAATCGAAGAAGAAAGGTTCGCAAAGACAATCGACAACGGCCTTTCAATTTTGGACAAATATATTGCAGACACAAAGGCAGAGGGCAAGAGCGTTCTTAGCGGCGAGCTCGCTTTCCGTCTTAACGACACTTACGGCTTCCCGATTGACATAACTGTTGAAATCTGCTCTGAAAAGGGCCTTGACGTAGACAGAGACGGCTTTAACGCAGAGCTTGACAAGCAAAAGAGAACTGCCCGCGAAGCAAGAAAAGACGGTTCAAGCTGGGAAGACAAGGAAAGCTATGTTTTTGAAAACGCTGCTCCAACCGAGTTTGTTGGCTACGATAGCTTAGTAACCGAGTGTAAGGTTGTGGGCGTAGTCGCAGACGGTGAAATTTCGTCCGTAATCAATCAGGGACAAAAGGGTATAATCGTTACAGACAAGACCACTTTCTACGCAGAGATGGGCGGACAGTCGGGCGACATAGGCCTTGTTAAAAAGGACGGCGCTGTTGCAAAGGTAGTTGATACAAAGAAGAACGGAAACGGTATCTATATGCACATAGTGGAGGTAGAGTCCGGCTCGTTTGAAGAGGGCGAAACAGTTTTGGCAGAGGTTTGCAGGGAAAACAGAATGTCCGTTTGCAGAAACCACAGTGCTACCCACCTTTTGCATAAGGCGTTAAAGGAAGTGCTTGGCGACCATGTTGCGCAGGCAGGTTCCGAGGTTACTGACAATCACCTTCGCTTTGACTTCTCGCATTTCGAGGCGATGACCGATGAACAGATAAAGGAAGCAGAAGCTAAGGTTAACGCCGCAATTTTGGGCGCTATGCCGATTGTTGTAAACGAGCTTCCTATCGACGAGGCTAAAAAGCTTGGTGCCGAAGCACAGTTTGGCGAAAAGTATGGCGAAGTTGTACGCGTAGTTAAAATGGGCGACTATTCTGTTGAATTTTGTGGTGGTACTCACCTTAGCAATACATCAGAGGCCGGACTTTTCAAGATTCTTTCTGAATCAGGCGTTGCCGCAGGCACAAGACGTATCGAGGCGATAACAGGTAAGGCTGTTCTTGACTACATCGAGGAGAAAAACGCCTTGATTGAAAGAACTGCGCTTGCGTTAAAGACTAACCTACTAAACGAGATTGATAAAAAGGCAGAGGCTTTGGTATCAGAGTCAAAGGCTGACAAAAAGGCTCTTGAAGAGTTAAAGGCAAAGGCTGCCAACAGCAAGCTTGACGACGTTATGAAAGATGCTTCCGATGTCGACGGAGTAAAGGTTATAACCGCTGTCGCTGACGGTCTTTCTGTTGCAGATTTAAGAACACTTAGCGATACCGTACGCGACAAGCTCGACTGTGGTGTTGCAGTGCTTGCCTCAAACTGCGACGACAAGCTTATGTTCATAGCTACCGCTACAAAGTCCGCCGTTTCAAAGGGCGTACATTGCGGTAATATCATCAAAGAGATTACAAAAATTGCAGGTGGCTCCGGTGGCGGCAAGCCCGATATGGCTCAGGGCGGCGGCAAGGACGCTTCTAAGACCAACGAGGCGCTGTCAAAAGTTGCAGAGCTTGTAAAAACACAGCTTAAATAGTTAAACTACATTAAAGGAGCGTTTTTAATGGATTGTTTGTTTTGTAAAATAGCTGCAAAGGAAATCCCATCTTCCAAGGTCTACGAGGACGAGCTTGTATATGCCTTTCGTGATATCGACCCGCAGGCACCTGTGCACGTTCTTATAATCCCAAAGCAGCACATTTCGTCAGTTAACGAAATTACGGACGAAAACAGTGCGATTGTCGGCCATATTTTCAAGGTGGCGGCAGAGATTGCAAAAGACGAGGGGATATCAGAAAGCGGATACAGAATAGTAACTAATATCGGTGAAGACGGAGGACAAACCGTATCACATCTTCACTACCATATGCTGGGCGGACGCTCGCTCCAATGGCCTCCGGGCTGATTAAATAATAAAAAGGAGTTATTATTATGGCACGTGAGGTAAAAAAGAGTAAAAGACGTAAAAGCAGTAGCAGGCCGTCGTCTTCAAGACAGCCTGCAAAAAAGACTAACCACGATATTACCGCAGTCATAATCATCGCTGTCGGTATATTAATCGGTATAAGTATGTTCACAAGCTGGACAGGTCCTTTGGGTGCTCTTGTAAACACCTTGCTTATGGGCTTGTTTGGTATGCCTGCTTATATTTTGTGCTTTGCGCTGATAGCATGCTCGATTCATTATATTGCCAAAAAACACTTTGGCAAGTATAAGAGAAAATATATTTTTACAACAATATTTGTTTTGTGCCTTAGTGCGTTCTGGCATGTTTGCAGCAGCCCTGTCGATGGCGGCGACACTGTGATTGAGCTTACAAAGTCGCTATGGATTGCGGGCGGAGGCGGCGTACTGGGCGGATACCTCGGTATGCTTTTGCAAAGCGTTATCGGCAAGGTAGGTAGCATAATCGTGCTTATTACCGCTATGCTTGTGCTTTTGATATGTATATTTGAAATTTCTATTTCAGGCGTGTTTAATTACATAAGAGAAAAGCTTTCAAAGCCGTACGAGCCTATGGAGGAAGAAGAGGTTGAAAAGGCGCCTGAGGCTATGCCGATAGAGATGCAAAAACAGCTTAAAAAGATTAAAAAAGAGATTTTTGATTTTGAAAAAGAGTTTGCAGACCTGCCTGATAACAAGAAAAAGACCAAGGCTTCTAAAAAGCAGGCGTTTGACCCGGTTGCAGATATGCCGGACACACCGGACATAGACTCTGCAATTCCTGCGTTTATGAAGACAGGCGTTCAGGCGACATCTCAGCCGGATAAGGCTGCTATAACTGACGCGATAGATACGGCGGCAGAGGAATCGCTGCTTCCGAATAACAAGAAAACACTTAAAGCTGAACATGTTGAAATAGAGGTTGTAAACGATAAGGTAGATTATAAATATCCGTCTCTTTCTATACTCAAAGAGCCGGAGCCACCCTCGCATCTTGCTGAGGAGGCGCTCCAACGCACCGCAAAGAAGCTGATAGAGACTCTCCACTCCTTTGGCGTGGAGGCAAAGATTGTCGATTACAGCCGTGGACCGACGATTACCCGTTACGAGCTTCAACCGTACGAGGGAGTTAAGATTTCAAAGATTACAAATCTTGCTGACGACATAGCGTTAAATCTTGCAGCTGTCGGCATCAGAATAGAGCCGATTCCCGGTAAAACCGCGATAGGTATTGAAGTGCCTAACGAGGTTTTAAGCGCTGTATATATAAGGGAAGTAATCGGCACAGCAGACTTTGCTAATTTCAAGAGCAAGCTTGCTTTCGCACTCGGTAAGGATATAGCGGGCAACCCTGTTGTCGGGGACATCGCACGTATGCCTCACCTTCTTATCGCGGGCTCAACAGGTTCGGGTAAGTCTGTGTGTATCAATTCACTTGTAACAAGTATTCTTTACAAGGCTTCGCCCAACGAGGTTAAGCTCGTTATGGTAGACCCTAAGGCAGTTGAGCTTGGTGTGTATAACGGCATACCGCATTTGCTCATTCCGGTTGTTACTGACCCGCGTAAAGCTGCGGGTGCGTTGCAGTGGGCTGTTAACGAAATGACTAACCGCTACAAGCTTTTTGCTGACAACAACGTCCGCGACCTGAAAGGATATAATGTCTGGGCGCGTGAAAACGACGAAGAAGAGCTGCCGCAGATTGTAATAATTATAGACGAGCTTGCGGATCTTATGATGGTTGCGCCTAACGATGTTGAAGACAGCATCTGCCGTCTTGCACAGATGGCGCGTGCTGCGGGTATGCACCTCGTAATCGCTACACAAAGACCGTCGGTTGACGTTATAACAGGCGTTATCAAGGCGAATATTCCATCTAGAATTGCATTTGCTGTAAGACAGTTTGTCGACAGTAAGACCATTCTTGATATGGGCGGCGCGGAGAAGCTTCTTGGTAAGGGCGATATGCTTTACTTCCCGATAGGTACTTCAAAGCCTATGCGTGTTCAGGGTTGCTTTGTAAGCGACAAAGAGGTTGAGCAAATTGTCGAGTACGTAAAGGGACAAAACGAGGTTGTTTACGACGAAGATATAATCGAAAAAATAGAGCGCTCCGGCGAAACTCCCAAGGCGACAGAAGACAGGGGCAAGGAGGCGGACGAGCTGCTACCTCAGGCTGTCGAGATGGCTATCGAGGCGGGGCAGGCGTCGGTCGCTATGTACCAAAGGCGTCTGAAAGTTGGTTACCAGCGTGCTGCAAGGCTAATCGACCAGATGGAAGAGCGTGGAATAATCGGTCCGTTTGATGGAACGAAGCCTCGCGAAGTCTTGGTTACAAAGGCTCAGTGGAACGAAATGATGATGAATATGGACCTTGGAATGTCGGACGAAAACGAGCCTGAACAGCAGGAATTTTCTTTCACATTTGGTGAGGGAACAGAAGAATAATTTCTAAAATAAAAACGGTGTGGATTTTTTAAAAATCCATGCCGTTTTTTGTTGACACATGTGTTTAATTGTGTTAGAATGAACGCAAGTAATAATATGTTAAAAAATAAACATTGTTCGAATATTTTAATCTAAACTACGATATAATATTTACATAAAACCTGATGGGAGAAATCGTATGAATATATGTGTTTATGGTGCTTCAAGTACAGATATCGATAAAAGCTACATAGAGGCGGGAGAGGCTTTGGGCCGAGCTATTGTAAAGAGAGGTCACGGCCTGGTTTTTGGCGCAGGTGCTAATGGACTAATGGGTGCAGTTTCTCGCGGAGCGTATGCGGAAAAAGGCTATATAGTAGGTGTGGTTCCGTCGTTTTTCAACGTAGATGGCGTGCTTTTTGACGGTTGTAACGAGCTTATCCGTACAGAGACAATGCGTCAGCGCAAGCAGATTATGGAGGACAGAGCAGATGCCTTTATTATGACACCGGGCGGAATCGGCACTTTTGAAGAATTTTTTGAAATTCTTACCTTAAAGCAGCTTGCCCAACATAAAAAGGCTATCGTTGTGTACAATATTAACGGCTATTATGACGCTCTTGAAGCTATGATGGATGTTGCGGTTGAAAGAGAGTTTGTAAAGGAAGATGTCAGAAAGCTTTATAAAATCTTTGATAATATAGACGAAATGCTCGATTATCTCGAAAATTATAAAGGCGAATATGTAACTGTTAAGGAGGTCAAGTCGATTAAATAATGAATAAATTAGGTAAAATTCGGCTTGGTCTTACGTATGCGGGGTGCTTTTTAGGGGCAGGGTATGTTTCCGGTCAGGAGCTGTGGCAGTTTTTTGGCTCCTTCGGGGTTGGAGGCTTTTTTGGTCTGCTTTTGGCTGTCGCCTTGTTGTTAGCCTTTGGGGTAATGGTTTTTTACCTCGCAAAGAAAAAAGAAATTTACGAAATGGATAAAATAATTGTAAAGTCCGACATACCTGCTGTTCGTGCATTGGTGGGCTTTTTTGCAGTGTTTTTTATGTACGGAGTCTATATAATTATGTCGGCGGGTGCAGCTGCGCTTTTAGAAAGACTGCTTGGTCTTCCTGCTATTTTTGGGAGCCTCGTTTTTTGTGTTGCGGTTGCGTATTTTTCGTATAAAGGTATAGACAGTATGGTCAGGGCTTTTTCCTGGTTCGTTCCTGTTTTGGTTGTAGGTACTGTGCTGATCAGCGCTGTTGTTGTCTTTGGCTCGAACTCGGGCTTTAACCTGAATTCCGGTGAAAACAATAACATCTTACTGGGCAACTGGCTTTTTTCTGCACTTACTTATGTTTCATACAACCTTTTTGGGACAATTGGCATTATTTCGCCTCTTGCACGTGATGTTGATATAAAGACATCGCGCAAGGGCGTGGCTTTTGGCTGTGTTCTTTTACTTTTAATTGCGCTTGGTATTTTGGCTTCAATCGCGGTTTCGCCCGATGTGGCCGATGCTGAGCTTCCGATGCTCGAGCTTGCTTATAGCGTTAGTATGTTTGTTGGTGTTTTATATGCAGTCTTAATGCTCTTTGCTATGTTTGGAACTTCGCTTTCGAGCTTTGTAGCTGTATTAGAGTACGGCTGCCAGAAAAGTAAGCGCTTCTCGAACAAAAAGCTTCTCTTTGTGGCCGTTTTGGGCACGCTTGCCTGGTTGTTCAGCTTGTTTGGGTTTGGTGAGCTTATAAGCGTTATTTACCCCATGTGTGGCTACCTTGGCTTTGTGGCTATTGCAGGGCTTATAATACATATAATCTCTTACTGCCGCTTAAATAAAAAAGAAAAAACCAATTAGTGCTTTTAGTTGGAGTTAATTATGGAAATTAAACCGATAGCGTATATAAAGACCGATTTTAAAGAAAAGTTTGGCATACCGAGACAAAGCGGTAGAGTTCCCTCTTTGGTTGGTAAAATAGTGTTTGAGCCAAAGTATAAAGATAAGGATGCGTTAAGGGAAATCAAAGGCTTTTCACACCTTTGGCTGATTTTCGATTTTTCGGAGTCTCATCGCTCCGACTGGTCGCCGACAGTCCGCCCGCCAAGGCTTGGCGGCAATAAGAGGGTGGGTGTCTTTGCGTCGCGTTCTCCGTTCAGGCCCAACCATCTTGGACTTTCCTGCGTAGAACTTTTGGACGTGGTTTCAACAGATGAGGGCGAAGTTTTGTTGGTATCGGGCGTTGACCTGTTAGATGGCACACCCATATATGATATTAAGCCCTACATCCCTCACGCCGACTGTCGCCCTGACGCTACGGGCGGTTATGCCGATGAGTTCGAATGTTACAGGCTGGAGGTCGATTTTCCGCCTGAATTGCTTTTGAAAATTTCCAAGGACAAGCGTAAGGCGCTTGTAGACTGCATAGCCGAAGACCCGCGCCCTTCGTATCACGAAGACGGAAGAGGATACAGTATGCTTTTTGACAAATATGATGTTTCGTTTGTTGTAGAAGGCGGCACCGCACGCGTTACAGGTGTTAAAGTAATATGATTTAACGTTTGGTTTATATGGCACATTGCCATTAAATATATTTATTATTTAGGAGGATACATATGAAAAGGGAAAGATTTACCCTACCGGGCGAAACCGGAATGGAAAAAGAAATTGCAAAGTTAGTGGACCTTTGGGGCGTTGACGCAATCAGAGACAGCGACGGCACACAGTTGTCGGATGATCTTATTAATATGGGCTTGTCTGTATACAGCACAGTATGTCTCGTTCGTAACGATAACGAATGGATTAAGGAAAATCCTGACTGTATGCAGCAAATCTACCTCATAACAGAGGAGCATATAGCCACAAAGGACGTTTTAGATATTGAAATTATGGCGACGTTTTTTGACCAGCAGGTTAAGCCGAATACAGATACAGACATCAAGAAGTATTGGTGCGTAACTGACAGAACAACAGGCGAGATTACATACGACTGGGAATACAAAGACGGCATAGTAACCGTTAAGAACGCAAAGCCTTACCACTCATACACAGTAACCTTCCTCGCATGGATTATCTGGGAGCCTACTTCGATGTATAACCACATCACAAACGGCTGGACAAAGGAACACCAGATGACTCTTGACCCAAGAAGTGACAGAGCGAGAAAGCATATGTTGGAAAAGCTCGAAAAGTGGTTGGTAGAGCATCCAAAGACAGATATAGTTAGATTTACCACTTTCTTTTATGGCTTTGACTACATATACAATCAGTTCGGAAAGGAAAAGCTTGTTAACTGGTTTGGTTACGGCGCGTGCGTATCTCCTGCCGCTTTGGAGCAGTTTGAAAAGGAGTACGGCTACGCAATCACACCTAACGATATCGTAGATAACGCAAGGTACAACACTCCGTTTAAGAATCCTACAAAGGTTTACCTCGACTTTATAGACTTCAACAGCCGCTTCGTTAGCGAAGTAGCTAAGCAGTGCGTTGACTTGGTACATAAGTATAACAAAAAGGCGATTATGTTCTTAGGAGACCACTGGGCAGGCACAGAGCCATACGGCAAGTACTTCCAGAATATCGGTCTTGACGCAGTAGTAGGTGCTGCGGGCGACGGTGTTACAACAAGAATGATTACAGACATTCCGGTTAAGGAGACAGAGTGCAGATTCTATCCATACTTCTTCCCGGATATCTTCCACGAGGGCGGAGACCCGGTTGCAGAGTCCTTCCCAATCTGGACAAAGTGCAGAAGAGCGCTTCTTCGTAAGCCGGCTGAGCGTATGGGTTACGGCGGCTACCTTAGCCTTGCTCTTAAATTCCCGGATTTCGTAGACCATGTTACCGAGATCACAAAACAGTTTAAATCTATCCACGATAACGGCAAAGGTACAAAGCCTTATACATCAGGCATAAAGGTTGCTGTTTTAAACTCCTGGGGTCATCTTAAAACATGGCAGACACATCAGGTTGCACATTCTCTTTGGAACCAGCGTTGCTACTCATACCTTGGCGCTATCGAGGCGCTTACGGGCTTCCCGTTTGATGTTGAGTTTATCAACTTTGACGATGTAAAAGCAGGCAGACTTTCTGACTTTGACGTTGTTATGAATATGGGTGATGCGGGCACAGCTTGGAGTGGTGCTGAAAATTGGGCAGACGTTGACGTTATCTGCAAAGTACGTGAATGGGTAATGAATGGCGGCGGCTTTATCGGTATAGGCGAGCCTACTGCTTTTGAGAGAGAAGGCAAGCTCTTTGCGCTTGAAGATGTTTTGGGCGTACAGAAGGAAATCGGTCTTACAGCCAGCTTGTTAAGAGAGGCGCCAATAGCGAACCGCGCTCACTTTATTACAGCAGACCTCGTTTCTGACAATGTTGATTACGGCGAAGGTATGACAATGATTTATCCGACAACAGCTACACCGATTGATGTTACCAACAGAAGCTGTTCAATAGCTGCAAACGAATACGGCAAGGGACGTTCGGTATACTTTGCAGGTCTTCCGTACTCCGACGAGAACGCTCGTATGCTTCTAAGAGCTATATTCTACGCAGCAGGCAAGGAAGAGGATATGAAAAAGTCGTTCTCTGACAATATGTACACAGAATGTACATATTTCCCTGAGACAGATTTTGTTTGTGTTGTTAACAACTCCAAGGAAGCACAAAAGACAACTGTTCACCTAAACGGCAAGACAAAGAATGTTGAACTTGCGCCTATGGGATGCGAATGGATTTCCGCTTCTGACTTTTAAATCTAAACAGTAAATAAAAAAGGATTAGAGGTTTAACCTCTAATCCTTTTTATTATGCTTTTTTAAAAACTAATTAGCAGCACTTAATAAGAATTTTACCGTTGTTTTTGTGGTTAATCATGCTGTCGATAGCTTCCTGAGCCTGGTCGATAGTCATTTCGTCGCTGATAAGCTTAGAAAGGTCATATTCCTTGTCAAGCTTTTCAAGCAATCTAACGCCGCCGACAAAGTTAGGCTCTGAATATGTACGTGAGCCAACCAAAGTCTGCTCTTTAAATGAGATTTGACCAATAACGAACGGATATTCCAAACCTGCAAGACCCATAGAAACGATAGTACCGCGAATCTTACAAGCTCTGGTTGTAAGAAGAACACCAGCCTTAGAGCCGGAAACTTCGTAAACCTTGTCAAAGCCGTTGCCGTCTGTAAGCTCGTTGATTTTGTCCATAACGTCTTCGTAGTCCATAGGATTGATAGTTTCAAATCCAAAGTCCTCAGCAATTGCTCTTCTTTCTGCGCCGGGTTCAGAAATTATAATCTGTTCAGCGCCTGCTGCTTTAGCAGCCAAAGCAAGAACCATACCGATAGGACCTGCACCGATGATAAGAACGCTGTCGCCAAGCTTAACGCCTGCACGCATTGTTACGTGGTAACCTACTGCGAAAGGTTCAGCCAAAGCCGCGATTCTGTCGGAAATACCTTCGTTGATTTTAACAACTTTTCTTATGTCAGCCTTTGTGTATTCAGCGTAACCGCCGTCTTCGTGAATACCAAGGAGTTTAAGGTCTTTACAAACGTGAATACCCTTTCTGCAAGGTTCACAGTGACCGCAACCAATAAGTGGGTTAACAGTAACTCTGTCACCTACTTTAAGGTCTGTCGGGAAATCAGCTTTGATTTCTTCGATAATACCGAGGATTTCGTGACCTACGATACAAGGAGCTGTAGCTGTTGGATGCTTACCTGAATATACAGTAATATCAGAACCGCAAACACCAGCGTATAACATTTTAATAAGAACTTCGTTGTTTTCCAAAGTAGGCTTTGGTACATCAACGATTTCCATATTTTCCCATGATTTTAATAGAGCCGCTTTCATTATGTATAGCCTCCTTAAAAGTAAAGATTAGTTAAATCTTGCAAAGCTTTCGAAAGAAATTTCGTGAATCTGGATTTTCGGGTCAGAGCAAAGAACGAACTCGATTACGTCAACAACTTCTTCAGCCTGCATAAGCTTAGTCTTGTCAACAGTTCTTGTTCCCCAGAAAGCTGTGTCAGCACCACCTGGGTTAACTGTTGAAACTCTGATGTTTTTCTTGCCAACCTGCAAAAGCATAGCCTTTGAAAGCATGTTAACAGCAGCCTTAGCTGTGCAGTACAAAGGAGCGTTGCCGTTAGCGTTAATAGCAGCCATAGAACCGATAGTAACGATTATAGCCTGATCCTCAGCGTTGTTAGCAAAGTGCTTTGACATAAGGAAATATCCCTTTAAGTTAACGTCAATCATAGTGTCGTAAGATTTAACGTCAAACTCCGGAATCTGTCCCGGGATAGAAAGACCAGCCAAGTTAGCAAGACCTGCGAACTTGCCGAACTTAGCAGCAGCTTCGTCGATAAATGCCTTAACTTCGTCTTCGTCAGTAACGTCAACAACTTTTGTCATTACTTCTGTGTTATACTTTTTAAGATTTTCTGCCAATCTTTCGAGGCCTTCCTTGTCAATTGAGCAAAGAGCCAACTTAGCACCCTTAGCAGCAAGTCTTTCGCAAAGGATTGAACCCATACCGCCGCTTGCACCTGAAACTACAACTGTTTTACCATTAAAATCGAACATAATAATTCTCCTCCTAAAATTTATTTTTTAAAAGTGTTTAGATTTTAGAAATATCCACCCTGAGCAACAACCTCTGAAGGCTTCATACCGCTGTTAACCATTTCCTTGATTTCAACTTCGTTGTCTCTGATTTCTTCTGCTCTTAACAAAACTTCATAAGCCATCTTACGCGGAACAACGATAACACCGTCGATATCAGCTAACAAAACATCTCCTGGGAAGATGTGTACGCCGCCGATTTCGATAGGCATCTGCCAACCGATCATACGGAAACGTCCCATCATACCGTTGGATGTACGATATTTGCACCATACAGGGAAGTTCTGAGCCAAAACCATGTCAGTGTCACGTACGCCACCGTCAACGATAGCACCACGGCAACCTCTGTTGATAGAAGCCATAGTCATAATTTCGCCCCACTGAGCAGATTCGTCGTCGTTAGAAGTATCCCAAACAACGATTGAGTCAGGCTCGATAGCTTCGAGCATCTGAGCTCTTTGTTCCATTTCGTCTGTGATGTCAAGGTTTTTAGAACCTTTTAAAGTAAATGCAACACCTGCAACCTTCATTTCTTCACGCAAAGGAAGAATGTTGTTAGGTAATGTCTGGTATAAGATATTATCTTCGCGCAAAACGTCGTTAACCATTGCTGTTGATACCTTTTCGTATCTGTCGCAAAGTTCCTTGTTGGAAATAGGAAGTTCTGCAATTTTAGAAACATCGCGAGATTCAAAAACTTTTTGCAATTTCATCATTTTTTCTGCCATATGTAATAAACCATCCTTTCATATTTTTGTGCTTTATGCACTTTATATTTTAATTATAACATATAATTAAATTTCATCAACATAATTTTACAATAAATTTTTTGTTAAGTGATTATTTTTTATTTACAATGATTATTTTATGTGATAGAATAAATTTAATCAGATTATACAAAAACGAGGTAACATTATGAACAATAATTATGACTTTGTTGTCACAGGTGTTGACTTTTGCGTAAACAGACGTTGTAATAAGGGGTGGAGTCTGTCTGCAAGTATGTCCAAGTTTGTTTTGGTGGCTTTTTTAAGCGGACATGGTGTTTACGAGGCGGACGGCAAAACCATAGAAGTGGGCGAAAATGACATAATGCTTTTCCCGCCCGGAATGTCGCGCACTGCGGCGTTTGACCAGTCAGACCCCTGGCATTTTATATCAATATCATTTGATGTTCGTGGGCTGGACGGAGGGGAGTATTCTTTCGAAAGCGACATTCCTCTTATAACCCACAACGCGAACAGCCATATTATCAGCTGCTTTAAGAGGATTGACAGCACATGGACCAACAAGCCCAAGGCTTATATGAACCTTTGCAGAACGATAGTTCAGGACATTCTTTGTCAGCTTATACAGATAAACGACGTAGTCGTACATAACACCGCACATTATAATAAAATAGAGGAAGTAAAACGCTATCTTAACAAAAACTTTACAAGGAACATAAGTGTAGAGGAGCTGGCTGCAATAGCCGGTCTTAGTCCTTCGCATTTTCGTAAAGTGTTCAGGGAGATTGTCGGAATGAGCGCAACACAGTATGCTATATATCTTCGGATTAATAAGGCAAAGGACCTTCTCGTTTCAGGAGCTGCAAACGTGTCTGAAGCTGCGTTTGGTTCGGGCTTTAAGGATATATATTATTTCAGCGCTATGTTTAAAAAGGTTACAGGTGAAAATCCGTCAAAATACTTAAAATAATCCGTTTTTGTTTTGCCGTATTTTAGATTCACATACAATCATTTTTATTGAAGCTGCTGTCGGAATACATAATAGAATTCCCCAAAAGCCTAACAATCCGCCACCGACTATTATCGAAAATATAACCCAAAACCCGCTGAGCCCTGCCCTGTTACCGACTATTTTGGGTGTTAAGATGTTGTTCTCTACCTGTTGGGATAAAATCACTATTACAACACTTGCAATAGCCTTTCCAAGCCCGTAGTCGGAAAAAGCTGTTATTGCAATCGGCACTACGCTGATTATTGCTCCGAATATAGGTATTAGATTAAAGACGGCCACCAACGCGCCGAAAAAGATGCTGTAACTGATTTTTAGCACGATAAATCCTGCTGTTACCATTATTCCTAATATAAGCGAGCTTATTGCTTTTCCCAGGAAATATTTATAAAATATCGTGTTTGTCTTGGTGGTGTAGTACAGTAGCCTTTCTGTTTTTGACGTGCCAAGCACCGTCTCGATTGCGCTGATGGCGAAAAGCTTCAGCTCCTTGTGCTCCAAAAGTATATATATTAAAACTACCATAGACATACCCGCGTTAAATATGACGGAAGCTGTGCTCTTTGCGCTGCTGATGTATAGCGCGGGATTTGTTTTTTTAAAGATTTCGCTTATTATATCGCTGCCTAAATACTTGCTTATTAAAGCGTAGTGCTTTGATATCTTCAAAATTATATTTGATATTCCGTCGTACAGTATCGGTATAAGGTATAAGAAGAAAATTCCGATGCAAGTTAAAAATGCAATATAAACACCAAACGCCGCCAGTGTTGCGGCTTTGTTTTTTATAAAGGCCTTTTTGCTTGTTTTGAAGTGTGTTTCGAGTTTGCTTTTTAAAGGGAGGAGGAGCCAGGCGAATAAAAGCGCGATTGTAACAGGGCTAAGGACCTGGTTTAGCTTGTAAAACAGTGTGCCGAAGTTCGTCTTATAAATTATTATAAGTAAAGTTATGATGGCAAAAAGCCAAAGCCTGTTTTTAACATAAGGTTTCATATTCTCTCCAAGATATAAAAAAGGACGGCCTTTAAAAGACCGTCCTTTTGGTTTAGTTAATTTCAATAACACCGTAATTTCCGTCTTTTCTTTTGTACACGATGTTATTTTGCTCTGTTTCGGAATTTTTAAACACGAAGAACGAATGGCCCAAAAGATTCATCTGCAATATGGCCTCTTCGTTGCTCATGGGCTTGGTGGTGAGTGATTTAACTTTAATAATGTTAAATTCCTTTTCC
Organism: Clostridia bacterium; assembly: GCA_045660545.1. Lineage (GTDB taxonomy): Bacteria > Bacillota > Clostridia > Monoglobales > Firm-18 > JAZREA01. The sequence continues at coordinate 15,608 of JAZREA010000024.1, read as the reverse complement.
TCGTCAATATCCGCAGCGCCTGCGTCAATTGCGTTGAAAGCGTCAACTCTAAGCTGTTTTTCAAGCCTTGTCTTGTTTTTGCGAATCTGGCGTTCGATGTGGTCTATAATCATATCCATAGTAACGTACATGTCGTCACTAACCTGTTCGGCACGGAAAATTGTATTTTTAGAGTAAATTGTAGCTTCAATCTTTTGACGCTTTTTCTCAACAGAGACAGTTATCTTTGCAGTAGTGTCGTCGTCAAAAAACTTGTTAAGCTTTAAAAGCTTGTTTTCGATGTATTCTTTCATGCCCGGTGTTAAGTCAATCTTTCTTGCTACTATTGTTGCTTTCATAACAATTCCTCCTTGGTTTTAGTCGATAGGAATTTTACTTTCTATCTACTTAAATATTCTACAAAGAAGGGCCAAAATCCTTTAAATTTCAGTTAATTTGTTAATTGTAACAAAAAAGTCAAATAATTTGTAGAACAAATAATTATATAGTCGTGTTATGACGGTATATGTCGGATTATAGGGCTTTTTGCGGTGTGTTTATATGGAAATGGCATCGACCGTATATTATAATTGTATGAGACTAAACATAAAGGACTGGTGAATTTGAAAAAGACATTAATAGGTGCAATAGACCTTGAAGATTTGCTCGAATGCGAGGACTCGGCGGTGGTGGAATACATACGTACAGAGATGGAGGACGCCGACGACGGCTACGACCACGAAGTGCCCTTTGGTATAGAGGTTGTAAAAAAGCAAACCATCAACGGACTTATATATAAAGAGGTAAAAACAGTAAAAGGTATAACGGATAATAAAGAATCGGCGGACAAATTGCTTCGTCTTTTGTGCCGAAACAATGTCACACCGATTAGTGTTTCTGATATTTTAGAGGACTTGAATCTCTTAAAAAGGCGCGTTGTACTAAGCCTTGATTAGTGTTTGAATTTAGTACGGAGCGTATATACTCATTATTTTGTCTGCGGCTTTTAGCCCGTCGATAGCCGCGCTCATAATTCCGCCTGCGTATCCTGCACCCTCGCCGACGGGGTAGAGGCCCTTGACGTTTATGCTTTGCATGTTTTCGCCTCTTGTTATCCTTACGGGAGCGGAAGTACGTGTCTCCACGCCTGTAAGCACAGAATTTTTAGAAAACCCTCTGATTGTAGAATCAAAGTATAAAATTCCTTCTTTAAGAGTTTCTGCAATAAATTTGGGCAAAATCTTGTTTAAATCGACCGTTTCGTACCCGATTGGGTATGTGGGGTCGATATTTTTTATGCTTGTAGATTGCCTGTTTGCAAGGAAGTCGGGTGTATTTTGCACGGGTGCAAAGTATGGATTTTTTGCGGAAAATGCCGCACGTTCAAGCTTTCGCTGGAACTCTATTCCACCAAGCACTCCGTCGTAGTCGTTTTGCGTAACATTTACAACAAGCGCTGAATTGGAATTTTCAGCGTTTCTTGCGTGGTTGCTCATTCCGTTAACTACAACTGTATCCTCTTCGGAAGCAGCCGCCATAACGTACCCGCCAGGGCACATGCAAAAAGAATAGCATGACCTTTTATCGCCGTTGTAGGCGAGCCTGTAATCTGCCGCACCAAGTGCAGGATGGCCTGCGTAGTCGCCATACCGTGCCTTGTCGATAAATTCGCGCTTGTGCTCTATTCTGACTCCTGCTGCAAAAGCTTTTGGCTCCATAAAGACCTTGTTGTCGTAAAGCATACGATACGTGTCTCTTGCAGAGTGTCCGGTACAAAGCACTAAGACGTCGCACTCTTCATGGTTTCCATTTACGGAAATGGAGGAAATAGCGCCATTTCTAATGCCTATCTGGTCGAGCAAGCTGTTGAACCTTACAGTTCCGCCGTTTTCTATAATTGACTCTCTGATGTTTGTAATAACGTCTCTTAATATGTCTGTGCCGATGTGAGGCTTGCCGAGGTATTGTATTTCCTCGGGCGCACCAAACTCAACAAAGGTGTTAAGAACCGCGTCACAAAGCGGGTCGTTGATTCTTGTTGTAAGCTTTCCGTCCGAAAAAGTTCCTGCACCGCCCTCGCCGAACTGAATGTTGGTGTTGGGGTCGAGCTTTGCGTGTAAAGCAAAATCACTTGTCGCCTCAACTCGCTGCTTTATGTTCCCACCACGCTCGATTAAAACGGGATTGTAGCCGTATTTCGCAAGCTTGTAGGCACAAAACAGCCCTGCCGGACCCATACCTACGATTACAGGTCTGTTTTTTGACTTTAACTTGCCGAACACAGGAGCCTCTTCTTTATACGACGACTGCTCATTTTCGGTAAACAAAGAGATGCAGTAATTAAACTGCACCTTTTTGTATCTTGCGTCCACAGAACGTTTTTTGATTTTCTTGCCGGTTATACGGCCCTTAGGTATTCCGCTCTTTTTAATCGCAAGCGAGAAGACCTCGTCAATTGTTGTTTCGAGCGGAACGGTAACGTTGATATTTTTAATCATTATGTTTTTCCACCAATACATTAACTGTTGTTATGTCGTCAACAACCTGAATCTTCTTGGGTATTATCAGGTTTGTATTGTAGCTTTCCGGTAAGGCAGACTCGTTGATACTGATTGGTTGCGTAGTAACTTCTTTGATTTTTTCGACATCTGCAACAGGACCGACGAGAGTAATTGTCGGGTGGTCTGTAACAGTAGCTTTTACAGAAGAATCGCCGCTAACCGAAGGGTTTACGTTTAGAGTCTTTCTCATATATATTTCACAAATGTACGAAATTTTGGATTCACTGAGCGTAATGGCGGAGGAGGATATTACGCTGTCGTTGCTGTTATATAGCAGCACATCCGCGTCGCCGGAAACGTCTTTTGTTACCCCGTTTACATCGATAGTTACACACGCCTTTTCGATGGTCTTAACCAGTTCTTCGGGTCCAACAACTTTTACAACGTCGGTTTTAAGCTCGGTAGAGTTTACAGAGTACGAGTCTTTACGTGGAGAGCCTGAAAAAACAGTCTCGATTTCAAAATTCCTCGACATAATCTTGTCAACCGATACGCTGACGTTGTATACACTTTTGCTTACAATTTTCAGCTCGTCGTAAGGTAGCTTTATAGTCACAGGTAGCTTGTAGGATGCTTTGCTTGTACAACCCGAAAGGTCAACGTAGGCAATAACATTGTCCTTGTTAACCGACGCAAGCATTTTGCGGCTGCCGCGCAAAGTAATATCGACAGTAGAGTCGATTTCGTTCGATACGATGTATCCCTCGCTTTTAATCGACTGGTGGTCGGATAGAGTAAGTGGTATGTCTGTAATCGTTACCTCCAGGTCGGGATTTGTGATAAACACAACCCAAACCCAACATAATATGGCTGCAACAATGGAGAAAATTTTCAGGAATGTATCATTAGAAAACAATTTTTTCATGATTTTTTAAGCCCCCTCCATAGTTTTAATTTGTTACCGCTAAACTGATTATCATCAGTTGAGAGAATTTTTGTAAGAGCTCTCTCGAGGGACTCAACCGTAAGATTTCTGGTAAGCGTACCATCAATTGCGAGCGAAATCTTTCCTGTTTCTTCCGAAACGACCAAAGCAACGGAGTCGGAAGTTTCTGTTATACCGATAGCTGCGCGGTGTCTTGTGCCCAGCTCAATATTGAGGTCGTTGTTTTGTGTTAACGGTAAAAAGCACGCAGCCGCCACAATCCTGCCGTCGCGAATAATTACCGCGCCGTCGTGCAAAGGGGTGTTCGGTACAAATATGTTGATTAAAAGCTCGGAAGTAATAACAGACTGCAAGGTTACACCGGTTCTTATGATGTCGCCTATTTTTGTCTTTCTTTCCAATATAATAAGTGCACCTATTCTGTGTTCGGAAAGGTTACCTACCGCAGTGCAAATCTCGCTGATTGTGTGCTTTTTCTCTTCTTCTGTATATGCCTCGTCAAAGGAGATGACGCTGCCGAATTTACTTCTGCCCATTTTCTCAAGCGCACGCCTGAGCTCCGGCTGGAAAACGACAAAAAGAGCGATAACTCCGACCTGCATAGCGTTCTTTATAAAGTAGTTAACCATATAAAGGTTTAAGAATGAACTTAGCTGCAACACAACAAATATAACTATAATACCCTTAACGAGTTGCCCTGCTCTTGTTTCGCGCAAAAGCTGTATGAGTTTGTATATTACATAAGCAACGATAAGTATGTCCACTATGTCCATAATCCTTATAAATTGCTTGTAGTACATTATGTAATTTATAAAGTTCTGCATCGTAAAACCTCCTTAATATATACATTATACATTCTAAGCTATGTTTTTGTAAAGAGTTACCCGTTTTTTTTATAAAAAAATTAATATTTTACTCCAAATATGAAATATATGTAAAAAAATCCAAAAAAATCAAAAAAACGTGTAAAATTCCTTGACATATCTTCTTTGATGTGATAACATAGTACAGTATAGTATAAGGGATATTATGGATTTTTATTTCGTAAAATGATTGCTCATTTGGCAAATATGCTGATATGATGCGATTTTTTGCCCATAAAATTTTAACGAGGTGATTGCGTTTATGGAAAAACCTATGGTAAAACCGGTCCGTTACGGTAAAAACGTCAGAATGAGTTACTCAAAAATAGGTGAAAGCATCGAGATGCCAAACCTGATTGAGATCCAAAAAGACTCATACAACTGGTTTATCTCTGACGGTCTGGCAGAGGTGTTCCGCGACATGTGCATTACGGACTTTTCAGGCAAAATGATGCTTGAGTTCGTAGGGTACTCGCTTGACAGCGAACCCAAGTACAGCGTGGAAGAAAGCAAGGATAGAGACGCTACTTATTCAACAGCTTTGCGCGTGAAGGTTCGTCTTACGACAAAGGAAGATTCTGACTCCAATTTGATTAAAGACATCAAGGAGCAGGAAATATTTATGGGCGATTTTCCGCTGATGACAGAACAAGGTACATTTATCATCAACGGTGCCGAGCGTGCAGTGGTTAGCCAGCTTGTTCGTGCCCCCGGCATTTACTTCAAAAAGGAATACGACAAATTAGGCGAAGAACTTTTTGAAAATCAGGTTATACCAAACCGTGGTGCCTGGATTGAATACGAAACAGATGCCAACAAGGCCATTTCTGTAAGAATCGACAGAAACCGTAAGCTTCCTGTTTCGGTGTTCCTTCGTGCACTCGCTCTTAAAAATACTGTTAAGCTTTCTGTCGCAGGAGAGGAAAAGTATGTTGATATATGCGCGTTTGATAACGGAACAGACGCAGAAATCCTCGAATTGTTCGGCAGCGAGCAGCAGCTTTTGGTTTCATTAGAAAAGGATTCGTCCAAGTCTATGGGCGAAGGCCTTGTTGAAATTTATAAAAAGCTTCGTCCTGGCGAGCCGCCGACGGTAGAGTCAGCAGCTTCGTTGCTTACAGCTTTGTTCTTCGACCCGCGTCGTTACGACCTCGCAAGAGTCGGAAGGTTCAAGTTCAATAAAAAGCTTGACATTTCAAAGCGTATTGCAGGTCTTACACTTAAAGAAGACGTTGTTTCTCCTGTTACAGGCGAGATTTTGGCAACAGCAGGCGAAAAGCTTACCAGAGAAAAGGCTACTTTAATTGAACAAAACGACGTTAACAGAGTTTGGGTTAACGTTGACGGCACAGACCTTGTTATTTTCTCCAACAACATGGTTCATCTTGAAAACTATGTTGATGAGAAGATTGTTAAAGATACAGGCATTAAGGAAAAGGTTTATAAGCCAATCTTAGACGCTATCTTAGAAAGCTGCAAGGACGACAAGTCCATAAAGGCAGCTCTTATGGATAACGTAAACGAGCTTGTTCCTAAATATATCAGAACAGACGATATCTTAGCTTCCGTAAACTACCATATTACACTTGCTTACGGTATCGGCACAACAGACGACATCGACCACCTTGGTAACCGTCGCCTTAGGTCTGTTGGCGAGCTTTTGCAAAACCAGTTCAGAATTGGTCTTGCAAGGATGGAAAGAGTAGTACGCGAAAGAATGACAATACAGGACGTAGAAACTCTTACACCACAGACACTTATCAATATAAGACCTGTTACTGCTGCTATTAAGGAGTTCTTCGGTTCATCACAGCTTTCACAGTTTATGGACCAGACTAACCCGCTTGCAGAGCTTACACATAAAAGACGTCTCTCGGCATTGGGACCTGGCGGTCTTTCAAGAGAGCGTGCAGGCTTCGAAGTTCGAGACGTACACCACACTCATTACGGACGTATGTGTCCTATCGAGTCTCCTGAAGGTCCGAACATCGGTCTTATCTCATCACTTTCAACTTTCGCACGTGTAAATGAGTATGGCTTTATCGAGACACCGTACAGACGTGTGGATAAGGAAACAGGCGTTGTTACAGAAGAGACATGCTATATGACTGCGGACGAAGAGGACGAATACATCGTAGCTCAGGTTAATGAGCCGCTTGATGAAAACGGCAGATTCCTTCATAAAAACGTAACTGCAAGATACAGAGACAAGATTTTGGAAGTTGAAGCTTCGAAAATCGATTACATGGACGTTTCGCCTAAGCAGATTGTTTCTGTTGCTACTGCTATGATTCCGTTCCTTGAAAACGATGACGCTAACCGTGCGCTCATGGGCTCTAACATGCAGCGTCAGGCGGTTCCGCTTTTAAAGACCGAGTCTCCGATTGTCGGAACAGGTATGGAATACCGCGCAGCAAAGGATTCCGGCGTTACAGTTTTGGCTAAGCACGACGGTGTTGTAAAGAGCGTATGCGCTGACACTATCGTAATCAAGACAAAAGACGGCGAAGACACATATAAGATGCTTAAATTCAAGCGTTCTAACCAGAGCACCTGCATCGACCAAAAGCCTATTGTTTCAGAGGGCGAAAAGGTTAAGAAGGGCGACATCATCGCTGACGGTCCGGCTACAAGCAACGGCGAAATCGCTTTGGGACGTAACGTTCTTATCGGCTTCCTTACATGGGAAGGTTATAACTATGAGGACGCTGTATTAATTAACGAAAAGTTAGTTAAGGAAGATAAGTTCACATCCATCCATATCGAAAGATATGAGTGCGAGTCCAGAGACACTAAGCTTGGTGTTGAAGAAATTACAAGAGATATCCCTAACGTTGGTGAGGATGCGCTTGCAGACCTCGACGAAAGAGGTATCATAAGAATAGGTGCCGAGGTTAGGTCGGGAGATATCTTGGTAGGTAAGGTTACTCCAAAGGGAGAAACAGAGCTTACCAGCGAAGAAAGACTCCTAAGAGCTATTTTCGGCGAAAAGGCAAGAGAAGTTAGAGACACCTCACTTCGAGTTCCGCACGGTGAACAGGGTATCATCGTTGACGTTAAGGTGTTCACACGTCAGAACGGCGACGAGTTGCCACCGGGAGTTAACCAGTTGGTACGTTGCTATATAGCTCAAAGACGTAAAATCAGCGTCGGCGATAAGATGGCCGGACGTCACGGTAACAAGGGTGTCGTTTCAAGAATTCTTCCTGAGGAAGATATGCCGTTCCTACCGGACGGTACTCCGCTTGAAATCGTTCTTAACCCACTTGGCGTACCTTCGCGAATGAACATCGGTCAGGTTTTGGAGGTTCACTTGGGTTATGCTGCCAAGGCGCTTGGCTGGAAGATAGCTACACCGGTATTCGACGGTGCTTCCGAGACAGATATTATGAACACACTTGAATATGCAGGACTTAATCGCGACGGTAAGACCATCCTTTATGATGGACGTACAGGTGAGCCGTTTGATAACCGTGTAACAGTTGGTTACATGCACTATCTGAAACTTCATCACTTGGTTGATGATAAAATCCACGCACGTTCAACAGGTCCGTACTCACTCGTAACACAGCAGCCTTTGGGCGGTAAAGCTCAGTTCGGCGGACAGAGATTCGGTGAGATGGAAGTATGGGCTCTTGAAGCATACGGAGCAGCATACACACTGCAAGAAATCCTTACTGTTAAGTCTGACGACGTAGTCGGAAGAGTTAAGACATACGAAGCAATCGTAAAGGGCGAAAACATCCCTACACCTGGTGTTCCGGAATCGTTCAAGGTTCTTATCAAAGAGCTCCAGAGCCTTATGCTCGACGTCAAGGTGCTTGACGAAAACATGGAAGAAATTCCAATCCGTGAAAGCGTTGACGAAGAAGAGGACTATATGCCACATTCATTGAACTTAAACTCAGAGATGCAGAGCAGCAATGAAGAGGAGAAGCATATTACTCCGGGTTCGTATACGATAGAAGACGATATTGTTGACCAGATTTTTGCAAATTCACAGGACGCAGAGGAAGAAGTCGAAGATGATGAAATAGACGACATTCCTTTGGAAGAAGATTTCGAAGAAGACTTCGAGGACGAAGAGTAATCCGAAAGTTTTACTGATATTTGCAACTAAAAATCTTAGCACAAAGAAGGAGCTGAATAATTTGCTAGAATTTAATAACTTCGAAGCAATACAAATAGGGCTTGCGTCACCGGAAAAGATTCGTGAATGGTCACACGGTGAGGTTAAAAAACCCGAGACAATCAATTATAGAACCTTAAAGCCTGAAAAAGACGGCCTGTTTTGTGAGCGTATTTTCGGGCCTACAAAGGACTGGGAATGTCATTGTGGAAAGTACAAAAAGGTACGTTATAAAGGCATAATATGTGACCGTTGCGGCGTTGAAGTTACAAAGGCAAAGGTACGTCGCGAAAGAATGGGCCACATAGAGCTTGCTGCGCCTGTTTCGCACATCTGGTATTTTAAAGGAATACCAAGCAGAATGGGCCTTATACTCGACATTTCTCCGAGAGTGCTTGAAAAAGTTTTGTATTTTGCTTCATATATAGTAATAGACCCTGGTAAGACTCTGCTTGACAAAAAGCAGGTTCTTACCGAAAAGGAATATAAAGAAGCTTATGAAAGATACGGCGACAAGTTCCGTGCAGGAATGGGTGCCGAGGCTATCCATGAGCTTTTGTCGGAAATTAACCTTGAAGAGTTGGCAGCAGAGCTTCGTGAGGAGCTTGCTGATTCAGTAGGTCAGAAAAAGGTTAAAATCATTAAAAGACTCGAAGTTGTAGATGCTTTTCTTTCAAGCAACAACAAGCCTGAATGGATGGTAATGGAAGTAGTTCCTGTAATTCCGCCGGAAATCAGACCTATGGTACAGCTTGATGGCGGTAGGTTTGCTACAAGTGACTTAAACGACCTTTACAGAAGAGTTATCAACAGAAACAACCGCTTAAAAAGACTTTTAGAGCTTGGTGCGCCTGATATTATCGTACGCAACGAAAAGCGTATGCTTCAGGAAGCTGTTGACGCGTTAATTGATAACGGCCGTCGCGGCAGACCTGTAACAGGCCCCGGAAACAGACCTCTTAAGTCTTTGTCCGATATGCTAAAAGGAAAGCAGGGACGTTTCAGACAGAACTTGCTTGGTAAGCGTGTTGACTACTCGGGACGTTCGGTTATCGTAGTAGGACCGGAGCTTAAAATTTACCAGTGCGGTTTGCCAAAGGAGATGGCTATCGAGCTTTTCAAGCCGTTCGTTATGAAGAAGCTTGTAAACGATGGCACTGCACATAACATAAAGTCTGCCAAGAGAATGGTAGAGCGTTTAAGACCTGAAATCTGGGACGTTTTAGAAGAGGTAATCAAGGAACATCCGGTGTTCCTAAACCGTGCTCCAACGCTTCATAGATTAGGTATCCAGGCGTTCGAACCTGTTTTGGTAGAGGGTAGAGCGTTAAAGCTTCACCCGTTGGTATGTACCGCGTTTAACGCCGACTTCGACGGTGACCAGATGGCTGTTCACGTTCCGCTTTCAGTAGAGGCGCAGGCTGAGGCAAGGTTCCTTATGCTTTCTGCTAACAACCTCTTAAAGCTCCAGGACGGTCGCCCTGTTACTGTTCCTACACAGGATATGGTACTTGGTTCATATTATCTTAACCTTTATAAATCAGGTGAGATTGGCGAAGGTAAGGTCTTCTCTTCCGAGGACGAGGTTTTGCTTGCGTATAACGCGCACGAAATCACACTTCACTCTATCATCAGGGTTAGAAAGACAGCAGAGTTCGAAGGAAGAAAAGTCAGCGGTATTGTTCAGACAACCTGCGGACGTATTATCTTCAACAACGTTGTTCCGCAGAACTTAGGTTTTGTTGACAGAACAAAGATTGAAAACGTACTTGACTACGAAATAGACGCTAAAACAAGACCTGCAACAGATGAAGAGGCTAAGAAGCTTGAAAAGTACGAGCTTAGCGTTGCAGAGGGTAAAAACCCGAAGGTTTATATGACTGCTGAGCAGTATATGAAGAAGACAATTGTCGATGAAGACGGCACAAGAATCAATAAATACTACATCATTACTGACAGAAACCTTGTTGGTAAGAAGATGCTCGGTAAAATAATCGACAAGTGTATTTCTGTTTTCGATATGACTAAGACAGCAGAGGTTTTGGACAGCCTTAAAGCTCTTGGATTTAAGTATTCAACAAAGGGTGCTATAACAATCTCTGTAAGCGATATCGAAATTCCTGAGGAAAAGGCTCAGTACCTTAACGAGGCGGAAGAAAAAATCGAAAAGATTACAATGCAGTACCGCCGTGGTCTTATGACAGACGACGAACGTTATACTCAGGTTATTAACACATGGAACGAAACAAGTACAAAGGTTACAAACGCTCTTATGAGCAAGCTTGACCAGTACAACCCGATATTCATGATGGCAGACTCCGGCGCTCGAGGCAGTGTCAACCAGATTCGTCAGCTCGCAGCGATGCGTGGACTTATGGCTAACACATCCGGTCGTGCTGTGGAAATTCCAATCAGAGCTAACTTCCGTGAAGGTCTTAACGTTTTGGAATACTTTATTTCAACACACGGTGCCCCTAAGGGTCTTGCCGATACAGCTCTTAGAACTGCTGACTCGGGTTATATGACAAGACGTCTTGTTGACGTTGCACAGGACTTGATCATCCGTTCTGAAGATTGCGGAACAGAAGATTATATAGTAGTAACAGCTATCAAGGACGGCAACGAGCTTATCGAAAAGCTTGAAGACCGCTTAGAGGGCAGATACACAGCTGAGGATGTAATCCATCCTGAAACCGGTGAGATTTTGGTGGCAAAGGGCGAGCTTATGAGCGTTAACGATGCCAACAAGATTGTTGCTGCCGGCATAACATCAGTTAAGATACGTTCTGTTTTGAAGTGTAAGCTTCCGATCGGTGTTTGCGCTAAGTGCTACGGTTCTAACCTTGCAATTGCAGACAAGATTAACATCGGTGAGTCTGTTGGTATTATAGCTGCACAGTCTATCGGTGAGCCTGGTACGCAGCTTACAATGAGAACGTTCCATACCGGTGGTGTTGCTCAGGCAGAGGATATCACACAGGGTCTCCCACGTGTTGAGGAATTGTTTGAAGCAAGAAGACCAAAGGGTCTTGCAGTTATAGCTGAAATCGGCGGAAGAGTTGTAATCGAAGAGATTAAGAACAAGAGAAAAGAAATCAAAATCTTTAACGACGAAACAGGCGAGTCTGTTTCTTACCCAATCTCTTACGGTTCAAGAATAAAGGTGGAAGAAGGTCAGGTTATCGAGGCGGGCGACGAGCTTACAGAAGGTTCGGTTAATCCGCACGATATCTTAAAGATTAAGGGTGTAACAGCTGTTCAGAACTACCTTATTCAGGAAGTACAGCGTGTATACAGACTTCAGGGTGTTGATATTAACGACCGCCATATCGAAGTTATTGTTCGCCAGATGATGCGTAAAGTCAGGGTTGAAGATGCAGGCGATACCAAGTTACTTTCCGGCTCATTAATCGACTTCTCAGATTTCAACGAGGCTAATAGCCAGCTTACTGAGGGTCAGACACCTGCGACCTCGTCTCCGGTACTTCTTGGTATTACCAAGGCTTCGCTTGCTACGGATTCGTTCTTGTCAGCAGCGTCCTTCCAGGAGACAACGAGAGTTCTTACTGATGCAGCTATTAAGGGTAAGATCGACCCGCTCCTCGGACTTAAAGAGAACGTTATCATCGGTAAGTTGATTCCGGCCGGAACGGGTATGTCCAGATACAGAAATGTAGAAGTAGAAAAAGCTGTAACTGAACCTGAATTTTAAATAACTATTGACATATTTCCTATATTATGTTAGTATATTTTGGAGGCTGTAAAAATGTTAGATGAATTAAGACAGACGAGTAAGGTCGTAGGTCTTAAACAGACAGTCCGCGAGGTGGAAAACGGTCGCGTTTCAAAGGTTTTTTTAGCAAGGGATACATCCCCTAAAATCCATAACGAAATCGTTACCTTGTGTTCGGTTAACAACATTGAAATAGAGTACGTCGACACGATGAAACAGCTCGGCGAGCTCTGTAAAATTGATGTTTCCGCGGCTGTTGCCGCAATGCTAAATGAATAATGCTTGGTGGCAGGGTTATGCGCTCTGCCATTGAGTCATTATATAAAGCCCAAAGGGCGAAACTATATACAGGAGGTGAATTTAATTGCCAACATTTAATCAGCTTGTAAAGTCAGGACGTCAGACTGCTGTTAAAAAGTATACTGCTCCTGCATTGCTGAAAGGTTTTAACTCTTTGCAAAAGAGAGCAACAAACCAAAACTCACCGCAAAAGCGTGGCGTATGTACAGTTGTTAAAACCATGACACCTAAAAAGCCTAACTCAGCTCTTAGAAAGATTGCCAGAGTTCGTCTTACAAATGGTATCGAGGTTTCTGCTTACATTCCGGGCGTAGGTCACAACATTCAGGAACATAGCGTTGTTTTGATCCGTGGCGGTAGAGTAAAGGACCTTCCGGGTGTTAGGTATCATATCATCCGCGGTACTTTGGATACAGCGGGCGTTAACGACCGTCGTCAAAGCCGTAGCTTGTATGGTGCAAAGAGACCTAAGGAAAGTAAGTAATTAGAAATTCCTCGTACCAGGGTGTACGAACAAATCACAAATATTTGGTGCGTTTTCACCGTGGTATATTATATATATATCCTGTAATGCGCGCTGACGCAGTTTATACTGTGAGTACCTGTGATATCATTATTATGAAGGAGGGAAGCAAAGTGCCAAGAAGAGGTTTTGTTCCTAAGAGAGACGTTTTGCCGGATCCATTATATGGAAGCAAAATAGTTACACGTCTCATAAACAATATTATGCTTGATGGCAAAAAGGGTGTTGCTCAGAAAATCGTTTACGATGCATTCGATATCGTAAAGGAAAAGACATCAAAGGACCCGTTAGAGGCTTTTGAAGAGGCTATGAACAACATTATGCCAATGCTCGAGGTTAAGGCTCGCCGTGTAGGTGGTGCCAACTACCAGGTACCAATGGAGGTTCGTCCTGAAAGACGCCAGACATTGGGTCTTCGTTGGTTAACAACTTATTCTCGTGCTAGAAATGAGAGAACAATGTCCGAAAGACTTGCAGCTGAAATCATGGACGCTGTAAACGGAACGGGCGGCGCTGTTAAAAAGCGTGAAGATACTCACAAAATGGCTGAAGCTAACAAAGCTTTCGCACATTACCGTTGGTAATTTTCAATCAGTTAATTTACGATTAACTCCATTAGTTTGGGAAGGAGGAAGAAAATGGGAAGAGAGTTTTCTCTGGAAAAAACCAGAAATATCGGTATCATGGCTCATATCGACGCAGGTAAGACTACAACTACTGAGCGTATTCTTTTCTATACCGGTATCAATCATAAAGTTGGTGACACCCATGACGGTACTGCAACAATGGACTGGATGGTTCAGGAGCAGGAGCGTGGTATTACAATCACATCTGCCGCAACTACTTGTCGTTGGTTAAACCACACAATCAACACCATCGACACCCCCGGACACGTTGACTTTACAGTTGAAGTTGAGCGTTCCCTTCGTGTATTGGACGGCTCAGTAACTGTTTTTTGTGCTAAGGGAGGCGTTGAGCCACAGTCTGAAACCGTATGGCGTCAGGCTGATAACTACAAAGTTCCGCGTATGGCCTTCGTTAATAAGATGGACATCATGGGTGCGGATTTCGATAACGTAGTTAACATGATGAAAGAACGTTTAAAATGTAACGCTGTTCCGATTCAGATTCCAATCGGTGCAGAGGATGCATACAAAGGTCTTGTAGACCTTGTTGAAATGAAAGCATACATCTACAATGATGATATGGGTAAGGATATCAGCGTAGTTGATATTCCTGATGATTTGAAAGATAAGGCTGAAGAAGCTCGTACTGCAATGTTAGAGGCTGTTGCTGAAACAGATGAAGAGCTTATGATGAAATATCTTGAGGGCGAAGAGCTTACAATCGATGAAATCAAAAAGGGCTTGCGTGTAGGTACAATCAACCTTACGATTACTCCTGTACTTTGCGGTACAGCTTATCGTAACAAGGGTGTACAGAAGCTTTTGGACGCTATCATCGACTATATGCCATCTCCGCTTGACATTCCTGCTATCCAGGGTGTAAATCCTGATACAGAGGAAGAAGATTGCCGTCATGCATCAGACGAAGAGCCGTTTAGTGCTCTTGCGTTTAAGATCGCTACTGACCCGTTCGTTGGAAAGCTTTGCTTCTTCCGCGTATATTCGGGTACACTTACAAGCGGTTCTTATGTATACAATTCTACTAAGGGCAATAAAGAAAGAATCGGTAGAATTTTGCAGATGCACGCTAACCACAGAGAAGATATCGACATCGTTTATTCGGGCGATATCGCAGCGTGCGTAGGTGTTAAAAACACAACAACCGGTGACACACTTTGCGACGAAAAGGCTCCAATCATCCTTGAGTCTATGGAGTTCCCGGATCCGGTTATCAGCGTAGCTATCGAGCCTAAGACTAAGGCAGGTCAGGAAAAGATGGGTATCGCTCTTGCAAAGCTTGCAGAAGAAGACCCAACATTCAAGACCTACACAGACGAAGAAACAGGCCAGACTATCATTTCCGGTATGGGTGAGCTTCACCTTGAAATTATAGTTGACCGTCTTCAGAGAGAGTTCAAGATAGAAGCTAACGTTGGTGCTCCTCAGGTTTCTTACCGTGAGGCTATCAAAAAGGCTGTTAAGGTTGACCATAAATACGCTCGTCAGTCTGGTGGTAAAGGTCAGTACGGACATGTTGTTATCGAGGTTGAGCCACTCGAATCAGGTAAGGGCTATATCTTCGAAAACAAGATTGTCGGTGGTGCTATTCCTAAGGAATATATCCCGGCTGTTGACGCAGGTATCCAGAGCGCAGCTTTGACAGGTATCTTGGCAGGCTACAACGTAGTTGACTTTAAGGTTTCACTCGTTGATGGTTCGTATCACGAAGTCGACTCTTCTGAAATGGCGTTTAAGATTGCTGCTTCTATGGCGTTTAAGGACGCTTGCAGAAAGGCTGACGCAGTTTTGAAAGAACCTATCATGCAGGTTGACGTTGTAATTCCTGATGAATACATGGGCGACGTAATGGGCGATTTAAGCTCACGTCGTGGACAGATTCAGGGTCAGGAAGCACGTTCGGGAGCAATAGCTATCTCAGCTTACGTTCCTCTTTCTGAGATGTTCGGTTACGCAACAGAACTTCGTCCAAGAGCACAGGGCCGTGGTC
>JAZREA010000023.1:0-26989 GCA_045660545.1 Clostridia bacterium | reverse complement strand
TGAAGCTTATGATAAACGGCGCTGTTACTTGCGGAACTATGGACGGTGCGAACGTGGAAATATACGAGTCCGTAGGCGAGGACAACATATTTATCTTCGGCCTTACCACCCCGCAGGTAAACGAGCTTTATCAAAACGGCTACAACCCGCGCTGGTACTATGATAACAACAAGGATATACAGGGTGTTATGGAGTTTATTAAAAACGGAGTTGGAGGCAAGAACTTTGACTCGATTTACAACAACCTTATGAACAACGACCCTTATATGTGCTTTGCGGATTTTGCGTCATATTGTCAGATTCACGAGGTAATCGACTCTGTTTATCAGGATAAGGATGCGTTTACTAAGATGTCGCTTAAAAATATCGCGAACGCAGGTATGTTTGCGGCAGACAGAAGCGTTAGCGACTACGCGAAAAACATCTGGCACACCAAACCTGTTGGCAAGGAAAAGATGTAGTTTATTAAAACTGCGGCTATTTGTAAAAATAGCCGCAGTTTTTCGTTTTTTCTCTTGTAAAACGAGGGGAAAAGTGGTACAATAATGTTGGGTGATTTTGTTTGAAAATAGCTGAAGTTGTGATAGCCAATAACAGCCGAGAACTTGATAAAAAGTTCTCCTACCTTGTTCCCGACGGTATGGATGTGCTGGCGGGCGCACGTGTTGTTGTGCCCTTTGGCAGAAGCAATAAAAGTGTAGAGGGAATAGTTACCGGCTTTACTGACAACACAAGCTTTACAAAGCTCAAACAAATTTCACGACTAATTGACGAAAAACCGCTTTGTACTCCAAAGCTTTTAGAGCTTGCAAACCATCTGCACGAAAGCAGCGTTTGTACATACTACCAGGCGCTGCGCCTTGTAACTGCGCCTGTTCCTAAGCTTAAAACTACAAGGTGGATTACACTTGTTAAAGAGGACGTTGATGTTGCTGCGCTCAGCGGACGCTCGCAGTCTAAAAAGAAGCTTCTTACCTTGCTGAAAGATTCGGGAGGCACTGTCGACTACGGCGCGGTTGCCTTTATAGGCGGAGTTTCCGCTGCTATTGCTGCGCTTGAAAAAGAGGGCGTTATTTCCTTGGACGACACGGTTGCGCAGGGCGTTAAAAGCAAGCTTGTCCGTATGGTAAGGATGACTGAATACGAGCTTGATGAGCGCGAACTTTCGCTCCTTGCTAAAAGGGCACCCAAACAGTTTAGAGCGGTCGAGATTTTAAGCCAGACGTCCGACCTTTCGGCGTCGGACTTGGTTTCGTTTTCGGGCTGCACATATTCTGCTCTTAATTCACTTTGTCAAAAGGGGATTATAGAGTTTTATGACAAAAAGGTCTTTCGCTCTGCAATAGATACCGCAAAGTATCAAAGGAGCGAGAAGAAGGACTTAACTAATGAGCAAAGAGCAGTGCTTGACGGCCTTGTTAAAAACCACCTTACAGGCAACAACAGGACCAACCTTATCCGCGGCGTTACGGGCAGCGGTAAGACAGAGGTCTTTTTGCAGATAATTGAGTACTTTATAGATATGGGCAAGGAGGCTATCGTGCTTGTGCCCGAAATTTCCCTGACTCCGCAGATGGTAGACCGCTTTGTCGGCAGGTTTGGCGACATGGTGAGCGTGCTTCACAGCGGGCTTTCGGCGGGCGAGAAATTCGACGAGTGGGAAAAGATTTTAAGCGGCAAGGTAAAGGTCGTAATCGGCGCGAGGAGCGCAATATTTGCACCTGTTAAAAACCTTGGCATCGTCATAGTCGACGAGGAGCACGAGACTACTTATAAGTCAGACAATTCCCCCAGGTACGACGCAAGGGAGCTTTCAAGGTTTCGGTGCGATAACGAGGGAGCTATGCTGGTTTTGGCTTCTGCAACGCCTAGTGTTAATAGCTATTACAAGGCGAAAAAAGGCGAATATAACCTGTTCGAGATGAAAAACAGGTACAATTTTATGACCTTGCCAAAGGTCGATATAGTAGATTTAAGGGACGAGCTTCGGTCAGGAAACCACAGCGTTTTTAGCCGCAGGCTCCGTCAGGAGATAGACAGGAATATTAAAAATTCCGAGCAGACGATACTCTTTTTAAACAGGCGCGGGTTTAACAGCTTCGTTATGTGCAGGACATGCGGCGAGGCGGTTATGTGCCGTAACTGTAACGTGTCTATGACATATCATAAAAAGTCCAATATGTTAAAGTGCCATTACTGCGGCTTTGAACAGTCTCCGCCTGAGGTTTGCCCCTCTTGCGGCAGCAGACACATACGCTATATGGGTATGGGGACTGAAAAAATCGAGGAGGAAATTTCAAGGCTTTACGGCCCCGATTCTTTTGTGCGTATGGATGCGGACACCACCTCGGGCAAGAATTCGCACGAGGCCATACTAAACCGTTTCAGAGATGAGAAAATCCCGATACTTTTGGGTACCCAGATGGTAACAAAGGGGCTTGATTTCCCCAACGTTACGCTGGTCGGTGTTTTGGCGGCGGATATGTCTTTGAACGTTGACGATTTTCGCGCCGCGGAGCACACGTTTTGCCAGATTACCCAGGTTTGCGGACGTGCGGGACGTGGCGATGTTTTGGGCAGGGCGGTTGTCCAGACCTACCAGCCCGAGCACTATGCGGTTCGCCTTGCTTCCGAGCACAACTACACCGAGTTTTATGAAAACGAAATTAAAATAAGACAAAAGCTTAAAAACCCGCCCTTTAAAGACATTGTGCTTATTATGATGCAGGGGGATAACGAGGCTTTGATGATAAAGGAGCTTGGGAGGATAGCTTCCCGACTTCGGTCAAGAGGGCTTGATATCTTAGGGCCCGTTCCCGCTCCGTACAGCAGGATAAAAAACAAGTACAGGTGGAGGATAATATTAAAGCACGACGACGCAGGGGAGCTGTTAGAACTCTTGCACACCATTTCAGACTACTATGCCAAGAGCGAAAACCAGCTCTTAATAGATATAAACCCAAATTCTTTAAACTAAGGAGGAACGCTTATGGCGATACGTAATATAGTTAAGCTCGGCGACGATGTACTGACAAAAAAGTGCCGACTGATAGAAAAGATTGATGAGCGGATAATCACACTTTTAGACGACCTGGTAGATACGCTTTACAGCTCGGGCGGTGTGGGACTTGCCGCACCACAGGTCGGTGTTTTGAAGAGGGCCGCGGTAATCGACGTGGGCGACGGGCTTATAGAGCTTATAAACCCCGAGATTATACACACCGAGGGCTCACAGACAGACCTCGAAGGCTGCCTTAGCCTGCCGAACAAGTGGGGCTATGTAACGAGGCCTTCTAAGGTGCGCGTTCGTGCTACCTCAAGAGACGGAGAAGTTTTTGAGATCGAGGGAGAGGGCCTTCTTGCGAGGGCGTTTTGTCACGAGATTGAGCACTTGGACGGGGTGCTGTTTTCCAGCCATGTTGAGGAATTTGTGGACCCGTCCGATTTGTAAGAATAGACGTGAAAGGACTGTTTTTTAATATATGAGAGTTATGTTTATGGGGACTCCCGATATTGCCGTGCCTTGTCTTAGGGCACTGATTGACAACCACGAGGTTGTGTGCGTTGTAACACAGCCCGACAAGCCGAAAAACAGAGGCCACAAGCTTACGATGCCTCCTGTTAAGGAGCTTGCACTTGAAGCAGGGATAGATGTCTTACAGCCGCTTACCTTTAAGGACGAGGCGTTTAAGCCGTATCTTTTAAAGTACAACCCGGAAGTTACAGTCGTTATAGCGTACGGCAAGATTTTACCTGAATATGTGCTAAATTATCCAAAGCACGGCTGCATAAACGTACACGCGTCCCTGCTTCCGAAATACAGGGGTGCGGCGCCCATACAGTGGGCGGTGGTTAACGGCGAGAAGGTAACGGGCGTAACCACTATGCTTATGGAAAAGGGCCTTGACACGGGGGATATGCTCCTTAAAAGAGAAATACAGATTACAGACACGATGACAGGAGGCGAGCTCCACGACGAGATGGCGCGCATTTGCCCTGATATACTTTTGGAAACTCTGGAGAAAATCGATAGCATTGTTCCCGAAAAACAGGACGACTCTTTAAGTTGCTACGCATCTATGATAGATAAAAGTATGACTGTTATAGACTGGAACAAGAGTGCGGACGAAATAGTAAATTTGGTCCGCGGTATGAACCCGTTCCCCACCGCCAGAACTACCGCAAACGGCAAGCTTTTAAAGGTCTATGCCGTTAAAAAAGCGGAAGCTAAGGGCGAGCCGGGAGTTGTTCTTTCAACAGACGGCGGACTCGTTGTAGGATGCCTTGACGCTTCCGTAATGCTTACCGAGGTACAGCCCGAGGGCAAAAGGAGAATGCAATCTCACGAGTATCTCGCGGGAAACAAATTTGAAATAGGAGCTAAACTTATATGACAGCAAGACAACTTGCTCTTAAAGTTTTGTTCGAGGTTGATAAAAACAACGCCTACACAGGCATAGAGCTTAAAAATCAGCTTAAAGATTCGGACTTGTCGGCGGCTGATAAGTCGTTTGCTACCGAGCTTGTCTACGGTGTTATTAAGAACAAAACAAGGCTTGACTATATAATATCTAAATACAGTAGCCAAAAGCTCAACAAGCTTTCTGTGTGGATTTTAAACATTTTGCGTATGGGCGTTTATCAGATGCTATTTTTAGACAAGGTTCCGCACAGCGCCGCGGTAAACGAGGGCGTAAAGCTTGCTAAAAGATACGGCCACAGCGCCTCCGCAGGCTTTGTAAACGCGGTTTTAAGGAACATTTCAAGAAGCGGGGACGTAACGTACCCTGACGGGACGGATTATTACAGGGTGTATTATTCACACCCGTCGTGGCTTTTGGATATGCTTTTTGACCAGTATGGCGAGGACGCGAAGCTGATTGTTGAAAACAATAACAAGGTCGCGCCCGTAACCGTGAGGGTTAATACCTTAAAGACAACTCCCGACGAAGTTGTCAAACGACTTAAAGACCAACAAATCGGCGTAGAAAAGACGGATGAGCCAAACGTTCTTAAACTCACTGGCTACGGTGATATGGCGCGCCTTTTGGAATATAAAGATGGGCTTGTTACTCCCCAAGGGCTAAGCTCTTATATCGCGGCTTGCGAGGTTGAGCCGAAGGAAGGAGAGCTTGTCTTAGACCTTTGCGCAGCGCCGGGAGGCAAGAGCACCGCGCTTGCGGAACTTTCGGGGGACAGGGCGAATATTCAATCCTTCGACCTTTACGAGCACAAGGTGGACTTGATTTCGAAAAACTGTGAAAGGCTGGGCATAAAGTCCGTTATACCAAAGGTTGCAGACGCCCTTACTTTTAACGAAGAGCTTGAGGGCAAGGCGGACAAGGTCTTGGCTGATGTTCCTTGCAGCGGCCTTGGGATAATCCGTAAAAAGCCTGATATTAAGTGGAACAGGACCAAGGACGAACTAAAATCAATAGTAGAGATACAAAGGCAGATTTTTAAAAATGCATCCCGCTATCTTAAAACGGGCGGCACTTTGGTATATTCTACCTGTACAATTAACAAGGACGAAAACGAACGCGTGGCAGAAGACTTTGCAAAGGAGTACGGACTTAGGGTTATAAAGTCGCAGACTTTTTTACCACGCGATGAATACGACGGCTTTTACATTTGTAAAATGATAAAGGAGAAATAATGGACAAAAAACTGATTGAAGAAATAAACGCTCTTGCCAAAAAGCAAAGAGAAGGAACTCTTACAGAGGAAGAAAAAGAAAGACAGGCGCTTCTTCGTAAAATGTATATCGAAGAGTTTAAGGCTAATTTTAGAAAACAGCTTGAAAACATCGAGTTTGTAGATGAGGATAAAAATGCGCACTAATAAGAATAGGTTTAAAATTCTTTTACCCTTAGCGATAGTTTTGCTGTTTGTTTACTCGGTGTATTCGGGTATATATACCGCACCTTTTGCGCAAATAAACTATGCCGAAAACCTTGTGGTTCACTATATGGACGTAGGTCAGGGCGACTGCGAGATATTAATGCTGCCAAACGGCGTTAATATACTAATAGACGGCGGCCCGGGCGCGCACGAGGACAGGCTTGTTGCGGAAATTACAGAGCTTGGCATAGACCGCTTTGACTACGTTTTGGCTACACATCCTCACGAGGACCATATCGGAGGTCTTGACAAGGTTATACAAACCTTTGGCGCAGACTGTGTGTATATGCCTTACGTCTCAGCATCTACTGCCGCTTTTGAGAATTTTGCCAAGGCGGTTAAAGACAGCGGTGCTACGGTCTATAAGGCTAAGTCGGGTGTGGTTATGCTCGACTTGGGAGATATAAAGGCGGAGCTTTTAGCCCCGTGTAGTGAAAGCTATGAGGATTTAAATAACTATTCGGCGGTGCTTAAATTTACATACAAAGAAACAGACTTTTTGTTTACAGGGGATGCTGAAGAATATAGCGAGGAGGAAATGCTCCTTGCAGGGAGCGACCTTTCGGCAGACGTTTTAAAGGTCGGCCACCACGGCAGCAGCACAAGCACAAGCGCCCGCTTTTTAGACGCAGTAAACCCGAGCGTTGCTGTAATCGAGGTAGGGGAGGACAATTCCTACGGCCACCCAAGCGCAAAAGTTCTAAAAAGGCTTGGCAGTGCGAGAGTTTACAGAACCGACATAGACGGCGGCGTAGCCGTGGAGTGTGACGGCAAGGGATTTAAAGTACACACAGAAAGATAAGTATCTGAGGAAAAAAGATGATTAATTTAAACGACTTGACTTTTTTACAGTTACAAGAGAATATCGTCGCACTTGGCGAGCCGAAGTTTCGTGCAAAGCAGATTTTTAAATGGTTTTCACGGGGCGTTACAGACCTTGATGAAATGACAGACATATCTTCTGCTACAAAGGAGAAGATAAAAACATCCTGCGGCATAGCCAACGTCAGAATAATGCAGAGGTTTGACTCAAAGCTTGACGAGACTAAAAAGTACCTTATGGAGCTTGATGACGGCCATATTATTGAGACCGTCGCCATGACATATAAGCACGGAATTACAGTATGTATTTCAACCCAGGTCGGTTGTAATATGGGGTGTAGGTTTTGCGCTTCTACATTGGGCGGAAAGGTGCGAAACCTTACGGCAGGCGAGATATTAGGCCAGGTTGCAACGGTACAAAGAGACCTGGGCACAAGAATATCCAACATTGTGCTTATGGGAATAGGCGAACCGCTTGACAACTACGACAATGTTTTGGTATTCTTAAAGAATATAAACGACGAAAACGGAATGAACATAGGTTACAGGCATATTTCGCTTTCCACCTGTGGAATTGCGGACAAAATTGACCTTTTGGCAAAGGAGAATATTCCGATAACTCTGTCTGTTTCTCTTCATGCACCCGACGACGAGACGAGGGACAAGATTATGCCTGTTAATAAAAAGTTTAACGTGCAAAGGATGATGGAGGCGTGCAGAGACTATCAGTCCGTTACAGGCAGAAGGATATCGTTTGAATATATTCTTATAAACGAGCTTAACGATACTCCTGCACACGCAAAGAGGCTTTATAGTATAACAAAGGGAATGCTTAGCCACATAAACTTAATTCCCGCAAACTTTGTTGCGGAAAGCGGCTTTTTAAAGAGCACGCCGCCAAGAATAAAGGCTTTTAAAAGCGAACTGGAAAAGCAAGGAATCACAGTTACCATTCGTCGCGAGCTGGGGAGCGATATTTCCGCTTCCTGCGGACAGCTGAGACGAAAGCATAGCGAGGTGTAATGATAAATGAATTTTTACGGCGCAACAGACCGGGGCCTTACAAGGCCCACAAATCAAGATTCGTACTATATTGACGCTGACAACGGCTGGGCGGTGGTTGCCGACGGTATGGGTGGACACAACGGAGGAGAAACTGCCAGCACTATGGCGGTTGATATAATAAAAAGTGTTATGCTAAAAGGCGAAGACCCAAAGGAAGCTGTTTGTCAGGCTAACGCTCAGATTTTTGAAAAATCACTTGGAAACAAAGACCTTTTAGGCATGGGCACGACTATCGTTTTAGTCGTTGTCCGCGACCAAAAGGCGGGTATATATCACGTTGGAGACAGCAGGGCGTATTTGGTAAAGAAAGGAAAATTAAAACAAATTACGACTGACCACTCCATAGTTCAGCAACTAATCGAGAGCGGTACAATTACCAAGGAACAGGCCAAGTACCACCCTCAGCGCAACCTTATAACAAGGGCAGTCGGTACAGAGAGGGAAGTGGAAATCGACGAAAACGAGGTTTCTTTTTCCAAAAACGATGCGATCCTTGTGTGCAGCGACGGGCTTAGCTCGTACGTTGACAAAGAGGAAATAGAAAAGATATTAAATGACTACCCTGATGACGAGGCTGTCGCCAAGCTTATAGAGGCCGCAAACGACAAGGGCGGCAAAGACAACATCACAGTTGTACTGATAAAAGCGTAGGAGGATATGGTTATGGTTGGAATGATTTTAGCTAATAGATATGAAATAATCAAGGAAGTCGGCTCAGGCGGAATGGCAAACGTCTACCTTGCAAAGTGCAGAGTTTTAAAGAGAAATGTTGCAATCAAGGTTTTAAAGGCAGAGTTTGCTAACGACAAGGAGTTTTTGTCCCGCTTTAACAAGGAGGCACAGGCTGCCGCAGTGATTAACAGCCCGAATATCGTAAACGTTTACGACGTAGGCCACGAGGGAGACATCCACTATATCGTAATGGAGTACGTAGAGGGCAGAACACTAAAAGAGTATATCGACGAAAACGGTATGCTCTCATGGCAGGAGACTGTGGAATATGCGATGCAGATTTGTAACGCTCTTGACAAGGCACACAAGCTTGGCATAGTTCACAGAGATATAAAGCCGCAAAATATAATACTGACAAACGACGGCGTTTTAAAGGTTACAGACTTTGGTATAGCAAGGGCAAGCACTGCGGAGACAGTTAACATGGGCGAAAGCACCATGGGTTCTGTACACTACTTCTCGCCGGAGCAGGCTCGCGGTGGCTTTACAGACGAAAAGAGCGACATCTATTCTCTTGGAATAGTTATGTACGAGCTTGTAACAGGAAAGCTGCCGTTTAACGGCGACACCCCGATTGCTATTGCGATAAAGCATATCCAGGAACAGCCGGTAAGCCCGAAGGAGTATAACATTTCAATACCGATGTCGGTTGAGAACGTTATACTAAAAGCTATGTCCAAGGAACAGAGTAAAAGGTACCAAAAGGCTGAGGAAATGCTTTTGGACCTTAATGCGTGCATTAATAAAACAGAAGAATATGTTGTAACACCTGATATAGAAAAGACAATTAAGTTCGAAAGCGTAAAGGACGTTGATATTAAAAAGGCGGAGGAGGAAAACAAACCCGAAGAATCCGCTCCCGTAAACAGACGCCCTATAAACGAGCCAAAGAACAAAAAGAAGGCCGATAAAAAGCCACAGGACAGCAAAAAAGCGACCATAAAGGCTGTCGTTTTGGCTGTGGTAACTGCGTTTGCTATTTTAGCAGCTATCGGTGCTTTGCTGTTCTCGTCCCTTGGCGGATGCAGCAAGAACATAGAGGTACCAACTCTTGTCGGAATGCTCTATGAAGACGCAATCGAAGAATATAAGGACGAGGGCTTTGTAATTACAATAGAACAGTACGTAGAAAGCAAGGAGTATGACGCGGGCTACATCACTTGGCAGTCCCCGGGCGGCGGCAAGACTACCAAGACGTTAAAGGAAATTAAAGTAAAGGTTGCAAAAGATAAAGACAGCTTTATAATTAGTGACTTTGAAGGTAAGACGGTTGAAGAGCTTAAAAAAGCGCTCGAAGATGAAATAAAAGATTTAGACATCACATTCAACGAGGTTGAGGAGGAAAGTGAAGTCGAAGCAGGCAAAATCACAAGAACCTATCCACCCGCAGGAAGCAAGATAGAAAAGGGAACAACCATAACGGTCTATGTAAGCAAAGGCGACTTTGAAATGCCTGACCTTTTGGGAGCGACTCTTGACAATGCAAAGTCTACGCTTGAAAAATACGGTCTGGTTTTAGGTAATGTTACCCCTTCTGACGCTGACGGTTCTTACGTTGTGGTTAACCAGAGCATCGAGCCTGGCAAGGGAGTTTCAAAAGAAACCGCAATCGACCTTGAACTTAGAAAGACTTCCGAATCTAATCCTGATAACAGCGGTGAAGGTAACCAACCAACCGTAAGTTCCAAGGTTATTACAGTTATGATTCCTCAGTCGAGCGACCAGACACAGGTAAGGGTTGTGCAAAACGGCACAACAATACACGACAAAACACACAGCAAGCGTGAAGGTAGCGTGGACGTTAAGGTTACAGGCTCGGGAAGTGTAAGAGTAGATATTTATTACGACGGAGTTTACAACAGTACGATGACGGTGCAGCTATGATAGAAGGCGTAATTGTTAAAGGCATAGGCGGTTTTTACTATGTTTCTACAAAAAAGGACGGGGTGTTTGAGTGCCGCGCCCGTGGTAAGTTTCGAAAAAAAGGCATAAAGCCGATGGTCGGCGACCGCGTTGTAATCAGCGCGGTTGATATGACGGCAAAAACTGCCGCCATAGAGGAAATAGGAGACAGACAAAGCTATCTCGTAAGACCGCCCGTCGCAAATATCGAGTGCGTTGTTATAGTCGTTGCGGCTACAAGCCCGCAGCCAGACTTCTTTATGATTGACAAGCTTGCGGTAACAGCGAAAAAAAGCGGGATTAAAGTCGTAATAGCTGTTAATAAAACAGACCTTGGCAACGCCGAAGAGATTGTAAAAATCTATAAGGATACAGGCTACGACGTCGCGCTTGTGTGCGCAAAAACGGGCGACGGAGTAGATGCTCTTCGGGGAATAATAAAGGGCAAGGTTACTGCGTTTGCGGGTAACAGCGGCGTCGGAAAGTCCAGCCTTTTAAATAGGTTTGGTCTCGACCTTCAAACAGGGGACGTCAGCAAAATCGAGAGGGGCAAGCATACCACAAGGCATGTCGAGCTTTTCGATATAGGCGACGCCACTTATGTTATGGATACGCCCGGGTTTAGTATTTTGGAGATTTCGGACATAGACTGCCACGAGCTTAAAGACTTCTTCGGCGAGTTTTCGCCTTACGAGGACAAGTGCAGGTTTTCGGGCTGCGACCACTATGGAACCAGACCGCGCGACTGTGCTGTTGCAGAAGCAGTCCAAAATGGCAATATAGCTAAAACCAGGTACGAAAGTTACACACAGCTGTACAGCGTTTTAAAGGAGGTAAAAAAATGGGAAAAATAAAGATATCACCATCTCTTTTGTCGGTTGATATAGGTAATATAGAAAGGGATGTAAAAAAGCTTGAAAAAAGCGTTGACTATTTCCACGTTGACGTTATGGACGGTCATTTTGTGCCTAATTTGAGCTTTGGCGTTCCTGTTGTAAAGGGGCTTAAAAAGTTTACCGACGTTCCTCTGGACGTGCATCTTATGATAGACAATCCGTCTAAATTTATAGAGCCGTTTATAAATGCAGGAAGCGATATTTTAACCGTACATATAGAGGCGGACGACGACATTTTGTACTGCCTTAAAAAGATTAAAGAAATGGGCGCTAAAAGCGGTCTTGCGCTCAACCCTGATACAGACCCGAAGAAGATAGAGCCTTATCTTGAATATACCGATATGGTTTTGCAGATGACGGTTTTTCCCGGCTTTGGCGGTCAGAGTATGGTCGAAGATGCTATTAAAAATATTTCTGTAATCCGTAAGATGATAGGCGACAAGGAGCTTGAAGTTGACGGCGGAATTACAGCCGAAAACGTAGATGTTTTAGTTAAAGAGGGCGCAGACGTTATAGTAAGCGGCTCGGGTATTTTTAAGTACGACGATATAGCTGACGCTGCGGACAAGCTAAGGGCTGCGGCAATCGGAGGCTTGAAATAATGTCGGGGCGTGCTTTTATATTTGCCGCCGGCGAGTACAAGGCGGATGACTTGAAGTTTTATAAGCGCATAAAGTTTCACGAGGACGACCTGATAATCTGCGCTGATGGTGGCTACGACACCCTGGCAATTTTGGGGATAAAGCCCGACGTTGTAATCGGGGACCTGGATTCTGTACGCACAACCATTCCGCCACAGATTAAGACTGTAAAGTACCCTGTCGAGAAGGACAAAACAGACCTTGAAATATGTATCGACTACGCCGCCGAGTGCGGATGCGCGTCGCTTTTGGTGCTTGGTGCTTTGGGAGGTCGTGCGGACCATAACCTCGGTGCCTTTTATGCTATGCGCTATGCGCATGAAAATGGTATGGAGCCGATGATTTTGGGAGCGCACACAAGGGTTTATCTTGTGGATGATTATTTAAGGCTTTCTCGCGAAAGCTTTGACTATATCTCGCTTATTCCGTGCACCGACAAGGTTTCCGGCGTTACTACAAGCGGACTTAAATACAATCTTGAAAACGCAGTTTTGCACCAAAGCTCAAGCCTTGGTATAAGTAACGAGTTTTACAACAACACGGCACACATTAAAATTGAAAAAGGACTGCTCTTTGTCATCTGCTTAGAGGAGTAACAAAAAAGGCACCCCTTTCATATAGTGATACCAAGGAGGGGTGCCTTTGATTTTCTCTTGTATTATAATCACCTGTCTTGTAGCTTCGTTTACCTTGGGGGTGCTTTTGGCACTCGCTTTGCCTACCTGGTTTTTGGTAGTTATTCAGTCTTTATTGATAATGCTTTTGGTGTGCTTTATTGTAAAGCCAAAACGCCGTTAATTTTTCAAGGAGGGGTTTTATGAAGATTGTAGTTGTAAGGATGCCAAAACTTTTCAGAGGATTTTTTAAAAAGATTTTGAAAATGGATTGACAAAAGACGACACTTGTAGTAAAATTATTACATAATTTAAAAAAGGGGAGCTTGTGTGACAGGCTGAGAGGAAGATTATAGCTTCGACCCTGAACCTGATTTGGATAATGCCAACGTAGGGAAATATACGACGCTAATGGTGTATCCTTTTTGGGTACACCATTTTTATATTTTAAGGGGGATTCTTATGAAAAACAACACTAAAAGACTTGTACAAACCGCAATTTTAATTGCGATAGCAACGGTACTTTCCGTAATTACCGTTTTCCGACTGCCGTTTGGCGGCTCGATAACTCCGCTGTCTATGCTGCCTGTAATTTTAATTTCGTTCATCTATGGCGTTAAGTGGGGGCTTTTTTCGGCTCTTGTTTACGGTATTTTGCAGATGGTGGTCGGCATGGATGTTGTAGCCGCGCTCTTTATGCCTGGTGAGTCGCAGATGGTTGTATGGAAGGCGGTTTCGGTTTGCTTGCTTGATTATCTCCTTGCGTATACAATGCTCGGCCTTGGGGGAGCTTTTAAGGGTAAGCTAAAAAACAGATATATTGAAATTGCACTCGGCAGTGCCCTTTCTATTGTACTTTGTTACGCTGCACACATTTTGTCCGGATATGTTTTCTACGGGGCGTGGGCAGAGTGGTTCTTCACTCAGGAGAACTTTTATTCCTTTGGCTCTGTTGTTATGCAAAAGTTTAGCGGCAACGCTCTTGCCCTTTTGTATTCTGTTGTTTACAACGGGCTTTATATGGTGCCGGAGCTTGTTATGACAATCGTTTTTGCCCCTGTTGTATATAAAGTGCTGGAAAAATCCAAGGTAATAGGACAGTAGTAAAGGTAACGTACTTTACATAAATATAGGCATAAAAAATCCCGGTTAAAAAACCGGGATTTTTATTTTACTTATTTTTGTTATAAATTATTCTTAATCCTTTTAACAAAAGCTCGTCGTCGAGTGTTATTTCGTGCTCACAGTATGGGGTAATCAGCTTTGCAAGTCCTCCTGTTGCAACAACAGTAACGCTTTTGCCAAGCTCGGCTTCAATCCTTTTGATTATTCCGTCCATACCGCCTGCCGTGCTGTACAAAATACCGCTCTTCATAGCGTCTATGGTGTTGGAACCAATCAGCTTTTTAGGCGGCTCCACGCTTATTTTAGGAAGCTGTGAGGTCGTGCCTACAAGAGAGTTCAGTGATACCATAACACCCGGCATAATCATACCGCCGAGGTAGTTTTTCTCCTCGTCTATAACGCAGACGGTTGTGGCTGTACCCATATCAAATACTACCATAGGGGTTTCGTACTCGGCGATTGCCGCAACAGCTCCTACAACGAGGTCGCTTCCGAGCTGGGCGGGGTTGTCTATCTTTATGCTAAGTCCGGTCTTTATTCCGGGGCCTACTATAATCGGCTTTGTCTGTGCAATTTTCTCTACCGCGTTGCTGACAACCTTGGTGATGTTGGGAACAACCGAGGAAATAATAGCCCCGTTTATGTCGCCTTTTTTAATTTCGTACATTTCAAGTACGTTTTTTAAAGATACGGCATACTCTAAAACTGTTGCAGTCTGGTTTGTGTAGAGTCTTTCTTTGAATATAATGTTGTCCTCTGTAAGACAGCCTATTACAATGTTTGTGTTACCTATGTCTATTGCTAATATCATAGTTTACCTCCGGATTTTAACTTAGTTTCTAACAAGCTTTGCTTTGTAAAGACCAAAAGTAATACCATATGTGATAAGTGTTGATGCTATTATTTCGACTATTGCGTTTAAGCCGACGAACGCGCATATAAATACGATAACGTTCTTTCCGGCAGCAATTGTGTCCCAAATACCCTTTATAAACTCCGTCTGGCCAAACAGCAATACCAAAGCACTCATAAAGAAGATGGTGTTAAATAAAGCTGCGAAGAATCCTGTTATTCCGTAAGCCAAAGACCTGTTCTTTGACGCTTTTAAAAGGCTTTCTGCTACAACCCCTGCTAAAAATCCGTCTAAGATTCTGGGCACCATACATACAATCAGTGTATAAAACCAGTTGATTGAAAGCAGCGTAGCACCAAACGGGTCGAGCGGTACGATTAATCCAAGACAGCTTAAAAAGCTTGTCAGGCCGAACACTCCGCCGAGTATTGCTCCGCCTTTTTTACCGATTGCGATTGCGGCGATGCTTACAGGAATCATGTTAAACGTTATGCTGACCGGTCCTACCTTTAAGTACCCGAGCGGAGTTAAGGCCATCAGCACCAAAATACATATCAGCATTCCCATAAGTACCATGTTTTTTGTTTTTGACATTTTAAAAACCTCCTGTTAATGTTCCTGCTAAGAGGATACATTACATTGTTTTATTTGGACAGTCCATGCTATCCAACATATATATTACCACTCACTTTTTTAATTGTCAACAATTATATAGAGGAGGATAATGTCTAAAAAGTGTTGACTTTATTGTGTAAAATAGTATAATTAAACTGTATGGTTTTACACATTTTTACACAATTATAAAAAGTCTGTTTGTGAATATAATAATTGTAGGGCGAAGACGAAGGCGCCTTATGTTCTTTTTTAATTATCGGTAGGGGGATAATGTATTGATGGAAAGAAAAAGCGGAGTTTTAATGCATATATCGTCGCTGTTTGGCGATTATTCGATAGGTAGCTTCGGCACGGAGGCTATGGAGTTTGTTGACTTTTTGGCGGACTGTGGCTTTTCCTACTGGCAGGTGTTGCCGTTTTGTATGGCGGACGACTGCAATTCCCCGTACCAGTCGTATTCTACCTTTGCGGGCAACCCTTACTTTGTGGATTTAAACGAGCTTAAAGCCAAAGGCCTGGTAGGCGAAGATGAGCTTAAAAGGCAACTGCAACAGCAACCATACAGCGCTGAATACGCAAGGCTTTATTGTACCCGTCTGGACTTTTTGAAAGATATTTCAAAAAGAGTACCAAACAAGGACGAGATTAACGAATTTATCGATAAAAACAAGTACTTAAAACAATTTTGCGAGTTTATGGCATTAAAGGCGTCCAACGACAACAAGCCCTGGTACGAGTGGACCAACACGTCGTACGACGAGGATGTCTTGTTCGCCTGGAAGTTTATACAGTATGAGTTCTTTACACAGTGGGCGAAGGTTAAAAATTACGCTAACCAAAGGGGTATCAAGATAATCGGAGATGTGCCGATTTACGTTTCGTTAGACAGCGCAGACGTTTGGGCGAACAAGGAACAGTTCTGGCTCGATGAGAAAAATATGCCCGTATGCGTTGCGGGTGTTCCGCCTGACTACTTTTGCGAAGACGGTCAGCTTTGGGGTAACCCCCTATACAACTGGGACGCTATGCGTGCGGACGGCTTTGGGTGGTGGGCTGACAGAATAAGACACATGACCAATATGTTCGATGGCGTGAGAATTGACCATTTCCGAGGAATTGAGTCGTTTTGGGCTGTGCCCTACGGTTCTGCAAACGCAAGAGGCGGCAGATGGATTAAAGGGCCGGGGATGGAGCTTGTAGACAAAATAAGGCAGGTCGCAGGCGACAAGCTTATAATGGCGGAGGACCTTGGCGAAATAACCCCTGAGGTTGAGAGGCTTGTGGAGGACAGCGGATTTCCCGGAATCAGAGTTTTACAGTTCGGCTTTTTGGGCGATTACGACAACCCTCATATGCCCCACAACTACAAAAACAACCTGGTAGTCTACACGGGAACTCACGACAACAACACACTTTTAGGCTATCTTTGGGAGCTGGACACGGAAAATAAAAAAAGGATGCTTGAATATTGCAACTACCATTCTTCCGACTGGGAGAGGGGGTACGACAGCCTTTTGCGTACTATGTACGCAAGCTGTGCGGGACTTTTGATTATGCCTATTCAGGACCTTTTGGGCTACGGCTCCGACACCAGAATAAACGTACCGGGCAAGGCGGACGGAAACTGGCAGTTCCGAATTACCCGTGAGCAGCTAAACAGCATAGATAAGAAAAAATTCAGGCATTTTAACGAGCTTTACAAACGCATCTAAGGAGGCAGGCTATGGGCTTGTATGACGAACTTCGAAGCAAGTACCCGATATTTAACTATAACGGATACAAGGTTGAGGTGGACGATGATTTTTACAAAATTGAATATTCCTTTGAAATCGAGGGGCTTTGCGAGTTTAACCCGACATGGACGCTTAAAAGAAACGGCGTTGATTTAAGGGAGGACCCTGCCTTTTGCAACATGGTTTTTAACCTTGGTATGGCGGAGCTTGTCAGCTACTGGAAGTTAACCTGCTCTCCAACTGTTAATGTGATGTGTGCGCACCTCGACTCTTGCCAGATTAAGTGGTGGAAGAAGCTTTACTACAACGGACTTGGCGAGTGTTTTTATCTGAACGGAATTTGCGACAAAGAAGAAAGCTTTATGAACATTGTCTCTTCCGGAAAAGAGACCTTTGGCGAGGCGAAAAACAAGCCTGAAAAAGGATGCTTAATCCCAGTCGGCGGAGGCAAGGACTCGATAGTTTCTCTTGGCGTTTTAGAACCTAACAGAGATGATAACTATTGCTATATTATAAATCCGAGAGGTGCTACCCTTAACACCGTAAACACGGCGGGATATGACGACCACCTGATTGTAGCCAACAGAACGCTTGATAAAAGGATGCTTGAGCTTAACAAAAAAGGCTACATAAACGGACACACTCCTTTTTCGGCGATTGTTGCCTTTTCTGCAACACTGGCTGCATACATTAATGGTGTAAAGTATATAGCCTTGTCAAACGAATCGAGCGCCAACGAAAGCACGGTGGAAGGCAGCTATGTCAACCATCAGTACTCAAAAAGCTTTGAGTTTGAGCGGGATTTCCATGAATACGAAGAGAAATATATAGCGAGCGGAACTTATTATTTTAGCTTATTAAGACCTCTCAGCGAATACCAGATTGCAGGACTTTTTGCGCAAAACGAAGATTTTTATAACGTATTTCGAAGCTGTAATGTCGGAAGCAAGACTGATATATGGTGCGGTAATTGTCCTAAGTGTCTGTTTGTTTATATCATACTGTCGCCTTTTATCGAGCCTTTAAAGCTTGAGGGGATATTTGGCTCGGACCTCTTTGAAAAAGAAGAGCTTTTGGAAGATTTTAAAAAGCTTATAGGCGAAGCTAAGGAAAAGCCGTTTGAGTGTGTTGGCAGCAGGGACGAGATTAACTTCGCACTTTGCGAGGCGATAGGCAAATACGATGAGTTGCCTGTGCTTTTAGAATTTTACACTAAAACAGATATTTATAAAAGCTACAAGGATGCGAAAAATCCTTATAAGAGCTTTTATGACTTTGAAAATCTGATCCCGACAGAATTTGAAAACATGCTAAAGAACAGGCTTGGGGTGAAATAGATGTTAGAACAGTTAAGGGAACTTACCAAGGGTAAGAGAGTGCTGATTTTAGGCTTTGGCAGAGAGGGTCGCTCGACATACGAGGTTATTAAAAACATGGACTGCACCATCGCAATTGCTGACCAAAACGATATCGGCGGTGTAGATGGCGCAGAGGTTATATGTGGTGCAGGCTACCAAAACGCAATTTATGACTACGACGTTGTTTTTAAAAGCCCCGGCATAGTTCTGGAAGACAAGAGTGAAAAAGTGTTAAGTAAAATTACTTCACAGACGGACCAGATGCTTAAAAGATATGGACGACAAATCGTCGGAATTACCGGCACGAAGGGAAAAAGCACGGTTTCTACCCTGATTTATCACATACTGAAAAACGCGCGTGGTAACTGTTTGATTATGGGAAACATAGGAGTCCCCGCCTTTGATATGTTGGGCGAGATTGACGAGGAAAGCGTTTTGGTGTACGAGCTTTCCTGCCATCAGCTTGAATATGCTTTGTATTCACCTCATATTGCAGTTCTTTTAAACATCTTTGAAGAGCACCTCGACCACTACGGCACATTTTTAAAGTACGAGGAATCGAAGAAAAACATATATAAAAACCAGTCTTCTGACGATGTCTTGATATGTAACGTTGATAACGTGCCAAAGAAGGAATATAAAGACGGAAGCCTTGTAACAGTTGGCTTTGGCTCCGAAAAAGATGCGGATGTAAAAATTACAGACGGCGCTATAACAACAAATGACGAAAAAATCGCCTTCGACAGCCTAAAAACAGACCTCCTCGGTGTGCACAATATGTATAACATAGCTGTTTGCTATAATGTTTGCAAGCGCTTTGGGGTTGGGCTTTGTGATTTTGTAAAGCACCTTGAAACATACAAGCCGCTGCCGCACAGGCTGGAGCTTGTTGGAGAGTTTGATGGCGTAAAGTATTATGACGACTCTATCTCTACAATCAGCGAGACGACTATTCAGGCCTTAAAGAGCCTTGGCAATGTCGGCACACTTATATTGGGCGGTATGGACAGAGGGGTAACGTACATTCCTCTTATTGAGTTTTTAACGTCGTATGAAATTGACAACATAATTTTTATGTACGACACAGGAAGGATTATATATGACGCTATTTTGTCGGATTACGGACAAAAGTTTAAAGGCAAGAACCTTGTCCTGACAAGCGACTTAAAGTCGGCGGTCTGTGAGGCAAAGCGTCTTACCGAAAAGGGTAAGGTGTGTGTGATGTCTCCTGCTGCTGCGAGCTACGGATTTTTCAAAAACTTTGAAGAACGCGGCGATGTATTTAAAGAATTAGTTTCCAAATAGACATATTTTAACGCGCGAAGCAACCGCTTCGCGCATTTTTTACGCAAAAACAAAAGTCCTTTTTATTGGACACTTCGTTGTTTATAATAGGCTTAACAACAAAGACAAGGAGTGATTTTGATGAAAAGACTTTTAAACGTGGCGGCATTTTTGGCTGTGGTGTGGCTGGTAAGCGCCTGGGACTGCGGAGACATCGCATTTAGGACATTGCTTATTAATGTTTTGAATGTTCTTTTTGTTCTCGCTTTTTCTCATATTTTCGCATCTGTTATATCTTTTGTTTTACGGGTGAGATTAAAAAAGAGAAAAATGGCTTAACTGTAATAATTTTTTAACATTATTTTAACATTATTTTTGTTGAAAAAACCGCGATATTATGGTAGAATACTATTAACAAATTATTTGGGAAAGAGTGTTTGCGCTTTGAGCTTTAAAAAGAAAATTCTTATAGTTGTAATATATGCGGTAATTATTGCTTTGACTGTTGTTGCAGGGTTGGAGTTTCGCAGCTTTATCGCTCATCCGTTTGACGTCGAGGAAGGCTTTGACATGGCAGAGGTTGAAGAGACGGCAGGCAACGTTAAACTTAACGTTTTAGTTGTTGGTGTAGACAAGACTGAGGGACTTTCGGACGTAATAATGGTCGTTCGCTATGACGAGGAACGTTCTAAGATTTCTGCGATGTCTATACCGAGAGACACGTATGTTAACTACAACGGACACACAAGGCTTGTTAACTCTGTATACGGTGCTGGCGGAATCGAGGGTGTTTCCCGTGTTGCCACACAGCTTACTGGGCTTGCGATTAACTACTACGTACAGTTTGAAGTCGGAACATTTGGAAAGCTTGTTGACCTTTTAGACGGGGTTGAGTTTGACGTTCCGCAAAATATGAACTACGACGACCCGGTTCAGGACCTCCACATACACTTAAAAGCGGGACTCCAGACGCTAAACGGCGAGGATGCTGAAAGTATGGTAAGGTTCAGGGGTTACCCTCAGGCAGACCTTAAACGTGTAGAGGTTCAGCAGGACTTGTTAAAGGCGCTTGTTGCCCAAAAGCTTAACGCTAAATACATCGCGAAGGTTCCGTCTGTGTACGCTGCCCTAAAAGATGACATAAAGTGTAATATGTCGCTTACGGATATGCTTGTATACGGTAAGTCGATGTTAAAGTTAGATGTTGAAAACGACATATACACCTGTACTATGCCTACGATGTTTACAAACGTAGACTCGCACCTTTACCAGGACAGGAAAGAGACAGACAAAGTTATTGAAAAATATTTTTACGACGACGGCCCGATTGTAGGCAACGACCCTTACGAGCCGGAAGAAGAGGCTGACAAAGCTACAAACGATTGACATTAATAAAGGCCCGAAATACTGCGTTTTCGGGCTTTTGATATATTTGGCTTAAATTGCAGCGATTCGCATTAAAGTCCATATAATTTGTGATAATACTTAATGTAAAGGAGAATTGAAATGAACGCAAAGAAGATTATATCATTACTGTTGGTATTGATTACTGTTGCAGGATTGGCAGCCTGCGGAAAGAAAAATGTTGAGGAAACCGTAAACCCGGTGGAGAACGAAGAAAAGGTTGAAAGCCCTGCGGAAAATGTTGAACAGCCGAAGGAAGAACAGCAGCAGCCAAAGCAGGAGGAAGAAGATAAAAAGGAAGAAACCAAGCCTTCTGAGACTAAGCCTTCTACACCGCAAAAAGAGCCTGAGACTGCACCCGAGTCTAAGCCTGAAGCTTCTGCTACAACAGTGGGTCAAAAGCTTTTGGCAGACTTTAAGAGCAAGGCTGGCTCGGCGTCGGACGCTATGTCTTTGGCAGAGTCTATTCTTGCTAACCCGGTGATTGCCTTTTCCGGAGCTACTATGGCTGTGGAGCCGGGATATTTGTCGGGATTTGGCGACACGGAGATTACCGGATTTTCTGAGGGCGTAATGTTTGGCCCGGTTATTGGCTCGATTCCTTTTGTTGGATATGTGTTTGTGCTTGAAGACGGTGTTGATGCGTCTTCGTTTGTTTCGACGCTTAAATCCAGCGCAGACCTTAGGTGGAATATCTGTGTTGAAGCCGACGAGATGGTGGCGGGAAGTTCGGGCAACAAAGTGTTCTTTGTTATGTGCCCAAAGACATTTGAGGAATAATAAATTCAGTTAATGATACATTCGGGGACGGACGCCTTTTTGGCGTTCGTTTTTGAGTAAAGAGGTGGGATATGGTTTTTTCCGGCATACCGTTTTTAAATTATTTTTTGCCTTGTGCTATATTGCTTTATCTGTTATCGCCAAGGCCGTTAAAGAACACGGCGCTTTTGGTATCAAGCCTTGTGTTTTACGCGTGGGGCGAGCCTTTATATTTATATTTAATCGTTTCTGTAATAGCTATAAACTATGTTCTGGCGCTTTTGATCGAGCGTTACAGAGGCGGAGTGATGGCAAAAGTGTTTATGCTTTTGTCTGTTGCGGTCTGTCTTTGTACGCTGGGGTATTTTAAGTATGCGGACTTTTTTGTAGAAAACTTTAACCGCATAACAGGGCTTTCTGTCGGCCTTTTAAATGTAAGCTTGCCTATTGGCATCAGCTTTTACACATTTCAGGTTTTAAGCTATATCATAGACGTTTACAGAGGAGACGTGGCAGCGCAGAAAAACCCTGTGAATCTTGCAACCTACGTTGCGCTTTTTCCTCAGCTTATTGCGGGGCCGATTGTACGATATGCAGACATCGAAAGGCAGCTTGTTAAAAGAACGCACAGCTTTTTACAAATAGCTGACGGAATAAGGCGCTTTGTGATTGGTCTTTCTAAAAAGGTGTTGATAGCTAACACCTTAGGCGAGCTTTGTGAGGCGTTTTACATCTCGGACGAAAAGTCGGTGGCTTTTTACTGGCTTTATATAGTCGCATATATGTTGCAGGTTTATTTTGACTTTTCGGGTTACAGCGATATGGCTATTGGACTTGGAAAGTTGTTTGGCTTTGAATTTTTAGAGAATTTTAATTATCCGTTTATTGCCAAAAGCGTTACGGAGTTTTGGCGCAGGTGGCATATTTCGCTCGGGAGCTGGTTCAGAGACTATGTTTATATCCCTATGGGCGGTAACCGTGTAGGCGCGGTGAGGATGCTGTTTAACATTTTTACTGTTTGGTTTTTAACGGGCTTCTGGCACGGCGCGGAGTGGAACTTTGTCGTGTGGGGAATTTACTTCGGGGTGCTTTTGACTATTGAAAAGCTGTTCTTGGGCAAGTATATTAAAAGGTCGGCCGCGATTGGGCACATATATACGGTGATTGTGATTTCTGTAAGCTTTGCTATATTTGGTGCAGGCTCGATGTCTGACGCGTGGGAAAGTGTTGTCTGCATGTTTGGAGCAGGCGGGCTGCCTTTTGTAACGGGGGCGACGGTTTATAATTCAAAGAGCTTTGCGGTTGTGTTGATTGTTGCGGCTGTTGCGGCTACTCCTTTGCCAAAGCTTTTGCTCCAAAAGATGTTGAAGAACAATGTGTTTAAAAAAGCCTGGGATGTTTTGGAGATTGTCGTCTTGGTGAGTATGGTTGTTTTGACAACGGCATATCTTGTTGACGGCTCGTTTAATCCGTTTTTATATTTCAGGTTTTAAGGAGGGTTTAAAATGAACGTCAGAACAAAAAGTGTTGTAACTACGATTGTTTTTGCCGCCTTGTTATTAGTGGGGTTTGTTATGTGTGTGACGAAGCCTTCGGATTTGTTTTCCGAAAGCGAGAGGAGGGAGCTTGCGTCTTTTCCGCAGTTTTCGGTTGAGAGTATGATTAGCGGAGAGTTTACAGATGGCTTTGAAAAGTACGCAACAGAGCGCTTTCCTTACAGAGACACATTCCGTAGTATAAAGGCTGGTTTTAACACAAAAGTTTTTCGAAAGCTTGACAACAACGGTCTCTTCGTTGCGCAGGGTCATATTTCCAAAATTGACGATGCCGCCAACCCGAAAATGATGGAGTATGCAGCAGAGAAATTTTCGTTCCTGTATAATTCGTATTTAAAAGACAGCAACACGAACGTATATTTTTCGATTATACCTGACAAAAACTTTTTGCTTGCTAAAAGTAGCGGATATCCT
Source organism: Clostridia bacterium (assembly GCA_045660545.1). GTDB lineage: Bacteria > Bacillota > Clostridia > Monoglobales > Firm-18 > JAZREA01. The sequence continues at coordinate 3,315 of JAZREA010000023.1, read as the reverse complement.
TCGATGGATTACGATAAATTTATCAGCGATATGCGCGGTAAAACGGAGTATATGAACTATATCGACGTAACGGATTTGTTGGGGTTGGACGATTATTATACCACCGATACCCATTGGAGGCAGGAAAAGATAGTGGATATTGCCGAGAGAATTGGCGATAAAATGGGAGTGGATGTAAAAGCGACCTACGAGCAAGCAAAGCTTAAAAAACCATTCTACGGCGTATATTTTGGTCAGCTGGCGATGGACTTTGCGCCTGACGAGATTGTGTACCTTACAAACGACGTTTTGAAAAACTGTGCAGTAACTTACTACGACACGGGCGTGCCGAAGGCGGGCGAGATGTACAATATGGAAAAGGCTGAGGGGAAAGACCCTTACGAGATGTTTTTGTCCGGAACAACACCGCTTGTAACTATCGAAAACCCGCAGGCTAAGACGGAGCGCGAGCTTGTGATTTTCAGAGACTCGTTCGGAAGCAGTATTGCACCTTTGTTCGCCGAGGGGTATAAAAAGGTTACGCTTGTAGATATAAGGTATATTCAAAGCTCGTTTGTCGGCAACCTTGTAGATTTTGAAGGAAAAGACGTGTTGTTCTTATACAGTACGACACTTTTAAACAACAGTATGGCGATGAGATAAATATAAAAAACCGCTATGGAGGTTTCTCCATAGCGGTTTTTTTATGTCTTTAAAAATTAGTCAAGAACAATCAAAGCTATAAAATCAAGATTGTCTGTACCGATGTTTTTAATACCGTGGCTGTGGCCGTCGGGGGTATAAGTAATGTCCCCGGGCTTTACTGTGTAAAGCTTGCCGTCGTCGTTATACTCGCCTGTTCCTGAAAGGATGTAATAAGCCTCGCTTTCGCCAACGTGCTTGTGGTATCCAACCTCTGCGTCAGGAGCCAGTGTAGCCTTTGCAAACATACGTACCTTGTCGGGAGCGTCGGGCGCTTTAAACAATTTATCGAGTATTAAAAGACCTGAGCCTTGTTCGGCCGCAATCTCTTTTATAGGAGTTCTTTCGGATTCTCTTGTTACCATCTTAATCCCTCACCTTATAAATTGATATTAGTTACATTCTGCTGTTAATGGACCAGCAAGTTCCTTTAAGTAGAAGAGCTTGCCCGGCATTGTAGGCATATATGTAGAAGTAATGTTCATATCAGGACCGTAGTGGAGAGTAGTTAAGAAGCTCATTCCCTGCCATCCCATACCTCTTGAAAGGGCACCGTCTGCACCGCCGATTATGTAGTCAGCCTGCAAGAAGAGACCAGGTCCGATTGTGTTAGCTCTGCACGGAACAAGAGTTGTTCTGCTCTTAAAGCTTGTGATAGCGTTCTGCTCGATTGTAAGAGGATGAAGCTTAGCAGCTATGCGGTAGCACTGTGACTTCCATTCTTCCTCGGTGTTATAATCGTCAGCAAACTGTGGCTCCCAGAAAGCGATGTGGCACATTCTGCCTATACCGAAAACAAGCACAAGCTTAGCACCCTCTGCTTTTAGAGCGGCAAATTTTTCAGGATATGTAGGAAGGTTTTCCTTAGTTGCGAAGTTGCGCTGCTCCGGCGGGATTGTGTTTTCGCCAAGCTGGTTGAAGAAAGCTTCCTTCATGCTGTATTCGAACGAAGCCGGGTTTGTGTTAGGAAGAGTGTTACCTTCGCTGTCTGCCCATTCGTCCATGTTGAATGTGTAAACGTGGTCGCACTTAACGTTCCATTCCTTTAAGAAATACACAGCCCAACGGTACATACCCATAGGACCAACAGGTAAAATCATAGCGAGCTTTTCGCCGTTGTCGCGTGCCTTTTTAATCTGGAGCGCGATTTCGTGACCCATAAGTGTATCGAATTCATAGATATTCTGACATTCGATAGGTGTGAAATCCTTGTGCCAGAAGCTTTCGCGAGCTACGCCCTTTTCGCAGCATTCGTCGATTTTTTGCATATCCCAGCCCTTGGGATAAAAACCTTCAAGCAAACTTCCTTTAACTGTACTTAAAAAATCCATTTTGTAATCCTCCTTGTTATATATAATTTTGATTAAAAATTATCTTCTTTTGTTGACGAAGTCTAAAATTTCGTCGTAGCTTTTAATTCCTGAAGTAGCGCCCTTTTCCATAACGCAAAAAGCACCTGTCGCGTTGGCAAACCTTGCGCATTCTTCAAAATCGACGCCCCTTGCGTACGAAGCCAAAAAGCCTGAGCAGAAGCTGTCGCCAGCGCCTGTTGTGTCTGCCACGTTATCGACTTTGTACGACGGGATAATTACGCTCTTTGAATCCTTGGTTTGTCTTATGTAACATCCCTCTTTGCCGAGCTTGATTACGACAGAGCCGACTCCGTTTTCAAAGAAGACGTCCGCCATTTCCTCAGGGTCTTCCTTTTTTGAAATGAGAGCAGCTTCGTCAACGCTTGGCATAAACACGTCGATATACGGCATAGCCATATTGATAACCTCGCCCCATCTGCCGGAAGAGTCCCAACAAACGTCTAAGAAGGTTGTCTTGCCCATTTCCTTACATTTTTTCAAAAACTCCATCGTCTGCACGCCGTCAAAGGTGCTTAGAAGGAAAGAACCTGTAACAAAGACGAGGTCTGACTTTTCGATAACGCTCATATCGATATCGTCGATTGAGAAAGTGCCGTTAGCTCCAACACAGTGGAAGTAGGAGCGCTCGCCCGTCGGGTCGATAAGTAAAACAGAAGCGGACGTCTGAACGGAAGAGTCTGATTTAAGACCTGAAACGTCAACGTTTTGTTTGTTAAGGCAGCCTCTTAAATAGTCGCCGAACATATCTGCCCCGACCTTGCCGACCATATATGACTCAACACCGAGCTTGCTGAGGTTAATAGACGCGGTCATAGCGTTTCCGCCGTTATGTAGGGTTATTGAATTGACCGACATACCCTCACCGTTTTTCGGGGTGGAGGAAACCGGGTCGACAATAACGTCTGCAACTAAAATTCCAACACAAGCTACTTTCTTCATGGCAGTAACCTCTTTGTTACAACCTTAGGCCACACCAATTCCTGTGTGAACGCTTCTGCGTAAGGCACGCCGCACTGCAAACCGCGGAACTTTGAACATGTGCGTACAAAGTCTGCAAAGTCGATGTGGTCGTGGTCGCGCATCCACTTTAACTGGCTTTCGTGGCATTCCAGCATCTCGATTTTTGTTTCGATCTCGTCTGAGATGTCAACGTACTCTGTCGGGTTAAAGTTCAAACCTGCAAGAGTGTCCATATAGAAAATCGGAGTAACAGGGGTGCTTGGGCCTTTGCCGTACTGTGGCACGCTGGCAGCAAAAGCTG
>JAZREA010000022.1:0-14280 GCA_045660545.1 Clostridia bacterium | reverse complement strand
CAGGCATCCGAAAGCAAAATGCGTGAAGAAGCATATATGAAAACAGGTTGTAACATTCGATTGCCTAATGGCGAATATAAATCAAAACCATTTGGAGCTATGACGAAAGATGGAGTTTTATTTGCACTAAAATATAGAGGGACACCTATATGCAGTGATTATGGTGAGATTGTAAAAGATGAAAATGGTTGTTATCGTTGTACCAAAGCACAAAGGACAGGCTGTGCCCTGTGCGGATTTGGGTGTCAGTACGATACAGAAAGATTTATAAGGCTTCAAGAAACAGAGCCAGCAAAGGTAAATTTTGCATTTAAGCCTAAATCTCAGGGCGGTGCAGGTTATAAAGAAGCAATAGAGTATATGAATGAGTATTGCGGAACTAAGGTTATAATCCCACAGATATAATGGGGATTTTGCCAATAAAATCGCAATTCAAAAGGGAGGTAAACGATAATGGATGAATTAAAGGCTTGTCCTTTTTGTGGGGCAGATATGTTGTATATTAGATTTCATACGGTGAAATTTATGAAACCGACAATAAAAGCAATTGAGTGTTCGCGATGCGGAGCTATGATGTCGGCTGACTTGAATGCATTGGATGAACCTTCGGAAACAGCATTACAAGATTATATTATTGAGAAATGGAACACACGCACACCAAAAGAAAGAGGGGGTAAGGGAGAATGAGCTTTAATGAGGCGATAGGAAAGATTATCGAGCTGAACGAAGAAGTAAAGGCGGTTAAAATTCTTATGGAACGTATTGGAAACAACATTGAAGGACTTGAAAAAGATAATGCGGAAATGTCTTCGTGCCTAAGGGCGATTAAAAAGATAAACAAAAACAAAAATGAGACAATAGATGCTTTGTGCGAACGGGAGTGATAAAAAGTGGACGATTTTGATTTCAAAAAAAGATGGCTAACAAACAACTGTCCATACGGTGTGGAATATTTCTGCGACGGAAGCGTAAATAAATCCATAGAAGGATACAAGGTGCGAATCCCTATAAAAAGATGTCCTCAGAGGAAAAACGGAAGATGCAATTTACTTGCGCAGGTGGTGCAAAACAAACAGGACAACGACTGATACATATAAGGGGTGTTGATAATGTTCAAGAAAAAGCGGGGCATAAGACTACCATACAACAAGCAGGGGCTTATATACTTTACCTGCATGGACTTTAAGAATCAGCCTGCAAAGGTGCAGAGGAAAATCAAAGATATGTGTGAGAAAATAGGCGGGGATAATTCTACCGCCTTGTTTGAGGTTCTGACAAATGACAAAAAGTCTCTTGAACGTATAGCGGACGAAAATTTTTTGACCGTAAAATCCTTATGTGAAATGCGCAAAAAGCTATATGAAACCTGGGAAAAATGAATTGTAAAATTTGCCGGTAACTGAGGGGGTAAATATTTTATAATACAGTTAAGCTGAAAAAGGCTTAGCTGTTTTTTATTGCTTAAAAATATATAAGTAGTGAGAGAAAACGCGAAAATTCCGTTAATTTCCGTTTGAGACAGCGGGAGTTAATTTGTATTATAAAAATCATTTCCTAATGATGCACCTAAAAAATGGGCGTAAATTTAGGCACTAAAAGCAGAAGTGCAAAAATATTTACAGAAAGGAAGTGTGTTAAAGGGATGAAAACTGCACAGTTTAAGATATTTAAAAACGATAAATTTAGACTGAATAACAAACAGATTAAAGCTATTGAGCTTCTTATAAACTGCAAGATGCAGCAAAAGGAAATTGCAGAAGAAGTAGGCGTGTCGGAAAAGACCATATACAACTGGATGCGCCATAACGAGGAGTTTAGAAAGGCGCTGGAGTGGTACCGAAAAGAAGTGTACAAAGACTATGCTCCTGCAGCCATTCAAACGATACTTGACATTATGCAAAACAGCCAAAGTGCAAAAGCGAGGTTTGATGCCGCAAAGGATATTTTGGACAGAGCGGGGGACAACGCGGTGTCCAAGGTTGACATGGAAAGCGAAAACACAGTTAACATCAACGTAAGAACAATGGAAGAGTCTGATTTTAATGGCTGATGTAAATATTTACCTTATGCCTAAGCAACAGCTTTTTGTTAACTCAAAAGCTGACGAGGTGCTTTTTGGCGGTGCCGCGGGTGGCGGTAAGTCTCACGGACAAGTCCTTGACGCATTTATATATGCTATGAAGTATCCGAAGTCGAAGCAGATTATATTTCGTAGGACCTTCCCGCAGCTTGAGATGTCGATTATAAGAACCGCTTTGGAGATATTACCGAGAACGCTATACAAATATAATTCTTCCAAGCACTCTATGACCTTTATAAACGGCAGTGTAATAGACTTTGGATATTGCGACAACGTGGCTGATGTGTATAACTATCAGTCCGCAGAATTTGATGTGATACGCTTTGACGAGCTTACGCACTTTTCGGAAGACGTATATACATATATGATTTCCCGTTTAAGAGGTACAATGCCGTACCCGAGGTCGGTAAAATCTTCTACAAACCCCGGAGGCGTAGGGCATACCTGGGTGAAGGAACGGTTTATTGAAATCGGTCCGCCCAACAAGGTACATAAGTTTGAAACGGGAACAAGAATATTTATACCCTCAAAAATTGACGATAACTGGGTTTTGATGAAAAACGACCCGACGTATCTTACAAGGCTTGAAAACTTGTCTGAAAAAGAGAAACGAGCGCTCCGCTATGGGGACTGGGATATTGAGGGAGGTTTCTTCTTTGATGAATTTGACCGCGAAAAACATGTGTGCGAGCCTTTTGAAATCCCGGCAGACTGGCGAAGATACCGGACTATTGACTACGGGCTTGACTGCTTTGCGGTACTTTGGGTAGCGGTTAACTCCTTAGGAGAATGTTATGTGTACAGAGAAATGGCACAAAAGGACATGATTATAACCGATGCGGCAGAAAAGGCAACCGATTTGTCGAGCGACGAAACCATATATACGACATATGCGCCACCTGACTTGTGGTCTCGCTCACAAGAAAGCGGTAAGAGCAGAGCTGAACTGTTCCGCCAGGGCGGACTTAAAATACAAAAGTCGGACAACAACCGTGTTGCCGGCTGGGCTTGTATTAAGGAAATGCTAAAACCAAACCAAAGGGGCGAGGTTAAACTACGAATATTTAACACCTGTACGCAGATAATCAAGCACCTTTCAAGCATACAGGTTGACGAGAAAAACCCTAACGACTGTGCAACGCAGCCGCATGACATAACACATTTACCTGATGCTCTCAGGTATTTTGCAGTAATGCATTACAGACCAAACGCAAACCCCAAGGGAAATAAAAACTATGACTTTGATTTCCAAAAGCCAAAGAAGAAAAATCCGTTTGAGGGTGATGATGTAACTAAATTTTTACGGAGGTAATGATATGACAACTATTTTTTGTGTTATAGGCGTAATTATCGGTTTTTTGATATACCGTCAGGGATTCAAAGACGGCCTTAGAGTGCAAAAGGGCAGTAAGCCTGAAAAAATTATACCGGCGAGTAAAAAGTCAAAGGAACCGACAGAAACAGAAAAGCGGTACAACAAAGGGATGGCGAGCATCCTTGACTACAGAAATCGTGATAAGAGACGGAGCGATGATTGATGAAAAATAACGAATACACAAACGAGTGGCAACAGTACCAAAACGGCATTAACTATAAGACAAGAATAGGCTATTTTAACACCATTGACAGAAATTACAGGTTTTTACAGGGTGACCAATGGGGAAACACCAAAAGCGAGGGATTGCCTACGCCTGTGTTTAACGTTATTAAGCCGGTGCTTAATTATAAGATTTCCCAGATATTTGACAAAACAACGCAAATTTTATACCAATGCGGAAATCGTGAGGGCGACCACATAATGGAGCTTGTACAGGTTGCATCGAAACTGACGGACTATGCCGGTGAGCTGTGGGAAACTCTGAAAATGGACCGAAATATGGAAGAGGTTGTACTTGACGGGGCTGTTACGGGCAACGGCTTTGCGCATTTTTATTATGACGAGGACGAAAAGGAGCTGAAGTTTGAGCAAATAGACGGAGCGGACATATATCCTGCAGACCCGAACTGCGCAGGCATACAGCAGCTGACGTATATTATAATCGCATACCGTCGTCCGACAGAGCTTGTTAAGGAAGAGGCGCGCAGAGCAAAAGCGGACGGGCTTAACAAGCTCGAGGATTATGACATTGACGGCATCGGGGACGACGAGGAAACAACCTACAAGGCGGGGGACAGCGCTAAAATCGAAATTGAAGATTATGGTAAGACCACCGTTTTACTTAAGTACTTCAAAAAGGACGGCAAGGTATTTTGCCGTAAGTCTACGAGAAATTGTGTGTATGTTGAAGAAGCGCCCACGAACATGTCTATTTATCCGATAGCGAAATTTGACTGGGAATTGCAAAAGAATTCGTTTTTCGGTGTTTCTGATGTAACGGCAATGATTGACAACCAAAATTACATAAACACGATTGCGTCGATGATTATGACGAGCACGAGCTATTCGTCTTTTCCCAAAATGGTGTATAACGAAGATTTTATTGATACGCCCGACACAAACGTAGGAACGGCTATTGCATACCACGGAACAGATATATCCGCCAGGGATATACTTTCGTATGCGAATCCCGGAGAGATATCAGCTGCGGCTTTTTCGATGTTCCAACAGGCTATTGATTTGACCAAAGACTTAAACGGAGCTAACGACAGTGCTTTGGGAAGTGTAGACCCGACGAAGACATCGGGACGAGCGATACTTGCAACGATGCAACAGTCTCAGGTGCCTTTGGAGCGTAACAGGCGCAGGTACTTTGACTTTGTAGAAGATATTGCACGAATATGGATGGAGATATGGCACAGCCGAAGCGGGGAAAAGGAAATCGTCGCAAAGGATGAAGAAGGCGAGAGACATATATACTATGTTTCCGAAGAAGCTTTTAAAAAGCTTAAGGTAAAGGTGCGTATTGATGTTGGCCCTTCCGAAAGGTGGAGCGCGGTAATAGCAGAGGAAACCTTACAAAATATGCTTATGGCAAAATATATAACTTTTGATATGTTTATAGAACTTTTGCCTGACAACGGGGTACTGCCTAAGAAAAAGCTACAAAAGCTTATGGAACAGGAAAAGGCAAAACAGCAAACACCGCAAGCGGAAGCGCCCGAAATAGATGTGGACGCTGTGGCAAATGAAATGGTTAATGCGAACACGCCTGATATTGATTCACTTGTTGCTAACATGAGTCCGGAAGAAGCTTCGCAGTACATACAAAACCCTGATGCTTTAAGAGAGCTTATACAGGGACAGATGAGTAATCCGTCGTAAAGACGTTTTACATAATATTGCCGACGGGCTATAAACGGGGTGCCGACGGGCCGAATAAACGGAGTATATAGTCGACGGACTTTAAGCGGGGAGGTTTTGTAATGAATACAGAATCCATAAACAATACACAGTCAACCGAAAATCCTGAGAATAAAGCTGAAAACAAAACAGCCGATAACAAGGCCGAAAAGCTTTATACCCAGGAAGAACATCAACAAGAACTTGACGATGCCGTGAAAAAGGTAACTGCCAGATATTTAAAAAAGTTTGAAAAAACAGAGGCAGATGCCGAAGAGGTCAGGATAAATAAAGAAATTCGTAAGCTTGTGGCCGAAGGTATGAATTTTGAAGGCGACGGGGAATCGTTGCTAAAAGCTCTTGGCGACCATTACGGCAAGAACGGTCAGAAAATTCTTGAAGATTACAAAAACGGTGATGTGTCCAAAAGGGAAGCGGAGATTAAGCTTGAAGTTCTGGAGTTTTTAAACGATGACGATACCTCGGACGAGGATATCGTAGAAGAATACGAAGCCTTGGCGGACAAGCCAAAGTCGAAGCTTACCAAAACTGACCGAATCAAGCTCGATATGTTGTCTAAGAAGTATTTTAAGATTGTGTCACGAAAGGCGGTTAACAACGCCGAGGCGTGGTACAAGAAAAATGTCGGAGACGACTTTGACGAGTTTGTAGGGAACGAAGACTTCAGGGAATTTATAACCGATTTGCACATACCTTTGGACGATGCTGTTAAAAAGTATTGCAGGCTAAAGGGGATGCAGAAGGAAAAGAAACCCGAAGACAAAAGCTACTCTCCCGGAAGCGCGAAAAATTACACAAAGGGTAATAACCCCGAATTTTTCACACAGGAGCAGGTGGCGAAGATGTCAAGAGAGGAAATAAGACAAAATCTTGACGCAATAATGAAATCAGAAAAACAATGGAAGAAAGGATGAGTTAAATGAGTAATCACAGCAATTTTATACCGCTTTTATTTGCGGAAAAACTTATAAGAGAACGCGATGACGTTTTGGTTGCATCGAAAATATGTAACCGCGACTACGAAGGCGAAGTAAAAAACAAGGGCGACAAGGTTAAGGTTCTTGGCGTATCAAGACCTACAATCGTTGAATATGACGACAAGACAGGTCTTGGCGATTTTGAAAGAATCGGCGACCAGAGCACAATGCTTGAAATCACACAGGCTAAGGCGTTCCATTTTTACATCGGTAAAATCGAGGACACCCAGGCTGTCGCTGATTTTGAGAACGCTGAAAGACAGGAAGCTGCTGCAGGTCTTGCACAGGCTATGGACAGCTTTATCTATGAAGAGGCGCTAAGAACAAAAGGAGCAGTACAGAAAGTAGTAAATTCTGTATCGTCTGCGAATATTCTCAACATAATCGCGGCGCAGCTGGCTTTGATATGGAAAGCGGGGGTTCCGCGTAACGAAACAGTTTACATGGAATGTTCGCCTAACGTTATTTCTAAGCTTATGCTTGCAAAGATGATTGTTGATACCGACAATACAAAGGTTCTTACAAGCGGTGCTGTGGGCAAGCTTCGTACATTTAATGTGGAAGTTGAAATGTCCAACAACATCCCTGCTTACGAGACCAACGGTGAATACATAATCTTCAGAACAAGAAAAGCAATTACTCTTGCTGAACAGATTACAGAGGTTGCTGAATATAAGCCCGAGAAATACTTTGGCAAGGCAATTAAAGGCCTCCAGGTATATGGTGCTAAGGTTATCAGACCTAAGGAGCTTATTATCACACCTGTCGGCTCTTTTGCTGACGAAACAGCAGAATAAGGAGGGGTAAAAGATGGCAAGTATTGTTAAAACAAAAATGAAAAGAAACGCAGCTGTTGAATTGCCTGCCGCAACAGCCATTACCACGACCGGAGTGGATATTGATTTTAACGGCAAGGACGAAATGACACTGCTTCTTATTACATCGACTGCAAGCTCGGCAGTAACGCTTACTATTGCAAAGGGTACCGGTATCCAGGCAGTAGCAGACGAAACTGTGAGCGTGCCGGCAAACAAGACGGTAGGCGTTGTGCTTGAAAGCGCAAAGTTTAAGAACCTTAAAGACGGCACAGTTAATATCAAAGCTTCCGCAACAGGTACAACAGTTCAGGTTGTAGAACTTTAGTAATTTACGGCGGGATGGAAACATTCCGTCGTTTTTCTTTAATCATCCCGACGGAGGAAAGTTCAAAACAATAAATAATATCTGGGACCGTTTCAGCTCCGTCGGGAGACGGTTTTTAAGGAGATGATTTAATGACTTATAAAGAAAGTCTTGACATAGCATTTTTAAAAACAGACAGTGAACAGTCGGACTATGAATCAAAGCTGTTCCCGGTGCTTGCACATGAGGCGCAGCTGTATATCGCGACACACGGCACACACATTGTGCGTAAAGTGGAAATTACAGTTGAAACTGCTCCGTACAAAATGGCTCTTCCTGATGATTTTTACCGTACTGCGCCGTTAGGATTAGTTGATGCAAAGGACGAAACCGAGGGCGTAAGCTACTATATTGCAGAGGACGGCTATATCGTAATAAAGCAGACGGGGGACTTTGTTTTATATTACTGGGCACTTCCGCGCGACATAACCAAAATGTCGGAGGAAGAGCTTGCTTCATATGAATATGAGGTTGCAGAGAATACACACGTTGCTATTCCGTCGTACATAGGATATCAGCTTGTAAAGACTGACGATGTACAGCTGGCACAGATACTGCTGAATGAGTGGAACAAATATATGTCGCTCTTTGATGATGGGACAAAGGCTGTCAAGAAAAAAATTAAAAATATAAGGCGGTGGTAGTATGGCAATAAAATACCACGAGGAAGCTCTTCCGAGAGTTGCCACGTTTCCTTTTAACATAACGCACTGGGCAGGGGTTAACAAGCTCGAGGGCGGTCAGAACGACTACGAGATGGCGGACTGTAAAAATATGTCTGCGGACAACTACCCTTACGCAAGCCCGAGAAGGCCGAGAAAGCTTATACATTCTGAGGAGGGCATACAGCGTATATACAAGGTGGAGGGAGACAGGCTCTACTTTGTAGATGCAGATGGGTACCTTGCTTACACCGAAAAGGGAGAAAAAACGTTACTTACCTACGAGGACACAACAGGTGAAGAAGACACAAGCACAGAAGGTGATGCAAGCACAGAAGAGGGCACAGACGAAGAAGAGGTAACCCTGCGGAACGTCAGGATACCAAAGTGTAGCTGCACGACCAATTATGATAAGTTTTCCGTATTTTTTCCCAACATGATATATATCGATGAAAAGAACAAGCCTGATGCAATGAGAGACCCTTTTTCATTTGGCAAAGCTGTACAAATGAGCATCAATAAAAATAGTGAATATTACGAGGAAAGGTATGAACACGTATCGGAAACTGAATATTTCCAAAAGGCTGTGTGGATCATGAGTGAGAATTTATATATCGTAGACCTTAATGTAAGTCAAATATGCATATCTGTTACTTTTGATATAGACGATGAGGAAGACGATGAGGAAGAATATGGTTCTGAATATGAATTTAAGGTGATAGGAAGGGTGTACGATGCTGATGGCAAAGACAAGACTTACACGGATGCTGATGGGAAGGAAAGATATACATTCCAAACAACGCTTGGAGCAACAAACACACAACCCACAACAAAGGCTACACTCGAAATACCCGAAGAGCTCAAACTCGAAGAAGGAGATTATATTACAATTAGGATTGGCTACGCCGGAAAGAGGATTTCTTACAAACTTGCTAATACCTACCAAACCCACTTAAACCGTTTAAGGAAAGGACAATGGCAGTTAGAAAGAACGGACGAGCAAAGCATAATAACCTCAATGGCGCTTGACTACGGCACAGTATATAACAACCGCATAGTAGGCGTTAGGGGAAATGATATAAGAGCCTCGGCTTTGGGTGATTTCTCAAACTTCTGGGAATATGTCGACGAGGCGGGAAATACGAATGCAACAGGTCCATACGCTACCGATGTAGGAAGCGAGGGCGACTTTACGGGGATGTGCGTGTACAACAATATGATAATGCTTTTCAAAAAGAATTTGGTGTACGAAATGTACGGCTCTATGCCGTACACAATAACAGAGCTTTGCAATACCGGATGTATAGACAACGACAGTATATGCGAAATAGGCGGTATTTTATATTGGGCGTCTCCTAAAGGCATAGTGAGGTACAGCGGCGGATTGCCTACGGTTATATCCCATACAGTAGACATAGACACAACGGGAAGCTGTAAGGCGGGAACAGACGGCAGAAAGTATTATGTGTATGACGGCAAAAAGCTATATGTTTACGACACATATTATCAGATGTGGCACATTGAGGATACGGAGGATGTAAGGATGCTTTATAAAGACACCAACACGTTATACATTTTGTGTAATGACGGTATTTATAAAATCAACGAGGGCGAGGAAACTGTAGAGTGGGAGTTTGAAACAAAAAATTACACCTTCGCAAGCGCTGAACGCAAAAACCTCTCTAAGCTTTGGATACGCGCAAATATGGAAAGACAGTCAACACTTGAAGTGTATGTAAGACAGGACGGCGGAGAGTGGAAGAGGACGGCCGTTAAGACTGCTGAACGCGACGAGATGTTTGACTTTAAGCTGCGAATCAAAAAGTGCGACAGCTTTGCCCTTAAATTTAAAGGCAGAGGCAACGCAAAAATCCTTGACATTCACGGCAAGGTTTCTGTGGGTACATCAAAGCACCGCAGCGGGACAAGCCTTAATGTGTACAGATAAGGGGTAGAGTATGAAAATAGAAAGTATAAACACAAGCAAAATAACCGACCCTGCAACAAGGGAGGTTATAAGTCAGCTTGCAGAATGTATTTTTGAGCTTAGCCGTGATATTAAAAAGACCCTTAATCATCTGACGAGCCAAAACGTAAAAGAAATCGATTTTAACATAACAGGGGTAAAAAACATTGATTCGGTGCTTAAGGATTATGCAACAAAGACTTATGTTGATTCTAAAATAACTTAGTGAGGTGATGCAAAATGAAAAAGATAACCGTTACATATACTGCGGGCGGTAAGATATTGACGGCGGAAGATAACAGCGCATATTTTGACCAGGAGAATGTGTCCTTGCAGATTGATGCGAAAATCGAAACTGACAAAAATGTACGCTCCTATATAAAGGCGGCAAACGGTAATTCAAACGTAACGGAAGCCATAGAACCTGCGGACAGTGTGTATAGTGTACCGATTGAGGACAAATACATGTCGAAGGGCACTCTTTATGTAGGATTCGAAGCGTATGACGACACGGGATATGTCGAAAGATACGAACCTGTAAAGGTGTATATTGACAGCTTTATTAATCTTGGCGAAGTGTCTTCGGATAATGTATATGTGGTAACAGTGGGGGTTGACAGTACAGAAACGTTGGCACCCGGCGAACAGGCTTATGTGGAGAACGTGGGTACGAAAAAAGATATAAAACTAAAGTTTGGTATCCCCAAAGGGCAAACAGGGAGCAAAGGAGCTGACGGCTATACCCCGCAAAGGGGTGTTGACTATTGGACTAAAGAAGATAAGGGGGAAATGGAAGATTATCTCTACGCAATAGGTGGGTATGCCATTGATAAATATTTAATTTATCCATCAACACAGCTGTTAGATGCTAATAATGTTAGTGTTTTTAAAGGATATTTTGACCACGCAAATTTTCATAGTGGTGAAAACTATAGGACTTTATACATTCCCTGCAAACCAAACACTATCTATTACGTTAAAAGAAAAGTAATTGATAACAGATTTTCGGTGGGATTTTCGGCTGATATCCCTGCGAATAATGGCACTGTTTACGGATATGATTGTTCAAATGTTGATTTTACCGGAAAAAAATCATTAGCAGACTCTCAATATTTGTGTGTATATTACTATAACAAAAATGCTAATGGTACTCTTACAGAAACAGAACTTTTACAAAACATCCAAATATACGAAGAGAATCCTATGTCGGAGGACGACGAGCCTTTCATTGCTAATGTTGGGAACGAAACCCGAAAAGTTATTAAGAATGCTGTCCATCTTATTCCAACCACCAAATTTATGGTTGGGCCGAACATATTAACAGCAGATAGAGCGAATACGGCGGCAGGATGGGAAGTCTCCACAGATGCGACAAATGGGGTTACCATTAAACACACAAAAGGGGCAACTCCTTCAGAAAACAAAGTTCCGCTCGAATTCAACTTAGGTGGCACAACAGCAGGGAACGTTTGGTTAATTACGTTTGAAAGTGAAGACATAACAGATGATTTGGTTTATCTTTCTTTTGGTGATGAAGCGCTAACCCAAACGTACAATGGCACAAACAAATTTGCTGTTGCTATTAGAGTGAAAGCAAACAACGCCAGATTGAAGATAACCCCTGAGAGTCGCTTTGAAGGTACTATAACCAATCTTCAAGCAAGAGCACTTGTGCAAAATAGTAATGAATTTTTTGAGTTTGATGGTGATGTGATAACAAATCTTAATAATTTAAGATTAAAAACCGGCTTTTGGAACGTAGTAATCGGAACGGAACACACTATGACAAATGCCATCAATTCAAGCAGGACAATTGCAATAGGTCACAATGTTCTTCACAACCTTATTTCAGGTAATAGAAACATTGGTATTGGCACGTTTGCAATGCAACAACTAAATGATGGTGAAGACAATCTTTCAATCGGTGCTGATTCTATGGGTTACATTGACAGTGCTGCACGTTGTACTGCTGTTGGTGTTAAAGCTATGACAGGACACACAGAAAGAGTTGTGGATAATGTTGCAATAGGAACGGCGGCTGGAAAAAGCGGGAATCGGACGGTTTCAGTCGGTTCGTATGCAGGTGTTATGAATAATGGCGATGATAATGTTTTTGTTGGTTGTCATGCGGGGGAAAACAACAAAACGGGGTCGCGAAATATCCTCATCGGCTCATACGCAAGCGGTCAACCAACAGGTGATTTCAATACCATAATCGGCAGACAAGCGGACTATCCCGACGGGGCAACTAACTGCGTCGTTATAGGCAAAGCAGCAAAAGCCACAAAATCAAACCAAGTTGTTATTGGTAACGAACAAACGGAAGAAGTTATTTTGGGTAACAGGAAGCTTAAATTTAATGTAGATGGAACTGTCTCTTGGCGTTGGGCGTCGGACACGGCCGATAATGATGATGAGGTAGAAATTGTTGACATAACATCAACGCTGGGTATTAGCGCCGGACGAATAGGCTATACAGGTGATGTCGTTACAAATGGTGGCATAAAGACAGAGGCATTTACAGTTAACGCAGGTGAAAAATACCTTATAACATCAACGTACACACAATTTTGGGCAATGATTGCAGAGTATGACGAAAACGACAACTTTATAAGAGCATACCCTGAACAGCCGTCCGAAAACGTAAGTGTTGTTGATTATGAATATGTTGTTCCAGAAGGTGTCGAAAAAATTGTCGTTTCTCACTATTCATCAATGGGTGCAATAACTGTTAAAAGAGTAGTGCCTATTACTTCTTAATGGCATTATCTTTAATTAGTATAATATTAAATGAGGAAGAATCGGAAGTATGATTAAACTAAAACTAAACAGCAAAATCCTAAACAAAGACGGCAAAGAGACAACAATGGACGTTGCGCCGTTTGCGAAAGATAATCGCACATTTGTTCCGATAAGGTTTATTGCCGAAGCCTTTGGGCTTAATGTGGAATGGAAGCAAGAAACACAAGAGGTTATTATTTCAAACCGCAAAAAGTATTTCGCAACGGCAGACGAGTGCGCTTATGACTGGGGTATGCACTTTAACGCTATGTCTTGCGACATTGAAAAAGAGATTGCCGGCTTAATCCATAAGGACGAAAACGGCTACTATTGGGAAGTTTTGCGTGTGGGAGATTATTCGTCTGTCGTTTTAGGTGTACAGGAAACGAGAAAAGCGGCAGCAGGAATACACAGCCACGGGGTTTGTAGCGGGCAAATGTCGAGCGCAGACAGGACGCTTGCGGACAAATCCGAAAGGCCTCTTTATTTGGTGGACAAGAACGGCATCCTTTGGGTGCTTAACCCTGATAAAAAAGGACAAACAAAACGCAACAGCCAAATACAAGTCGCAACGGGATTGCCCCAAAGCTCCAAACACGCTACGCCTGATGAGTTTGAAAAATGCTCGCAGACAATGAGAGAGTATTTTAAAGACGGGTATTTTGGACTTGCTGACGAGTTCGACTTAGGGTACAGGGCGGACTATCATAACAGAATGTACATGAAAAAAGTTAAATACAAAAGTTTATAAAGGGAGGTATATATAATGACTAATGTAATGCAAAAAATAAATTTTTTATGGGGTGGAGCTGTCGCCATAATGACGGCAATATTCGGGCAGTTTTGGTTTTTGTTTTTTGCCTTTTTGCTCCTTAATGTCGCAGACTACATAACGGGCGTATTTAAGGCGAGAATCAAACACACTACAAGCTCTGCCGAGGGGCTTAAGGGAATTATAAAAAAGGTCTGTTACTGGCTTGTTATAGCGATTGCATTTTTTATCGCATACTCCTTTGGCATGATGGGCGGAATTATAGGCATCGACCTTGAAATTACAGCGTTTATAGGATGGATTACGCTTGCGACGTTTATAGTTAACGAGATACGCTCCATTTTAGAAAACTTGGTTGTAATAGGCGTAAGGGTTCCGGAATTTTTGATAAAGGGCCTTGAGGTTGCGTCTCAAAGGATTAATGAGAGCGCAAACAACGACGGCAAATAGCGGAGGTAAGACGTGAACATAGTAAAGATACCTGACCAGATAATCAATGGCAAGCTTCGTCCCCTTGATTTAAAAAAGGTTGACGCTATTGCCCTACACCACATGGCGA
>JAZREA010000021.1:0-162747 GCA_045660545.1 Clostridia bacterium | reverse complement strand
GAGACAGAGGCGGCGACAAGGGTGAGTACGGCGCTACAACAGGACGTCCGAGAAGAGTCGGCTGGTTCGACTGCGTTGCTACACGTTACGGCTGTATGGTACAGGGTGCAACTCAGGTTGCGTTTGCTGTTTTGGACGTTTTAGGCTACCTTGACGAAATCCCGGTTTGCGTAGGCTACGAGGTTGACGGCGAGGTTATAAAAGAGTTCCCAACCACAGACAAGCTCAATAAGGCAAAGCCTGTGTTAAAGGTTCTCCCCGGTTGGAAGAGCGACATCAGCGGAATCACTAAGTATAGCGACCTTCCGGAAAATTGCAGAAACTACATCGAGTTTGTTGAAAAGGAAATCGGTATTCCGATTACCATCATTTCTAACGGCCCAAGCCGTAAGGACATCATTTATAGAGATAGATAATAAAATTTGGCTGTGGCAAAATGCAATCATTTTGCCACAGCCTTTTTCTGTTGACAAAGGGCGGCAAAATGTGTACAATTTAATTAATAATTAAAAGCTTAGAGGTGCTTTATGCTTTGGATAATAGACAGAATTGAGGGGAATTTAGCAGTCATCCAGTGTGGGGTTAATTCCTTTAACGTTCCTTTGGATTTTTTGCCCGACGGTACGTCGGAGGGGGACGTTTTAAAGGTTTTAAAAGATAACGACGCTGCTGCGGATAAAAATAAAAAGGCCGACGCGATTTTACGCGACCTCTTCGGCGAATAATGATGGAGAATTAATATGAAGACAGTGCTTATAACAGGGGCTTCGCGCGGTATAGGCCGCGAGACAGCGAGGCTGTTTTACAAAAACAACTATAACGTAATAATTAATTATAACGAAAGTAAAGACGCTGCCCTTTCCTTGCAGTCAGAGCTTGTTGGCTCTTTCGCGATAAAGGCGGATGTAAGCAACGAGCCCGAGGTTAAGCGTATGGTGGACGAAGCTTTGTCGAGGTTTGGCTCGATAGACGTGCTTGTAAATAACGCAGGCATAGCAGAGCAAAAGCTCTTTACCGACATAACCACAAGCGACTGGGAAAGAATGTTGTCGGTTAATCTTGGCTCTGTGTATAATACGTGTAAGTATGTAGTTCCTCACATGGTTTCTAAAAAGAGCGGCAAGATAGTCAACGTCTCGTCAATGTGGGGCGTAACGGGTGCTTCCTGTGAGGTGCACTATTCTGCGGCCAAGGCGGGAGTAATCGGCTTTACTAAGGCTCTTGCAAAAGAGCTTGGCCCTTCGGGGATTAATGTAAACGCCGTTGCCCCCGGTGTAGTACTGACCGATATGTGCGGCGGCTACGACGAGCAGACCTTGCAGCAGTTAAAGGAAGAAGCTCCGCTTTGCAGGCTCGGAACTGCGGAGGATATTGCCCGTGCGATATACTTTTTGGCGTCGGAGGACGCGTCGTTTGTAACGGGCCAGGTTCTTAGCACCGACGGCGGAATGGTGATATAGTATGAAAGAGACTACGCTTTGTTATATCGAACAGGATAATAAATATCTGATGCTCCATAGGGTGAAAAAGGAAAACGACATAAACCGCGACAAGTGGATTGGTGTAGGCGGTAAGCTTGTAGGGGACGAAACTCCCGAAGAGTGCCTCCTGCGTGAGACAAAGGAGGAGACAGGCCTTACCCTAACCTCCTATCGTTTTAGAGGCAGGGTGTATTTTAGCGCCGACGACTGCGAGGAAGAGCTTATGTACCTTTATACGGCGGACGGTTTTTCGGGCGAGCTGTGTGAGTGCGACGAGGGCGAGCTTTTGTGGGTAGATAAAGACCGCGTCTACGACCTTACACTGTGGGAGGGCGATAAGATATTCTTAGGCCTTATAAGGACTGATGTCTCGGAGTTTGACCTTCGCCTCTGGTATAAAAAAGATAAGCTGATAAAAGCCGTGATAAATGGCGAAAACATTTTTTGAATAGCGTAAATTAAATCCCTCCTTTGATACAAAGGAGGGATTTTTGCACCTTATAGCACATTCATAAAAATAAGACCGATAAAAGCAACACAAATACCGCTTATGCACTTTAATGTAAGCTTTTCTTTAAAAAATATTGCCGCCATCAAAGATGAGAGAATCAGACTCATCCCTTGATTTAACGGATAAAGCTGCGCACTGTCGAGGAATATCGCTGCCTTGGTTTTAAAATATGAGCTTATAATTAACAAAACAGCAATTGCCGCAATGTACACGTATTTTTTAAAAGAAAGATTTGTTTCTTTCGGTTTTTCCTTTAAAAAGATGTAAGCAACAGCAAGCGTAATTGTTGCAAAAAAATATGTGTATAGATTAAATATAGTAATCGGAAACTCAGGCAGCACTTTAACAAATGTTTTTTGCGAAAAATCTATAAGCCCGCTTGTAAGCCCGCACAGTATAAGCAGTATAAAGGCGGATTTGGTCAGCTTAATCTTGATAGAATTGTTGTATGAGTATAGTATAATTACTGCCGCGATAAGCAGCAGGAAACCTATCCACTGTTTTGCACTGACACCTTCGCCGAATAAAAAATATCCACCCGCCATAGGGACAAGAGCCCCCAGCATCCCGAAGATATCAAGCAGCATGTATGCGGCTTTTCTTACGGCCATAATCCACGCAACAACAAAAGCCGATGTGCTTATTCCCGAAAGTGCCGATATCAATAAAAGAGTAGGATTAAGCGAAAGATGTGCCGCGTCATTATATGCAAAGACCATCAATATGCCAAACACCGTGCACAATAACATTCGCACCAGATTCAATAATATTGCGCTTTGCGCGTTTGTTGCAAAGGTGCCCATTTTCTTACCGCAGTATCCTTTTGTAGCTCCTGCTAGCAGAGCAATAGTTAAAAAAGCATATCCCATCGTAACACCTCGTTATGTCTGTTTTGAATGTTAATTCGAAAATTCGCCGAAAATTATCTGTTTTTCTGTTTCTTTGTGTAAAATATCGAAAATAACAATTTCGTTTGCTCCACGCCTGATAAACGGAGCGGGGATGAACAGCTTGTTTTCGGAATTTTCAATGTCCCAGTGTCTGCCGAGATTAAATCCGTTTATAAACACAATTCCCCTCGTAAAGCCTTTAAGATGTATAATAGTGTCTTTTGGCTCGTCGGCGTTTAGCTCGTATTTATAAAAAGCGGGTTCGTTTTTGCTCGCCTTGCCGTTGTACGTTTCGGGGAGCGGTTCCAGAGTCAGTGAGTGAACGGTAAACTTGGTCAAAACGTTGTTTACGTCATATAGATTGTCGTGAAGTATAATGTCCCCCACAATTCCCTTGTGGTCTTTTAGCTTAACACCGTAGTTTACTCTGCCAAGGCTTTCTACCACAACGGCCATGTTGTGTTCTCCTGCATTTACAGTAACAGTTTTGTCTTTTGAGTATCGCTCTATTGTCTTTGTATATACGCCGTCAATGTAAACGTGCGCAATATCGTGTATCTGCGGGAATTTAATAACCGCGCCCGCCTCGTCAACAAAGAAAGATGTCTCGTAAATTATGTATCCATATCCCTGGTTAAAGTATTCCATAGGCTTTGGGGCGTTTGCCTCAAATTTTGCCATAGGAACTTGGCTTTCTTTAAGCGAACATTCCCCGCAAAAACGTATGTTGTCGTAATTTTCAATTGCAGTGTCTTTTGCGGTGTTTGTAATTTCTTTTCCCAATGACTTGCAAATCACTTCTTGCTCGGCGTAATATTTTGGGGTTCTTCTGCCGTATTCGTCAAGCGGCGCGTCTACATCGTAGCTGTTTAGCTGGACCTTAAATTCCGTCCCCAAGTCCAAAGCCCCGTTCATAAAGCCAAAGCTTGTGCCCCCGTGGAACATATACATATTAACCATTTCTGCATGGATAAGTGCGGTGCGTACGGATTCTTTTACCTCTTCAATGTCCCTGCGTTCAAAGGGATATCCCCACTGCGCCGACCTGCCGTTCCATAGCTCTAAAACGGCACCGGGTTGGTCTTTACGGAATTTTTTTAGCATCCCGATGCATCTTTCGCTGTCCTTGCGGTAGTTGACAGAAGCTAAAACACCGGGTAAAGTTCCGTTTCTAAGCAGCATCTCAGTCTCGCCATCAGAGGTTAAAAATCCACAGTCTATACCCTCTGACTCGTAAAAGTCTTTTAGCCAATACAGGTAATCTTTGTCGTTGCTGTAACTGCCGTACTCGTTTTCAATCTGGACAAAGATAATGTTACCGCCGTTTGTAATAAGTCGCGGCTTCATAATTTCACATACCTTTTCAAGATATGGTGTGCAAAGTTCAAGATGACGCTTGTTGCTGCACCGAAGCTCAATATCAGGGTATTTTAAAAGCCACCAGGGCAGCCCGCCAAAGTCCCACTCCGAGCATATGTACGGCCCGGGGCGAACTATCGCATACAATCCCATCTCATTAGCCATATCAAGGAATTTTCCAAAGTCCAGCCAACCGGAAAAGTCAAATTCCCCCTGCCTTTTTTCGTGCAAATTCCAGCAAATATATGTCTCTACACAGTTGCATCCGCTTTCTTTTAATTTCAGCAGCCTGTCGTACCAGTACTGGGGAACTATGCGGAAATAATGCATAGCCCCGGAGACTATTTTTTCGGCCTTGCCGTTGATGTAAAAGTTTTCGCTGTCGTATCGTACCAACCTAAAAGCACCTCCATACCAAAGCAGATTTATACTGTAATTATTGTATAAGATGTTTTTAGTATGTTAAATGCAAAAAAGTGCTCATTATATGGACAAAATTGCTCTTGATTATTGACTCCAAATCCCGATGGTGCTATAATCTTGTTAAAACGGAGGTCGTTTTATGGATTGCTTTTATGGTAAGGGAAGAATAAGTACAGATAGCATATCTGACGAATATATTTTTGTAAACAACTTTGGCTACACCCGTCAGGTAGACTGCAACCTGTGCACAAAAAGGGAAAAGGGAAGGCTCGATTATCAGATTATATATATCGATAAAGGATATGGACATTTTTTGATACAAGATAAATTCCAAAAGGTAGATAAAGGCAAGGTCGTGTTGTTGCATCCGGGGGAGAAAAACCACTACAAATTTTCTTCCGACTCGGCGAGCGATTACTATTGGATACATTTTTCGGGTAGCGGAGTCGCGAATATTTTAGCAGGGCTCAGGCTTTGCGGCAATGTATTTGAAGTGGGCGATTTTTTTGAATTTAGGTCAACGATTGATTCAATGTCACGCGCCTCGGCAACGGCTGACTTTACCACAGAGGCTTTTGTGTCCTCTTGTATTTATATGTTGCTGGTTAAAATTTCTAAAAGAGTTTATGTTAAAGAAAGTTCCATCCACGCCATTTTAGCACGAATGCAAAATGAGAAACTAAGTACCCTGACCAATTCTGATTATGCAAAAATGTGTAATTTGAGCGAATATCATTTTTTAAGAAAGTTTAAGAAAATAACGGGTACGACCCCTCATAGATACCTCGCCGAAATTACGGTGAATAAAGCTGTCGAGCTTTTGCGTGATACAAATTTAAATGTGTCGGAAATTGCAGAGCTTCTCGGCTTTGAGGATAGTCTGTATTTTAGCCGGTTTTTCAAAAAAGAAACGGGCTTTTCTCCCACAAATTATATAAAAAGAATAGCGATGTAAATAAAAATCCTGTCTGAATTTCAGACAGGATTTCTGTTTTATTCCGCCTCCGCCAGCATGTTTTCTATAAATATTGCGTAACCTCTTGTCGGGTCGTTTACAAAAACATGAGTTACAGCCCCCACTAACTTTCCGTCCTGAACAATAGGGCTGCCGCTCATACCCTGAACAATACCGCCCGTGCGGTTTATAAGCCGTTCGTCCGTTACTTTTATAATCATACTTTTGTTGTCGTAGGAACTTTTGTCGATTTTTTCGATATTTACGGAAAAGCGTTCTATTTTGTCTCCATCAATGCAACAGAAAATACTCGCCTCGCCCTCTTTTATAGAGTTTCTTGGCGCGATAGATATCGATTTTTGGCGGTTTATTTGTCCGTTAAATGTGCCGAAAATCCCGTTAGAAGAGTTCTTTTTAATCTCGCCGATTTCCGAGGAAACAAACACTCCCGCAAGCTCTCCTGCCAGCCCGTGTGTCGCGGCCCTTATATCGTTTATAGACGAATAATATATATTCCCGCCGCCAAGCTTTATAATGTCGCCTGTTTCCGCGTCGTTAATGCTGTGGCCAAGTGCTCCAAATGATAGCGAGTCTTCGGTAACGAAGGTGAGCGTGCCGATTCCGCTTGTCCCGTCTCTTGCCCAAAGTCCGAGGTGATACGCGTCGTCCTCAGCAGACTTTTGTGGTACAAGCGAGGTTTTTAAAACCTTTCCGTCGCGCTCGATTGTAAGAGTCAATTCGGATTTTGCACATCTGTCAACAATCGCCGAAAATTGCGACGCAGAGCGCACCTTTTCTCCGTTCACTTCTTTTATAACGTCTTTTGTCCTTATGCCCGCTTCTTTTGCGGGGCAAATTTTCTTTCCCGATTGTGAGTAAAAGTCGGAAAATCCCAAAACCATCACTCCGTCTACGTTGACACTTACTCCGATGCTTTCTCCGCCAAGTATAACCTTTTTGTCCTCAATTACGTTAACCGTTACACTTTTGTAAGGCAGTACGCCAAACAGCCGAAGCTCTTGTGCCTCATTCGGCTCTTTACCGGGCACAGTGCTTACATATTTCGGCAGTGAGTTT
This sequence comes from Clostridia bacterium, assembly GCA_045660545.1. Taxonomy (GTDB): domain Bacteria; phylum Bacillota; class Clostridia; order Monoglobales; family Firm-18; genus JAZREA01. The sequence goes on along the minus strand of JAZREA010000021.1, from coordinate 156,051 downwards.
GCAGCTCCGCCGATATAGATGATTCTGTCGGGGACAAACGTGTAAAATTCATAGGATAAGGCGATTACGCCGACCAAAGCCAGCAATAACTTTCTAAAACACCTTTTGCTCAAACCAATCACCTCGTGATTAAATTGTCCGCCAAAGGTGTCGCATATCCTGTTAAATAACATATAAAGCGGACAGTTTTTGGCTGCCTGCTACAAATCTTCTAAGCTTAAAAAGGTATATCCCTGCTCTTTTGCGGTGTTGATAATTTGTTCCAAAGCGTCCGCGTTGTCTTTTGACACTGCGTGGAGCAGGATAATTGCTCCGTTGTGAAATTGTGAGCATACCTTAGACACCGCATACTCCGCGCCTCTTTGTGAGTTTACGTCCCAGTCTGCGTAAGCCACGCTCCAAAAGATGTTTTTGTAGCCCATATCGTTTGTCAGCGCCAAAGTTCGCTCAGAAAACTCGCCTTTCGGCGGACGCAAAAACGACATGTGCCCTCCCGTAAGGTCGTAGTACATCTTGTCGAGTTCGTTAATCTCGCTTTTTATTTTGCCGTCGTCTATGTCGGGCATGCTCGGGTGGTTAACCGTGTGGTTCCCGACGATGTGCCCCTCGTCGACCATCCTTTTTACAAGCTCGCCCTCGTTTTTAATATAAGGACCTGTAACGAAGAACGCGGCAGGCGTGTTCGTCTTTTTTAAAACGTCTAAAATCTTTGACGTATATCCGTTTTCATACCCCTCGTCAAATGTCAGGTACATAACCTTTTTAGTCGTGTTTCCAAGGTAGTAGCCGTTGTATTTTTTCAGTAGGTTTTGCCAGCTTTGTGGCACCTCGGGAGCAGAATTTTCAACTTTTTTAAGCCCCCATCCAATCTTTGTGTTGTCGTAGCCCGTCCCTTGCGCAACAGGCGAAGAATCGGTGGCACATCCTCCCAAAACAAATAAGCAAATCAAAGGAATAAAAATAAAAAAATGTCTTTTCATCACGCACCTCCTCAATTGGTATTATGCGCAAAATAAAAGACATTTTTTGTGTTAATTTATATCAGCGTTGCAAGGTAATTCCGGCTTTACATTAACGGTGTTGTAGTTGTCGTAAATTACCATCCCGGGCTTTGCTCCGCCGGGCTTTTTTACATTTTTAATAATTGTGTAGTCCACGGGTACGTTTGCAGAGTTTCTCGCCTTGCTGTAATAGGCGCATATTTTAGCAGCCTCTACAATAACGTCGTCAGACGGGGTGCGCCCCTCTGTTTTTATAACAGTGTGGCTGCCGTGTATAAACTTGGTGTGGAACCATAAGTCGTTAGCCCTCGACTGCCGTAGGGTAAGAAAGTCGTTTTGCGTGTTGTTTCTTCCCACGTATGCGACGAAGCCGTCTGATAGCTTAAATTCAAGAGGCTTTGAAATCTGTTTTCTTATTTTGGACTTTTCCGCTTTTTTAACGTGGTAGCCCTGCTCGTAAAGCTCGTCTTTAATGTCTGCTATGTCCTGGTCGCTTTCTGCAATTGTCAGGTTTTCCTTTACACTCTCTAAGTAGTCAAGCTCCTCGTCTGTAAGCTTTATCTGCTCCGCCGCGTAGATTTCGGCGTTTTTTAGCTTTTGGTACGCCTTGTAGTATTTCTGGGCGTTTTGTGCGGGCGAAAATTCGGGCTTTAAGTTGATTTTTACCATCTTCATATCTTCGTAAAAATTTTCAACTTCTATAAATTTGTCGCCCTCGCCGATTCTGTAAAGGTTGGCTGTAATTAAGTCGCCCATAATCTTGTTTTGTTCCTTGCTTTTGCAGTCAATCAGCTTTTGGTTTAAAAGCGAGAGCTTTTTCTGGCACCTTTGTATGTTGTTGTCGATAAACTTCATAAGGCTCGAGGTTTTCTGCGCCATTCGTTCCTGAAAGTCCTTTGTTTTGTAAAACTCGTCCGCAGCTTCGTTTAAAGAGTCGTACCTTTTAACTTTATAAGCACCCTCGTACTGCGTGATGTCTATCGCGCTGAAATCGTAAATCTTTTCCTCGCTTTTGTAAATTAAAACAGGACAATATTCGCCTGCCTTTATTTTTTCAAAAAATGAAATTAAATAATCAGCAAATTTTTCTTTTGAATTTTGTTCTAAAAGCATACACTTAACGCTCGGTTCTTTAAAGTGGTTGTACGCAATTTCCCTGGCGCTTAAAGGCCCAATCCCCGTAAAGTTGTCGAGCAGGAACTTGTCCGCTTCAAGCTCGTAGCCCAAAAGCCTCTTTGATATCTCGTCCTTTGTTGCCAGCGTGGGGTTAAGCTTGCCCTGCGACGGAGGCATCTCGTACATCATTCCGGGAACGAGAGGACGCACTTTGGAAACGGAAAAGTCGACGTGCTTTATGCTTCCAAGCACGACGCCGCTTTGGTCGGTGAGTATTATGTTGCTCACTCTGCCCATAATCTCTATAATAAGCCGCTTTTCCGACACGTCTCCCATTTCGTCGCGGCTTTCTATTACAAACTGGACTATTCTTTCAAAGTCGGGCTGAAAAACCCCTTTCACTTTTCCGCCGACAAGATGCTTTCTTAAAAGCATGCAAAACATAGGTGCCTTTTCAGGATTCTTTTTTTGCGCCGCCGTAGAGTGAACTCGTGGGTTTGCTGCACTTGCGCTTAGAGTTATGCGCGTGTTCTTGCCGCCCGCACGGACCATAAGCGTAATCTCGTCGTATTCGGGCTGCAACACCTTGTCCACACGACCGTCTTTTAATATTTCGTTAAGCTCGTGTACAATGCACGAAACCGCGATTCCGTCAAAAGCCATAGCCATATTCCTTCCAGATAAAATTTGTTAATAATATTCTATCACAAATTCGTCATAAATAAAAGACCGAAATAATATTAATTAATAAAAGGGTGTATAATCCATACGAACAATTAATCGGAGGTAACAAAAATGACGGAACTTTGTAAGGAAAATGTATGTATGGGGGAAAGCTCGGTTGCTGCGTTTTCGCAGGCGTATTGCGAAAGCGATATAATAGTTCCCGACGTAAATCCTGATATATTAAAGCTGCTCCAACTAAGCGCAAACGCAACGGTTTTAAATAAGTCGTGTACAGACAACCGCATAAGTGCGGATATTCGGGTGGACGTTTCAATACTCTACCTTGGAGACGACGAGAACATATACAACATCTCCACTTCTTCGCAGATTACACATATAATAGATGCCGATGGAGCAGGAGAAGGTATGTACGCCGACGTAGAGGCAAATGTGGATAACACAGACCACACCGTCTTAAACAGCCGTAAGCTCAGCGTCAGGGTTTTGGTAGGGATAGATGCCAATGCCTCTTTTGACATAAACGCGGACGTTTGCACAGGTATCGATACAACGGACGACTATGAGGTTTTAAACGAGACTATCACACCGTATAAAACTGCGTGCAGAACAAACGAGCAGATTTCTGTAAAGGAGAGGCTGCCTATCCCGTCAGGCAAACCGTCCGTGGAGAAAATTCTTCGTATGGACGTTGCTCTTCGCGATAAGGAATGTAGCTTGATAGAGAATAAAATGATGGTTCAGGCTACCCTTTGCGCAACTGCGGTGTATATGGGAGACATAGACGGAAAGCTGCATACGGCAGAGTTCGAAATTCCGCTGAGCGAAGTCGTTCTCATGCCCGACGCTAATGAGGGTATGAGAGCTTGTACAAAGCTTTCGGTAAACAAGGTTTACTACAAGGCGGAGGAGGACGAAGACGGAGACAACAGGTTTATAGCTGTTGAGTGCATCGTCGGTGTTAACGCCAAGGCGGTTTGTGACTATAACCTGAATATAGTAAGGGACGCTTACTGTATAAACCGTCCTGTCAAAGTCTCTCGCGACAAGGTGGTTATAAATAAGCTTGTAGCCGAGAGCAAAAGCCGCATTTCCTCAAAGGACGTACTCGTTCTTCCGGGTGATATGCCGGAGGTGAGGCAAATATTCAATATCACTCCCCACGCGTACCTTGGCACCGCAAAGATAGAGGGTAAAAAGGCTATAATAGAGGGCGTGATAGAGTCCGATATAATGTACCTTTCCGACGACCCGTCCTGCCCGCTTAATACATACAGACACCAGCAACAGTTTACACACTCAATAGACATCTCGGGCGCAGGCGAAAATATGTTGTGCGATGTATCAATAGACGTGGCCCACTCCGGCTATACAATCAGCCTTGGCCGCGAGATTGACCTTAGGTTTGTTCTCGATATCGACGTTTTTGTTATATCAAGCGAACCCGTAGAGTATGTTACCGACATAGCTTTTGACGACGAGTGCGAGTGCGAGCCTAAAAAGTCGTATTGCATAAAAGTCTATTTTGTTAAAAAAGGCGACAGCCTCTGGAGCATCGCCAAAGCGCACAGGATTTCCAAAAGCTCGCTAATGGAGATAAATAACATAAGCGCCGACAGCGAAATTTATGACGGCAGACAAATTATGATACCTATCCTGTAATTGACAGCAACCTCCGATTGTGCTATTATTCAATCGGAGGTTGTTTTTTAATTTCCGGGGAGGTATATAAGTTATGAAAGAATGTAATATCTGCGGTAAAATTCTTGACGAAGCCACACCTTCGTCAAAGCAAATGTCCGCTGACGGCAAAGAGTACTATATATGTAAAGAGTGTGAAGAAAGAGAAGTTCGGGTAGAGCAGACCCGTCCGTACTATATATGCACGAAATGCGGGTTTATACACCCAAAGGACGACTATAAGGGAGTGTGCAGCTTTTGTCTGGAAAAAGACGGCGCAAAAATGGTCGGGCTTACACAGCTCGAGGAAGAGCAGATAAACACCGACCCGACTCAGATATATGCCGAAAGGCTTGGGGATGAGACGGCTAAAAAAATCGCCGACTGGCAAAGCAGCGCCGAAAGAGAAAAGGCAACAAAAATACAAACAAGACAAAGACATATAGACACAGTCTTTGTGCTTGGTATAGTGGCGGGCTATTTTATGCTCGACTTTGCTATCCGTGGCTTTTTAGATAACAAGGCGGCCTTTTTGTCCTTGCTTTTGCTTACGGTTTTGGAGATAGTTGCCGCGCCTGTGTTTAAGTCAGCCGACGCTCGTGCGCAGGATAAAAAAATACCCATCATAGCCCTTTTGGCTTTGATGGCAGCGTTTGTTGCAGTATATATTGTTATATATAGATTATTTGCTTAAAAACCCGATAAAACGACAAAAAACCCGAGGGAATAACCTTCGGGTTTTATAGTCTTTGAAATCGAATTACTTCTGTGATGCTTCGAAACGCTTCTTAAATCTGTCAACACGACCGCCTGTATCAACAAGCTTCTGCTTTCCTGTGAAGAAAGGATGACACTTACTGCAAATTTCAACCTTGATATCTTCTCTGGTTGAACCTGTTTCGATAACATTACCGCAAGCACAAGTTATAGTAGTCTGTTTATAATCAGGATGTATACCTTGCTTCATTCTGTTTCACCTCTTCTGCAAATTCTGTAACGTACAGATTATATCACATTAAAAAGTAAAAATCAAGCATTTTTTTCATATTTTTTATTTTTGCAGAAATAAGACTCACACAAAATGCGCATATTATGTGTTAATTTGTGAAAAAACGTGTAAAAATGCGCTATAAATTGTGTGTGTTTTTATCACAAAACAGCAAAATATTTATTTATAAAACGGCAGAAACATTTGCCTTTGAAACGTCATCAGATATAATCCCGTTCTCTTTTGCAAGCTTAATCAGGTAGTCACACTTTTTCCTTGCGACCTCGATTTGCAGTGCACAAATATCCACCATTTCGCTGTTTTCGGCAAATTCAAAGCGCCTGTTTGCGATTAAGAGCTCTTCTTTGGCTTTTTGAATGTCGTTTTTTATTTCCGAATATGTTAATTTGTCCAAAAAAATCCCTCCTCTTAAACATATTATTCACAATAATATAAGAAATATTACACTTTTTGGAATTTGTTTCATATTTTATTGACAAGCCTGACCAATTTATTATATAATTGTATAGTTAAGGAAGGTATATTTTTTAAAAAAACATATAGAAAAATATGGAGGGGAAAAAATGGCTAAAAAGTTTGTTTATTTATTTAGCGAAGGCAACGCCTCGATGAGAAACCTTCTCGGTGGTAAGGGTGCCAACCTGGCAGAAATGACAGGTCTTGGAATGCCTGTTCCGCAGGGATTTACTATCACAACAGAGGCTTGCACACAGTATTATACTGACGGTAAGGTAATCAACGACGATATACAGGCAGAAATTATGGAGTATATCGGAAAGCTTGAAGAAATTACCGGCAAAAAGTTCGGAGATTTGGAGAATCCGCTTTTGGTTTCTGTTCGTTCAGGTGCAAGAGCTTCAATGCCTGGTATGATGGATACCATCTTAAACCTTGGTCTTAACGACGAGGTTGTTGAAGCGTTTGCTAAAAAGACTAACAACCGTCGCTTTGCTTACGACTCATACCGCAGATTTATCCAGATGTATTCTGACGTTGTTATGGAAGTGGGTAAGAAGTACTTCGAAGAGCTTATCGACAAGATGAAGGGCGAAAAGGGCGTTACTCTTGATACAGACCTTGATGCAGACGATTTGAAGAGCCTTGCTGAACAGTTTAAGGCTGAATACAAGGCTAAGATCGGTAAGGACTTCCCGACAGACCCAAAAGAACAGCTTATGGGCGCTATAAAGGCCGTTTTCCGTTCATGGGACAACCCGCGTGCTATATATTACAGAAGAATGAACGATATTCCGTCTGACTGGGGTACAGCTGTTAACGTACAGCAGATGGTATTCGGTAACACAGGCGATACATCCGGTACAGGTGTTGCGTTTACAAGAAACCCTGCTACAGGCGAAAAGAAGCTCTTCGGTGAGTTCTTGATGAACGCACAGGGCGAGGACGTTGTTGCAGGTGTCAGAACACCGCAGACAATCGACCAGTTAAAGCAGGTTATGCCTGAGGCTTATGACAAGTTTGTTGAAATTTCTTCAACTTTGGAAAAGCACTACCGCGACATGCAGGATATGGAGTTTACTATTGAAGACAAGAAGCTCTTTATGCTCCAGACAAGAAACGGTAAGAGAACAGCAGCTGCTGCTTTAAAGATTGCTTGTGACCTTGTTGACGAAGGTATGATCAGCGAAAAAGAAGCTGTTCTTATGATAGATCCTAAGCAGTTGGACGCACTTTTGCATCCACAGTTTGAGGCTGCGGCACTTAAAGCTGCTAAGCCTGTTGCTACAGCTTTGGCTGCATCCCCTGGTGCTGCTTGCGGTAGAATCGTGTTTACTGCTGAGGACGCAACAGCTTGGGCACAAAAGGGCGAAAAGGTTATATTGGTTCGTCTTGAAACATCTCCTGAAGATATCGAGGGTATGAACTACTCACAAGGTATCCTTACAGTACGTGGTGGTATGACATCTCACGCTGCCGTTGTAGCAAGAGGTATGGGTACTTGCTGTGTATCAGGTTGCGGCGAAATCAATATGGACGAAGAAAACAAAAAGTTCGAGCTTGCCGGCAGAACTTACAAAGAGGGAGACTGGATTTCTCTTGACGGTTCAACAGGTAACATCTACGGCGAAGCTATTAAGACTGTTGAAGCTTCAATCAGCGGAGAGTTCGGCAGAATTATGGAATGGGCGGACAAGTACCGTAAGCTTAAAGTTCGTACAAATGCCGACACTCCAAAGGACGCTTTAAATGCGTTCAAGTTCGGTGCAGAGGGTATTGGCCTTTGCCGTACAGAACATATGTTCTTTGACGAAGCAAGAATTCCGATTGTTCGTGAAATGATCGTTGCAAAGACAGTAGAACAAAGACAAAGAGCTCTGGACAAGCTCTTGCCTATCCAAAGAGGAGACTTCGAAGGCTTGTTCAAGACTATGAACGGACTTCCTGTTACAATTCGTCTTTTGGACCCACCACTTCACGAATTCCTTCCACACGAGGATGAAGAAATCAAGGCTTTGGCTGCTGAGATGAACCTCACTTATGACGAGCTTAAAGAGACTGTTAACAACCTCCACGAATTTAACCCGATGCTTGGTCACCGTGGATGCCGTCTTGCAGTAACATATCCTGAAATTGCTGCTATGCAGGCAAGAGCTATCGTAGAAGCTGCTATAAACGTTTCTTCAAACGACGGACTTACAATAATCCCTGAGATTATGATTCCGTTGGTTGGCGAAGTTAAGGAGCTTAAATACGTTAAGGAAGTTATCGTTGAAACAGTTGAAAACGTTTTGAAAGAAAGAAACGTTAAGATGGAATACATGGTTGGTACTATGATCGAGATTCCTCGTGCTGCTATTACTGCTGACCTTATTGCAGAAGAGGCACAGTTCTTCTCATTCGGTACTAACGACCTTACACAGATGACTTACGGTTTCTCACGTGATGACGCTGGTAAGTTCCTTGACTACTACTATGAAAAGAAGATTTTCGAAGCAGACCCATTTGCACGTCTTGACCAGACAGGCGTAGGCCGTCTTATGAAGATGGCGAGCGAAGCTGCTGTTAAGGTTAGACCTAATATTAAGATGGGTATCTGTGGTGAGCATGGTGGAGATCCGTCTTCTGTTGAGTTCTGCCACAGAATTGGTCTTAACTACGTTTCATGTTCTCCGTTCAGAGTGCCGATTGCACGTCTTTCTGCTGCACAGGCTGCTCTTAAAGAAGAGAAATAATTAAAAAAGAACAAAGTGCATCGATAAATCGATGCACTTGTTTTATGATTGATTAGAGGTGCAGGTATGAACTATTTGGAACCAAAGTTGTTTTACACATTAAAGCATTATTCAAAAGGACAGTTTTTTAAAGATATAATTGCTGGAATAATTGTAGCTATTATTGCGCTTCCGCTTTCGATTGCGCTTGCGATTGCCTCGGGTGTTTCGCCCGAGCAGGGTATTTACACAGCGATAGTTGCGGGATTTGTCATCTCGTTTTTGGGCGGCAGCCGTGTGCAGATTGCTGGTCCGACTGCGGCTTTTGCTTCAATCGTTGCAGGCATAGTTGCAACAAGCGGGACAAGCGGACTTGCGACAGCGACTATAATAGCGGGCGTTATACTTGTTATAATGGGTGTGTTCCGTTTGGGAAGTCTTATAAGCTTTATACCCCAGACTATTACCATAGGCTTTACAACGGGTATTGCCGTGACGATTGCGGTTGGGCAGATTAAGGACTTTTTGGGGCTTACATATCCCGCCGGCGGGCCTGCGCTTATAGAGACAGGCGAAAAGATGATGGCGGTTATTGAAAACATATCGACTGTAAACTACACGGCTTTGGCTGTTGGCTTGCTGGCGCTTTTGATTTTGATTGTGTCTGACAAGTTTATGAAAAAGATACCCGCTTCTTTGATAGCGGTTATTGTAACGGCGGTGGTTGTAGGGGTGTTTGACCTTGAAGTTAACACAATCGGCAGCCTTTATCCGACGCTTAGTGCGAAGCTGCCTTCCTTTGCTATGCCGGACTTTTCTCTCGGGACAATCCGTGCGGTATTGCCTGACGCTTTTACGATAGCTATTTTGGCAGGTATTGAGTCGTTGTTATCTTGCGTTGTTGCCGACGGTATGATAGGCAGCAAGCACAACTCTAACGCAGAGCTTGTTGCACAGGGCGCGGGCAACGCGATGTCTGCCCTGTTCGGCGGTATCCCTGCCACAGGCGCTATTGCAAGAACTGCCGCGAACATTAAAAACGGCGGACGCACACCGATTGCCGGTATAGTTCATTCGGTAGTCTTACTTTTGATGGTTTTGGTTTTGATGCCGTACGCAAAGCTTATACCTATGCCTACGATTGCGGCGATATTGTTTATGGTTGCGTATAATATGAGCGAGCTTCACAAGTTTACACAGATTTGTAAAACTGCGCCGAAGAGCGACATATTTATCCTGGTTTTGACCTTTGCCTTGACGGTGATATTCGACCTTGTCGTTGCGATAGGTGTTGGGCTTGTTTTGGCCTCAGTTTTGTTTATGAAGAGGATGGCGGACGAGACTCGTATCAGCGGATGGAAGTATGAGGAAGACTACGACGAAAACAGCGACACCGACAACATATCGTTAAAGGCAGTTCCGAAGAACACACTTGTTTACGAAATAAGCGGGCCTATGTTCTTTGGTATGTCTAACAAGATTATGGACTTTTTACCTGATTTAGATAACAAGAACGCGGTTATCCTTCGTATGAGGAGTGTGCCTGCGCTTGACGCGTCAGCGCTTAATTCCCTTGATACAATATATAACAAGATGAAGAAGGAAAACGTTACGCTGATTTTCTCTCATGTTAACGAACAGCCACTCTCTGTGATGAAAAAGGCGGGATTTGATAAAAAAGTAGGGCTTGAAAACTTCTGCCCTAACATTGACGCCGCGCTAAACCGCGCAGAACAGTTATTAATAAACAAGTAAAATAAAAAAACGGCAATTAATTGCCGTTTTTTATTTTTGTTTTCATTCTTTCCAAGCGGTAAGCTCTTCGCCCGTTACTATAAACGCTTCTTTTGCGAGGGCGGCAAGAGGGGAGTCCGAGGTGGAGTCGGAGTAGAAGCTTTCGACTTCGTCTCTTTTATATCCCGCTTTGTCAAACCTTTTAACCTTTTCCTCTCCGTAGCAGTTTTCGCCGATGATTGAGGCGGTTTTCGGGTCTGTTTCGGTGCAGAGAAGCTCAGTAATGCCAAGCCTTTTGCATATTTCCGCCAAAATGAACCTTGGGGACGCGCTTATAATCAGGTCGTCAGGTCTTTGTGTTTTTAAGTAAAACTTCTTGATTTTAGAGATATTTTTGTCCCAAAATGCCGAAACCGCCTTGTCTATATCCGGCAGCAGCAGAGAGAACTTAAAAAATCTGTTTTTAAAATCGTGCTTTTTAACTATCCCGAGGGCAAAGCCCGCACCGAACCACAAAACTATGGGCAGATGGCGCCACACGGACGGATATTTTAAAAGGCAATATTTATAAAAGTCAAACGAGCTGTCGCCGTCGTAGATTGTTTTGTCAAAGTCGTAAACATTCATAAAAGCACCTCAATATTAAAACTGTCGGTGCGATTTTTTCGCACCGACGAAAGTTTAAAAGCATCTGTCTTCTTCGTCACGCCTGCAAGCCCTTAGTATTAGCAAAACGATAAACATTATAAGCATAACAACCAAGAACACAACTATCGAAGCGATATAAGCTGTTAGAGTTGCGGCAAATATCGTTCCCAAAAGAAGTCCCAGACCAAATGTGAACAAAGCACCAACTATTGCAAGAACAATGTTAAAGCAACAGGTCCTGATGCAGCATCTTCTATCATTCATAAAAGCACCTCCTACATTACATACTACTCAACAGTAATATTAAAGGTTACTTTATAAACGAAAACAGAAGTTTATTCCTCCGAAGCTTCGCTTTCGTCTGCTTCGAGAGAGCTTAAAGTTTTAATCGCGTTTCGTCTGATGTTGAAAATTTCGCGCCTGATTTTAGCAAGCTTGCTGCTTTCTGCGGCAATCCTTTGCTCAGACTCTTTTCGAGCCTCATCAGCCTTTTGGCGCGCCTCGGAGATAATCTTGTCCGCCTTTTCGTGAGCGGAGAGAATAGCCTCGGAAATTGCGGCCTTTTCCTTTTCCAGCTTTTCGCGCATTTCGTAAATTTCTGTCTTTTTGTTCTCCAGGGCCTTAATCTCTTCTTTGGCCTGGTCTATTTGCTGTTGAAACTCTTCACTGATTCTTTCTATGTACCCATTAACATCTTTTTTGTTGTATCCGAACATAGAGTTCCTGAACAATTTTGACATTTGAGTCACCTCTTTATCGTGTTTTTTCGAGTTATTACTTACATTATATAATATATTTTCAAATTAGTCTATTATTTTTTGAAAATTTGTGCTACAATATTGCTATAAAGTAACAAATGAGGTTAGATTATGGGTATTTTTGAAAGCTTTAAAAAATATGATAAAGTACTTATGATGCTTTTTGCTGCGGCTGTAATCGTCGGTTTTGTGTTTATATACAGCGCGACGAACTCTATGAACAGCACAAAATTTATGCTTGTTCAGTCTCTCGCTCTTGCGATTGGCCTTGTACTTATGGTGGCGTTGGCGTATATAGATTACGAAAATCTGGCTGATTTGTGGAAGCTGTTTGCCGGGGTGTCGGTGTTTCTTTTGGTTTTGGTTTTGATTATAGGAATAGGCTCGGAGTCCACCGGTACAAAGGGGTGGATAAGGGTAGGAGGCATCAACATTCAGCCTGCGGAGATGGTTAAGACATTTTTTATAATTACGCTTGCAAAGCACTTAGACCACGTTAAAGGCGACATTAACTACATTAAAAACGTGCTGGGCCTTTTGCTCCATCTTGCAGTTCCTCTGGGGCTTGTTTTGCTCCAGCCTGACTTTGGAACAGCTATGGTTTTTGTGTTTATTTTTGTTGTGATGGTGTTTGTTGCCGGCATAAACAGAGTCTACATTATAGCGGCGGGGGCTTCGGGCGCTGTTGTTTGTGTTTTGGCGTGGTTTTTCTTTTTGGATACGTTCCAGAAAAATAGAATTTATGCTTTCTTAGACCCTGAGAGTGCCGCGCAGACGTACGGCTACCACGTTATGCAGAGCAAAATCGCCATCGGCTCGGGCCAGATTTACGGCAAAGGGCTTTTAAACGGAATACAGACCCAGCTCGGTTACCTGCCCGAGAAGCACACGGACTTTATTTTCTCGGTTATCGGCGAAGAGGGCGGTATTATAATGTGTACTTTGGTTGCCATACTGCTTATGTCAATTATTTTAAGATGTATAAAAATCGCGAGGGAAGCAAAGGACGAGCTCGGAAGTTATATTTGTATGGGCGTTGCTACGATGTGGCTTTTCCACACGTTTGAAAATATCGGTATGGCGATAGGCCTTATGCCCGTTACGGGGATTCCGCTGCCTTTTATCAGCTATGGCGGCTCGTCTATGATTACAAACTGTATGGCGCTTGGCCTTGTAATGAATGTGTATATCAGGCGAAAAACACTTCATTTTACGTCTTGACAAATATGCCATATTACTTTAAAATATAATTCGTCGGGCGCTATTGCCCGAGCACCTGCCCCTGTAGTAAAGAGGATATTACAAGCCCCTCCTAAGGGTTAGTCATCGGTTCGATTCCGGTCGGGGGTGCCAAAAATCGACAAGGTTCGATAGAATCTTGTCGATTTTACTTATTAACTATTCACCCTTCACTATTCCCTAAAAACACATGTCGATTTTTTGGAAGTAATAGGTAATAGTGAATAAGAAATAGGTTAAGGTAGCTTTGCGAAAGCAAAGCTTATTTTTTTATTGCAATTTATTTGTGCGTATGTTATACTGTGTTTGCGACACATCTGAATATTTTAGCCATAGTAGGTGCATTTTATATTGGTAAAAATGCATCCTCTATTTTTGCACCTTATGGCGTAAAAGATGTGTCGCAGCATTGAGGCTATGCATTTTTCGTGCGTAGCTTTTAGCTGCGCACTTTTTATTTATAAAGGAGAAACATTATGCCGGATTATAAAGCTATGTACTTTGAACTGTTTAATTCTGTTACTGAGGCGGTGGAAATTTTGTGTGATGCGCAAAAAAGAACAGAAGAAATTTATCTTAGTTTCGCAGAAAAGGAAGAGGAATTATTAAAAAACGAAAACGACAAGGTCTTATAACCTTGTCGTTTTAATTATATAATCTCAAGCCTGGGGAATAATGAGTGGTAACTCGTGATTGCCTCGTTGTCGGAAATAAGATAGTCGACGTCATTTAGGGTGCACTGTTTATAAGAAGAGCGGCTGCCTATTTTGGACGAATCGCAAAGGAAGACCTTTTTGTCAGCGGAGTCGAGCATTGCCCTTCGTACAAACACCTCTTCCTGAGAGCAGTCGGTAATAACACCGTCTGACGATAGAGACTTAACAGAGAAAAATGCGATGTCGGCGTAAATGTCCTCAAAGCATTTTTGCGTGCTTTGGCCGACGAGGCAGTTTTTGTTATACTTGCTTACCACACCGCCGGTGAATATGACGTTTAAATCACTTCCTGCAAGCAGGTTGAGTATTTCGCGGTTGTTGGTTACTACGGTTACGGATTTAGATTTTAATATTTCCGTCGCCAAAAAGAAGGAAGTGGAAGTCTGGTCTAAAAAAACTACGTTTCCGTTGTTTATAAGGTTTACGGCCTTTTTGGCGATAATCTGCTTCGCCGTGATGTTTTTGTGTGCGCGGACCTCGAAAGGCACGACAAGCTCGTGCGACTTAATAACGCTTGCTCCGCCGTGGCTCCTCTTTAAAAAACCGTCGCGTTCTAATGACGCCAGGTCTCTTCGCACGCTCGATTCGCTGATAAAAAGCTTTTCGCTAAGCTCTTTTACTGTTATAAACTGTCTTTCCGTTAGTATGGTGCATATTTGATTTTGTCTTTCGGATTTAAGCATAATTGGCTCCTTTTTGCTCATTTGAGCATATTTTTTACAAAATTTATCTAAATTTGAGAAATATTGCAAATATAGTTGCACGATTCTGCTTTTTTTATTATAATATACTTAATTATAAAAGTAAAGAAAAAGGGAGGAATTTTTATGGCAAAGACAAATATTGTTGATTGGAAAACAATTACAGATTTCGTAATAGACGCTTTTGTCGGATACGGAATACCGAGAGAGGATGCTGTAATTTGCGCTGACATTCTTTTGGAAAGTGACAAAAGAGGCATTGAATCTCACGGTGTAAATCGTTTTAAGCCTATTTATCTTGACCGTATAAAAGCAGGAATTCAAAAGGCTGAAACAAACTTTGAAATTATAAAAGAAACTCCTACAACTGCTGTTGTTGACGGACACCATGGTATGGGCCAGGTTATCGGATACAAGGCGATGAGCATGGCTATCGCGAAGGCGAAAGAGTACGGCTTGGGTATGGTTGCTGTAAGAAACTCTTGCCATTATGGTATCGCAGGTTATTATACATCTATGGCAACAAAGGCAGGATGTATCGGTATGACAGGTACTAACGCACGTCCTTCTGTTGCACCTACACACGGTGTTGAAGGTATGTTCGGTACCAACCCGTTTACAATCGGTGTTCCGACAGACGAGGCGTTTGACTTTAACTTCGACTGCGCTACATCTATTACTCAAAATGGTAAGGTTGAATATTACGAAAGAATCGGCGAGGAAATTCACCCGGGTACTGTTATCGGCCTTGACGGTGAGGCGATTGAAGGCGACGCAGGCGCAGCGCTTAAAATGATTCGTGGAGGCACAGCTGCTCTTACTACACTCGGTGGAATCGGTGAAGATCTTGGCGGATACAAGGGATACGGATTTGCGCTTGTTGTTGAATTTTTATCTTCTATTTTGCAAGACGGTGCTTACGGTAAGGACTTAGACGGTAAGGATGAAAACGGTAACATCCGTCCTTATCAGCTTGGTCACTGGTTCCTTGCTATCGACACTGACCACTTCTTAGGCGAAGATATCGCTCGTAAGAAGGCAGGAGATATTAGCCGCAGCATGCGTGCTTCTAAAAAGGCACCGGGAGCTGAGCGCATCTACACAGCAGGCGAAAAGGAATACGACATTCGTCTTTCAAGAGAATCGGGCGTTCCTATTAACGAGTCTGTACAGAAGGAAATTACAGCTGTACGTGATGAGCTTGGTCTTACACAGTACAAGTTCCCATGGGAAGACTAATTGAGTTTTTCTGACGGATTATAAAGTTACTAACCCCCCCCATTTAAAGACTGCCCCAATTTGTACTTTGTTGGTACAGATTGGGGCAGTCGTTTTTGTTTTATATTAAATTAAAGAGCGTATAAATTCTGCTATCTCTTTTGCGGCGTTTGGGTTTCTAAACGCCTTTTGGCTTTGTTTAATATCATTTAGAGCCTTGGCGTCGTCGTCTAAAAGCTCTGTTACGGTTTTTAGTATATCTTTTAAGCTTTTGGCGTAGCGGCCGAGGTTGTTTTTGACAAAATAGTCGGGGTTTCCTGCCTCCTGTCCGGGCAGTGCGTCTGTTATAATCATGGGCAGGCAGCAGTTGACTGCTTCAAGCAGCGTGTTTGGACTTCCTCTTAAAAACGCGAGGTCGCTGGACAGCATAACCTCCTCGATAGCCTCGACAAAGCCATATACATCAAGCCTTTCTCCATAGATTGGCTTTTCGTTTTTCTCGAGCTTTTCGCGAAGGGCTTCGTTCCTGCCTGCAAGCACCTTGACACGGCAGTTGAAGTTGTCAAGCAAAAGCCTTGCGAGCTTGGATATGTTGCCCGAGCCTTCTCCGCCACTCATAATTAAAAAGGTAGGAGTTCCAAACGCCCTAAACATCTGGCTTCCTGAAACGGGCTCGCCAAAGGTAAAGCGCTCTCTTATGGGGAAGGAGAACTTTTTAATCCTCTCGGGCTGCACGCCCACGGACAACGAGTGGTCTATGGCTTCTTGGGTATAGCAGATGCTGTAATCTGCCCTTGGGTCTGTCCAGAGGTTAGATATCGAAACAAGGTCGGCGTACATACTGATAAACGGGATGTTGATATTTTTCTTTTCCATAACATCCAAAATACAACCGATAAAAATAGGGTGTACCGAAACGATTATGTCAGGCTTTTCCCGACGAACTACGGAAGCGAAGCATTTGCTTATAATAGTCTTTATCGTCTTGGTTACAGGGTCGGGATTTTGCTGGACAAGGTTCCAGCCGATGCCCCACGCCTTTTTGGAAGTGCGGGTTAATGGGCCGTAAAACTTGCTGATTCTTATGCCCGCCTTGCCCGTCATACTAAAACCCTCTAAAACAGAGACTTCGGTGTCGGGCATTTTATTAAATTGTTCACACATCGCGTCGGAAATGCTTTTGTGTCCTCGGCCTGTGTATTCAGAGCTTATGATAAGTATCTTTTTTGGCATAATAAAACCACCTGTGTTTGTGATGTTTCATATTATAAACTATTTTGCAGAAAAAAACAATGGTATATTGCAAAAAAATGGTGTCAATAATTAAGGCGAAGGGGGATACATATGATTTTTGAAAGGTTGATTAATCTTAAAATAACAAAGAAAATATTGTGGTCGCTTTTGTTGGGTGTGGTTATGACCTCGTATGTAAGTTCATATTACACGGAGGCTGCCGCAAACATTTCCGAAAGCGTGGTTCGGTTCCACATACTCGCAAACAGCGACAGCGAGCAGGACCAGGCGGTTAAAATAAAAATCAGAGACGATGTTGCAAAATATATAGAGCCGATGCTAAGAGAAAGCAAAAGCGCCTTGCAGACCGCCGAAATAATTAAAGAGAACTTAAGAAATATTGAGGAATTCGCAACCCAAAGTGCAAAAAAATATGGATGCGCCTATGGGGCGAGGGCAACGTTCGGGACCTTTGAGTTTCCACAAAGAGAGTATGAGTCCGCCACCTTCCCAAGCGGCAGATACAACGCCCTTAGAATATTGCTCGGAGAGGGAGAGGGGCAAAACTGGTGGTGTGTTTTATACCCTCAGCTTTGCTTTGCGGCAGAGGACGGGGTGCTGACCGAGAGGGGCTATGAACAGTTAAAGTCCACGCTTACTAAGGACGAATATGATATAATCACGTCCAAAGGTAAGGTGAACTTTAAGATTAAAATATTGGAGCTGTTTTCCAATCAGTACGCTTCTAAGCGGTAGATTGGCTGGCCCATCTGTGAAAAACGGGTCTCGTACTCTGTCATAACATTTCCCGAAAAGCCGCTGTTATGAAGGTCTAAGGAAAGGTTCTTGATTTTCCAGCCGTTTTGGCTTAAAGACTCAATCGAGAACTCAAACAGCTTCATGTTGTCGGTTTTAAAGTGGATTTCTCCGTCTTTCTTTAAAACTCTTTTATAAATATCTAAAAAGGACGCGTATGTAAGGCGTCTTTTTTTGTGGCCGCTTTTGGGCCACGGGTCGCTGAAGTTAAGGTATATGCGGTCGCATTCGCCTTTTTCCAAAAATTCTTCTAAGAGTCTGGCGTCGCCGTTTATGTACCTGACGTTTGGTAGCTGTTGTTCCAGCGCCTTTTCGGCAGCAAGCACCATTACGTCAAGGCAAAGCTCCACGGCTATAAAGTTGATGCCCGGATTAGCCTTTGCCATACCGGCAACAAACGCACCTTTGCCGCAGCCTACTTCCAAGTGGACGGGGTTGTCGTTTGCAAAGACACTTTTCCATTTGCCCTTATAGTCTTGCGGGTTTGAAACACAAAGTGTTCCGCACTTTAAAAGGCGCTTGTCTGCGTTTTTCTTTTTTCTGATTCTCATAAAATTATTTTGCCCCTGTGGTGAATTATTCGGTAGGTTCCTGCTCGATTACGTCGTCGATCTGAACCTGTTTTTTGGCGTGATTCTGCTGCATAGCAAGCCTGTTGTCGTGCAAAGTAGCAAGGGTGCGTTCAAGCACCTTTTCCGAGTCTGCAAGGGCAGTGTCTACGTACTGCCTTGTGGCGTTTCGGATTTCTCTTGCCTTGGTGTTGGCGTTTTTGATAATCTCCTCGGCAGCTTCGTTAGCCTTTTTAGTGATTTCATTTTCGTTAATCATAGAGATAATCTTGTCTTCTGCGGACTTGATGATGGCGGTAGCTTCCTTTTGAGCTTCGAGCAGGATTCTTTGTCTTTCGCCCTTTATCCACTTTGCCTGTTTAAGGTCATCCGGAATTTTAAGCCTCAGCTCTTGTATAAGGTCCAAAAGCTCGTCCTTGTCTATTAACGCCTTGCCGACAAACGGCATGTTGTGACTGCTTTCTATTATGTCCTCCAACTGGTCTAACATTTCCATACCTTCCATGGTCTTGTCCTCCTTATTGATATTTTTTGTAAATAAAATCTTTAATAACGTCCGGCACCATTCCGTCGATATCTCCGCCGAGGCGTGCGATTTCGCGTACGATACTGGAGCTTAGGTACATATTTTCCGACGCGGTGGTCATGAACAGGGTTTCAAGCTCGGGGTTGATTTTGCGGTTGGTAAGAGACATCTGAAACTCGTACTCAAAGTCTGAAACAGCGCGAAGACCCTTGATTAAAACCTTGGCCCCAACCTGGGTCGCAAACTCTGCAAGCAGGCCGTTGAATGAACAAACCTCCACGTTTTTAAGATGGCTTGTAGACATCTTTAAAAACATAAGCTTTTCCTCCAGGGTAAAGGCAGGGGTTTTTTCGCTATTTATAAGTACCGCAACGATTATCTTGTCGAAAACTTTTGCGCTTCTTTCGATTATATCAAGATGACCGCGCGTACATGGGTCGAAACTTCCGGGGTATATTGCTATTTTTTCCATATTAACCGTCCTTACTGAATAATGAAAGTTGTGTTTTGCCGTATTTATAGCTCTTTTTAAAGAAAAATTCTGTTTCTATTTCTTCACCGTGCTCTGTTTCGCAAACGATAATCCCGTCGTCTGAAAGCAGGCCTTTGTCAAATATTATCTTCAAAGCCTCGTCGCACATTTTTTTGTTGTACGGCGGGTCGAGCAAGATTATATCGAACACTTCCGTACACGAGGATAAAAAGCTTTTAAAATCCGTATTTTTAACGACTGCCAAATCTTTGAGTTTGGTTTTTTCAAGGTTTTTATTAACAACGCCAAGCGCCTGCGCGGAACTTTCGACAAAGACGCATCTTTTAGCGCCACGGCTTAGCGCCTCGATACCAAGAGCACCGCTGCCTGAAAACAGGTCGAGCACGTTGCTTTGGGAAATATAGAAGTTTATAATTGAAAACATAGCTTCCTTAACTCTGTCTGTTGTCGGTCGGGTGCTAAGCCCCTCTAAAGAGGTAAGAGAACAGCCTCTTGCTATGCCTGATATAACTCTCATAATTACATATCTCCTCTATCATATTGTACATTATTTTAAGAATATTTGTCAACACTTTTGCGTCAATATATGTAATTAAATGCGACATTACAACATATTTATAAAAGACCGACGCAAAAACAAAGCTTCCCTTTGTGATAATTGAAAAATGTGTAAAAATGTGTTAAAATATTCTATATTGTGAAAAAAGAGAGGATTGACATGACGTTTACGCATAAACACAGCCTGTATGCCTGTTGTGTCGGCTACGTAACTCAGGCGGTAGCCAACAACTTTATGCCGCTTTTGTTTGCTATGTTTGGGACAGATTACGGCATATCGCTTGAAAAAATCGGGCTTTTGATAACTATTAATTTTGTAATACAGATGGCGGTGGACTTTTCCGCGGCCAAATATACAGACAAGTTTGGGTACAGGTCTCTTATCGTAATGGCGCACTTTGCGGTGTCGGCGGGCCTTGGTCTTTTAGGACTTGCGCCGATTATTGCGCCCGGCAACATTTATCCCGTTTTGGTTATTTCGATAGTGATATATGCGGTTGGCGGAGGGCTTATTGAGGTGCTCGTAAGCCCTATGGTAGAGGCTATGCCTACCTCTAACAAGGTAGGCACGATGAACATATTACACTCCTTTTATTGCTGGGGGCAGCTGACGGTTACGGCTCTTTCGACAGTCTATTTTGTAGCGGTTGGGGTAGAAAAGTGGTACTATCTTTCTTTCCTTTGGGCTTTGATACCGCTTTTTAACGCGCTTTTGTTTTTAAAGGTGCCTGTTTGCACTCTAAAAGGAGACGCTGACGGCTCGCCGATGAAGGCGCTTTTTACAAACAGTATGTTTTGGCTTTTGGCTGTTTTAATGATTTGCGCGGGGGCGTCTGAACTTGCCATGGCTCAGTGGGCGTCGTATTTTGCGGAGATGGGGCTTGGCGTTACAAAGACTTTGGGAGATGTTTTAGGGCCTTGCGCTTTTGCTGTTCTTATGGGTGTGTCGAGGCTTATGTACAGTCGGTTTAGTCTGCGGCTTAACCTTACAAAAGCGATTGGCATAAGCAGCGTTATGTGCGCTGCGTGCTATTTTGTTGCCGCGCTTTCGCCGTACCCTTTGGTGTCTGTTTTGGCGTGTGCGGTATCGGGATTTACTGTGGGTATTATGTGGCCAGGGGTTTACAGCCTTGCGGCGAGGAAAATATCCTACGGAGGAACGACGATGTTCGCCCTTTTAGCTCTTGCCGGGGACGTGGGGTGCACGTCGGGGCCCAGCCTTGTCGGCTGGATATCGGGCCTTTTGGGCGGCGGAGACTTTGCAATTAAAATGGCGATGCTGACTATGGCGGCGTTCCCGATTGCGATGGCGCTTATAATACCGAAATTAAAAGCGAAGATATAGAAAAAACCTGCTACGAAAGTAGCAGGTTTTTGATTTCATGGCTGTAAACGGATATGAGTGTATTTTAATTTATATCTTTTTGAGAGCCTGTAGGATCAACAATACTGTACCCTACATTAACAAGGTGGTCGGCAATCCTTTCGAGTCCGATTATAACGGATGAATAATAAGGACTTACATCAACACTGCAATTACCCTCTGCAAGTCTTGCGAAGTGGCCGGCAATGAATTCTTTTTTCATATCGTCAACACTATTCTCCAACCGTGTCAAGGTGGTTAGCTCTTCTTTATGTAATGTCTCAAATGTATTTAATGCTATTGCAAACATCTGCATAACGGTGTTGCACATTTTTGTAATTCCCTCAAGGGCATGTTCTGAGAAAGAAATGTTTTTGTTTGCCATTTCAATAGCAATTTCGTTGAAATTCTCAGCATGGTCGCCGATACGTTCAAGGTCGTTTAAAACGTGGAAATATGAACCGATAATTTCTTCGTTGCTTCCCTCAACTTCGGCAGACAGTTTAATCAAAAATCTGGTTAAAGCACTGTTTGTAAAGTTAATAATTTTTTCGTTTTCGGAAATTCGGTCATTACCATCCATAGAACCCGTTTCTATTGACGTAAAGCTTAAGCGTGTGTTTTCCTCTGCCAGAGAAATCATATAATCAATTTCTTTTTTAACCTGCATAAGCGCAATGGAGGGAGTAGAAATGAGTCTTTCGTCAACGTATTTAAGAGTTAACTCTTTTTTGGGTTCCTTATCTTCATTGATTATAGCGCACGAATAGTCAACAAGCTGTTTTGTAAACGGAAGCAACAAGCACGTGGTGGTTGTGTTGAATATAACGTGGAAAAGGGAAACTCTCATCTGCAGAGACATCGGGTCGTCTTTGGGGAAGGCGGATACCAATAAATTTACCGCCGGCTCTCTAAACAACCAGATGAGTACAGTAAACAATGCCGTGCCAATCGAGTTAAATGTAAAGTGTATGAGGGCAACTCTTTTAGAGTTGGCATTTGCACCTACAGAAGCAAGAAGAGCTGTTACACATGTGCCGATATTTGCCCCGAGAATAATAAATAACGCCAGGTCAAGCGGAAGAACACCTGAGCCAACCATGGTAATAACAACACCTGTGGAAGCAGAAGAACTTTGTATTAGCGCCGTAAAGATAACGCCCACCAATATCAAAAGGAGAGGAAAATCAATCTTTTTGAAAATTTCGGTAAACAAATTTTCAACAAGTGGGTTTCCAAAAGCCTGTTCACTGCTCATAATATTAAGGCCAACAAATATTAAGCCAAGACCGCAGCAGAGGCTGCCGGCAATTTTAACCTTTTCCTTTTTGGCAAAGCCCATCATCACGCCTGCAAAAGCAAGAACGTACATCGCCATATTGAACCAGTCATTTTTTAGGGCAACAAGAACACCTGTGATTGTTGTTCCGATATTTGCACCCATAATAATAGGCGTTGCTTGCATAAGAGTCATAACTCCTGCATTAACAAGACCTATAACCATTACGGAGGTTGCGGATGAACTCTGGATAATTGCGGTTACACCCGCACCGATGCCAACACCCGAAAATCTATTATTGCTTATTCTTTCAAGCAAGCGTTTCATACCTGTTCCGGCGCTTCTTTCCAAAGCGTCGCCCATAAAGTTCATTCCTACAATAAAAACACCTACACCTGCCAACAACCAAATCAGACTTTGTAATAGTTGCATAACTTCTTGTGATGATAACATATTTAATCTCCTTTTCGCTATATGTTCATTATCTAAACCCTATGCCCTGCTCAGTCGGGAGCAGGTTTTGTGCAACAAAATTTCACATATCGTATGCAAGACAATTATACTATTAAGTATATCGGAAAATCAATTGGCTTTATTGACAATTGTCGGTTGGAATCTAAAAAAATTTTAGTGAAAAGTGAAGAAAGAATAGTTAATAGATAAGAACACAAAAAGAAACGACAACTTTCCTAAGAAAGTTGTCGTTTCTTTTTGGAGGCGCCACCCGGATTTGAACCGGGGGTAAAGGCTTTGCAGGCCTCTGCCTTACCACTTGGCTATAGCGCCATATATAAAATTAATAATTAGTAAAATAAAAGACGCATTGTAAAGCGTCTTTATGGAGCGGAAGACGAGATTCGAACTCGCGACGTTCACCTTGGCAAGGTGACGCTCTACCACTGAGCCACTCCCGCATATTAAGATGGTGCCTCCGAGTGGAATCGAACCACTGACACTGGGATTTTCAGTCCCATGCTCTACCAACTGAGCTACAGAGGCATATGTTGGTGGGAACAATAGGGATCGAACCTATGACCCTCTGCTTGTAAGGCAGATGCTCTCCCAGCTGAGCTATGCTCCCAAAAATAGAAATGGCGACCGAGATGGGGCTCGAACCCACGACCTCCAGCGTGACAGGCTGGCATTCTAACCAACTGAACTACTCGGCCACAATTCTAAAAACTACAACGGGAACTAATCTCTCAACCCGTCAGCGAGTTATATTATATCGCATTGAAAAAGGATTGTCAATACTTTTTTTCAAAAAAATATGATTTTTTTAAAAGACATGGCTATCTTGTGCATTTTTTCAAAAGAACCCCAATATCTTCCGCAGTAAACGAATAAACCTTGTCACAAAAGTTGCAGTCTACGGGTACGTCCTTGCCGTCCTCCATTAAAGATGCGAGGTCTTTTTTGCCGATTGATATAAGAGCACGCTCTACTCTTTGACGTGTACAGTTACATTTGTATGCAGGAGTAGTTTCTTTTAGAATATGGTACGGAGTAATTCCGTCTAAAAGTGTCTGGATAATATCTGTTGCGCTCATGCCCTCTGCGACCAAGGTGCTGATAGGCTTGATTTCTGCAAGTCTTTTTTCGATTGCAGATATTATCTGCTCGTCGTCTACTCCCCAGCCCGGCATCATCTGGATTATAAAACCGCCTGCCGACTTGGGCGAAAAATCTCTGTCCACCAAAACTCCAAGGGAGATTGCGGTCGGTGTCTGCTCGCTGGTTGCGTAGTAATATGTTAAGTCTTCTGCGACTTCGCCTGTCGAAATTTCCACCTGTCCGACATACGGGTTTGTACCCTTTCCCATGTCCCTTATAACGCTGACGTAGCCGTTTTTGCCTATTCCGCCGCCAACGTCGATTTTGCCGTCGGCGCGAAGAGGAAGGTCGGCAGCGGGGTTTTGAACATAGCCTCTTACGGTAGAGTCTGCTCCTGTTACAACCACCAAGGTACCCAACGGGCCGTCGCCGTTAAAGCGGATTGTCAAAGAGACGTTTTCGTCCTTTTGCATAGCGCTCATCATAGCGCCTGCGGTAAGAGTCCTGCCAAGAGCCGCAGTAGCAAGCGGAAGTGTCTTGTGTATCCTTTGTGCCTCGGAAACGAGGGCGGTGGTTGTTGCAGCGTATATTCTAAGGGCTGCGTTGTCGGTAATCGCAACTGCCAAAGTATCTTTCATATTAATTCTCCGTTTCTTTTCGATATTTAGCTTCTATTATAAATAGAGCTAAAATCCAACATTATTTTAACACAACATTTTTATAAGTCAATAGTGCCTTTGTTATTTGTGGTATGTTTCGTTATTTATGATTTTAAAAGCGCGGTAAATCTGCTCAGCGAGCACAACCCTCATAAGCTGGTGGGGGAATGTCATCTCGGAAAACGAAAGCATAAGTTTCCCCTTTTGTTTAACACTCTCGTCAAGCCCGTTGGAGCCGCCGATTATAAAGCAGATGTGCGAGTTGCCTTCAACCGAGCAACGCTTTATAAAGTCCGCAAACTTTTCGCTGGACATCTGCTTGCCCTCTACGCAAAGCGGTACGCACATGCCCTTGATTTTAGGAAGTATAAGCTCTGCCTCGCGTTTTGCTTCAAGCGGGTCGTCGGGGAAGTCTGAAACTTGCGTTATTTTAAAGTTGCAGTAGCGGCCAAGCCTTTTGGAATATTCCGCCAGGGCGTCGATATAAAATTTCTCTTTAATTTTACCCACTGCGATTATTTCAACCGTCATCATACCGGCCACCTCCTAAAAAGCTTGTGTTAAATATTCTAACATACTTTAAGGCTAAAATCAATCGCGATATAAGTTGTCAATAAAAGTGAAAAATTTTTTATTAAAAACCCTTGACAAAAGCTTATTCGTGTGTTAACCTATTATGGCAAGCAGAAGTTATCCAATTTCTCACCTATTTGCGCGCTTAGCATTTTAGGTTACACAATCTTAAATTTTATTTGTATTTGTGTGTGGATAGCTTTGGCTGTCCACACTTTTATTTTTGGGGGTGCACGTTATCAGCAAAGAGCACATCATTAACGAAAAAATCAAAGATAAGGAAGTTCGCTTGATTGGAAGCGAGGGAGAACAGCTGGGTATAGTTACTTCTCAGAGGGCGCTTGAAATTGCCGCTGAAAAGGACCTTGACTTAGTTAAGATTGCTCCTAACGCAGTTCCGCCTGTATGCAAGATTATGGACTACGGCAAGTATCGCTTCGAGATTGCCAAAAAGGAAAAGGAACAGCGTAAAAACCAAAAGGTCGTTGAAACAAAGGAAGTTCGTCTTACACCTAACATTGATGACCACGATTTTTTCACCAAGGTTAATAACGCTAAAAAGTTTTTAAAGAGTGGTAACAAGGTTAAGGTAACCGTTCGTTTCAGAGGTAGAGAGGTTACACACGCTTCACTCGGCGAGGATATCTTAATGCGCTTTAAAGATGAGACCGAAGAGGTCGGCACAGTTGAGAAGAATCCAAAAATGGAAGGCAGAAATATGTCAATGTTTATCTCACCGAAAGGCGGAGAAAAATAATATATCAAGATTTTCCGCGGTGCGGAGTCTAAACGAAAGGAGAATGCTTTATGGCTAATAAGATAAAAACACACAGAGGTGCGGCTAAAAGATTTAAACTTACTGCTTCAGGTAAGGTTAAAAGAGGTTCCGCATTTCGTAGCCACATCTTAAACAAAAAGACAACTAAGAGAAAAAGAGGTCTTAGAAAGACTGCTTACTGCCACGATTCAAACGCAGCAGTTATCAAGAAGTTAATTCCGTACAAGTAAGATTATTATTAGACGCTAAGGAGGACTATATAAATGGCCAGAATTAAAGGTGCAATGCACACCAGAAAAAGACATAAAAAAATATTGAAGCTTGCGAAGGGATACAGAGGTGGCAGAAGCCGTCTTTTCAGAACTGCTAATGAAGCTGTTATGAAGGCTATGTCTCATGCGTACGTTGGCAGAAAGCTTAAAAAGAGAGATTTCCGTCAGCTTTGGATCGCTCGTATCAACGCTGCTGCACGTGCTAACGGCATGAACTACAGCACAATGATGAACGGACTTAAAAAAGCTGGTATTAACATCAACAGAAAGATGCTTGCTGAAATTGCAGTGTCTGACGCTGCTGCTTTTGCTTCTTTGGTAGAAACTGCAAAGGCTGCAAGAAAATAATTATAATTAATGGGGTCGCATAGTTTGCGTCCCCATTTTGACATTTACACGAATAAATTTTTATTGGCGGTGTTGGGGCATGGTTAAAGAAATTACTTCTTTGGAAAACAAGGTGTATAAACAGACTAAAAAGCTGCTTTCACGCGCTGAAAGGCAAAAGCAGGGCCGTTATATCGCGGAGGGCAAGAGGCTTGTTATGGATGCTGTATCAGCGGGGGACGCTGAATATATATTTGTGTCTCGAAGCTACAAGGGTGAGCTTTATGATGTTGATACATATATGATAGACGACAAGATGTTTGGCGCGCTCTCCGACACGACGACCACGCAGGGAATAGTTGCGGTTTGTAAGATGAGGATGCGTGATGTTGACGAGCTTTGTGGCGACACCTTGCTTATAGCAGACAACGTTTCTGACCCCGGAAACCTTGGCACACTTATCCGTACGGCAGAGTGCAGCGGAGTAGACGGCGTAGTTTTAATAAAGGGTACGGTTGACCCTTACAGCCCAAAGGTGGTGCGCTCTGCGATGGGCTCGATTTTCAGAATACCGCTATATTTTATGGAAGTGGACGAGCTTAAAGAAAAGCTTTCGGGATATACGTTAGTATCTACCCTTTTAGACGGATCTACCGACCTTTACGAAACGGACTTTCCGAAAAAGACGGCAGTCGTTGTGGGCAACGAGGCCCACGGCGTAAGCGACGAGGTCGCAAAAATGTCTGACATTCGCATTAAGATTCCTATGCTTGGTGGCGCTGAGTCGTTAAACGCAGCCGTCGCGGGCAGCG
Organism: Clostridia bacterium; assembly: GCA_045660545.1. Taxonomy (GTDB): domain Bacteria; phylum Bacillota; class Clostridia; order Monoglobales; family Firm-18; genus JAZREA01. The sequence continues at coordinate 128,565 of JAZREA010000021.1, read as the reverse complement.
TGGTTATGTACGAAATATTCAGACAAAAAATCAGTAAAAAGAGGTAGCGTAATGGAAAAGGTCTATGCAGTATGGCTGCTTAAAATCTTTGGCGCAGGAAGCGCAGTTTCGCCTAAGATGTGTGAATATTACGGCTCGTTTAAGGAAATATATAATGCAGATATCATGGAGCTTTCGCGTTTTGAGGGGATAAGTCGCGCACATCTTGAAAAGATGGCGGACAAAAGCTTAGAAGAAGCGAAAAGTGTTGTCGAAAAATGCGACCTATGGGGTGTTGACATAGTTACATTTTATGATGTAAAATATCCTTCGACGTTAAAAAACATTTCCGACGCGCCCGTCCTTTTGTTCGTTAAGGGTGAGCTTTTTGGGCCGGACGACCTTCCGATTGCGGTAGTAGGCTCGCGAAAACCGAGCATATATGGCCACAATATGGCAGAGAAGATGGCACACGACCTTGCAAAAGCAGGGGCTTATATAATAAGCGGAATGGCAAGAGGAATAGACAGCTCCGCGCACGAAGGAGCAATCCGCGCAGGAGGAAAGACGATAGCCGTTTTAGGCTGCGGAATAGATATAATTTACCCGCCCGAAAACAAGTCTTTAAAGGAGTTGATTGCCCTAAACGGAGCGGTGGTTACGGAATTTCTGCCCGGCACAGCGCCCAAGCCGTCGTGCTTCCCTGTGCGAAACAGAATAGTAAGCGGTATGTCGGAGGCGGTAATTGTAATTGAGGGCAAGGCGTCCAGTGGGTCTACAATAACTGCTAACTTAGCTATGGACCAGGGCAAAGAGGTTATGTGCGTACCCGGCAACGCAGACAACCCGCTAAGCGAAGCGCCAAACCGTCTTATCCGTGAGGGAGCGAGGCTTGTAACCTGCGCAAAGGACGTGCTGGTTGATATGGCGTATGACAACCCCGAACTTCTCGCAGAGACTATATACAGCGAAGATAAAGAACAAAGGCGCAAAAACGACGCCTTAAAAGACCTGACCTTTGACCAGAGGGCGGTCGTAGAGGTACTTAAAAAAGACGTTCCGACACATATAGACAGGATATGTTTTGACTGCGGTATTGAAATTTCGGTCGTTAACCAGTGTCTGTTTATGTTGGAACTTAATGGAATTGTAAAATCACTTCCCGGCAAACAATACATATTATGCTGTTAAGGAGGAATATTATGGCTGATTACCTTGTTGTGGTGGAGTCACCCGCAAAAGCAAAGACTATTAAAAAATATCTTGGCAAGAATTACAACGTTCTTGCATCTAACGGGCATATACGTGATTTGCCGAAAAGTCAGCTTGGAATAGATGTAGAGAATAATTTTGAACCTAAATATATAACAATCAGAGGCAAGGGAGACTTGCTCGCTAAGCTTAAAAAGGAAGCAAAGGCGTCGAAAAAAGTCTTTCTCGCAACCGACCCTGACCGTGAGGGAGAGGCTATTTCATGGCATCTTGCGTCGGTCCTTGATATAGACGAGAAAAACACGTACCGTATTACTTTTAACGAGATTACCAAAACTGCGGTACAAAACGCGGTGAAAAACCCTCGCGAAATCGACAAGGACTTGGTAGACGCCCAGCAGGCGCGTCGAATTCTGGACAGAATTGTCGGATACAAAATCAGCCCGCTGCTTTGGAAAAAGGTTAAAAAAGGCCTTAGCGCAGGCAGGGTGCAGTCCGTTGCCACCAGGCTTGTAGTCGACCGCGAAAGAGAGATTGAGGCGTTTGTTCCAAAGGAATATTGGACGATAGACGCAAAGCTTAACAAAAGCGGGGACAAAAAGAAGTTTAACGCACACTTTTACGGCGTGGGAGGCAAAAAGACTGAGCTTTCCAATGAGGCTGATGTTAAAAAGATTCTTGAAAAAATTGACGGAGCAAAGTATATCGTAAGCTCGGTTGCTAAAAAGGACAAGATTAAAAACCCTGCTAACCCGTTCATTACAAGTACGCTTCAGCAGGAGGCGTCAAGAAAGCTTAACTTTACTTCCAGAAGGACTATGCAGGGTGCTCAGCAGCTTTATGAAGGCGTGGAGGTAAAGGGCAAGGGTACTATCGGTCTTATAACATATATGAGAACCGACTCTTTGCGTATATCTGACGAGGCGAGGACGGCGGCGTTTGACTATATAAAGCAGGTTTATGGTAGCGAATATGCCCCGAAAACCCCAAGAGTTTATGCGGCTAAAAAGGGCGCACAGGACGCGCACGAAGCTATAAGACCGTCTGACATAACGATAACTCCTGAGGACATAAAGGACAAGGTTACTCCCGACCTTTATAAAGTTTATAAGCTGATTTGGGAGCGCTTTGTCGCAAGCCAGATGGCGTCTGCGGTTATAGATACTGTTTCGGTAAGTATAGACGCTAACGGATATACATTTAAGGCAAACGGCTCGAGCGTGAAGTTTGCCGGATTTATGAAGATTTACGTCGAAGGCGCGGACACCAAGGAAGAGGACGACGGAGTTTTGCCGTCTCTTTCGGAAGGTGAGGAGCTTAATTTGTCCAAGCTTGAGCACACTCAGCACTTCACCGAGCCGCCTGCGAGGTACACAGAGGCTTCTTTGATACGTACCATGGAGGAGGAAGGAATCGGACGCCCGAGTACTTACGCCCCCACAATAACCACGATTTTAGCAAGAAACTATATCTCACGAAAGGGTAAAACCCTTTATTCAACAGAGCTTGGTACAATTATTACCGACCTTATGAAAGAGCATTTTAACGATATAGTTGACATAGAGTTTACGGCTAATATGGAGGATAAGCTCGACAAGGTCGAGGACGGCGAGGAAGAATGGGTTAAGATTATATCGGAATTTTACGGCCCGTTTGAAAAGACGCTCAAGCTTGCGGAAGAGGCGATAGGTACCATCAAGATAGAGGACGAGGTTTCCGACGTGCCTTGCGAAAAGTGCGGACGAATGATGGTGTATAAGATGGGCAGGTTTGGAAAATTCCTGGCGTGTCCCGGTTTCCCCGAGTGCAGAAACGCAAAGCCGATTGTCAAAGAATCGGGCGCACAGTGCCCGAAGTGTAACGGCAAGATTTTGATTAAAAAATCTAAAAAGGGCAAGACCTATTACGGCTGTGAAAACAACCCCGGTTGCGACTTTATGACATGGGACACACCGCTTAAAGAAAAGTGCCCTAAGTGTAACGGCTTACTTTTGGAAAACCGTTTCAGAGGCAAAAAGAGGACGTATTGCGCTGACGAAAAGTGTGGATACGAAGACGTTAAGGAGACTAAGACCAGATGACGGTAACTGTTATAGGAGCAGGGCTTGCGGGCTGCGAAGCGGCTTGGCAGGCTGCAAACAGGGGCGTGAAGGTAAGGCTTTTGGAAATGAAGCCGGACAAAAAATCGCCCGCACATAAAAGCGACGGGCTCGCCGAGCTTGTGTGCAGCAATTCGCTAAGAGCTGACGGACTGTCAAACGCTGTTGGCCTTTTAAAAGAAGAGATGAGGCTTTTAGGCTCGCTTGTTATGGAGTGCGCGGACAAAACACGCGTCCCTGCGGGCGGGGCTTTGGCGGTGGACAGAGAAGGCTTTTCGGCTATGATTACCGAAAAGATTAAAAGCCACCCTAACATCGAGCTTGTTTTAAACACGGAAGTGTCGAAAATCCCTGACGGGATAGTTGTTATAGCTACGGGGCCTTTGACTTCCGACGCGCTGATAGGCGAGATTGAAAGGCTGACAGACAAGGAAGAATACCTACACTTTTTTGACGCTGCCGCGCCGATTGTGATGTACGACAGCATAGACCACGACATAACCTACAAGGCGGCACGCTACGGCAAGGGCGGAGACGACTACATCAACTGCCCTATGTCCAAGGAGGAGTACGAGGCGTTTTGGGAAGCTTTGGTAAACGCCGAGACCGCGGAGCTTAAAGACTTTGAAAACAACGTTTTTGAAGGGTGTATGCCTGTGGAGGTTATGGCGAAAAGGGGCAAGGACACCTTGCTCTTTGGGCCGCTAAAACCTGTTGGGCTTGACAGACCTGACGGTACCAGAAATCACGCGGTTGTACAGCTTAGACAAGACAACAAAGAGGGAACTATGTATAACATCGTGGGATTTCAGACACACCTTAAATTCCCTGAGCAAAAAAGGGTTTTTAGCATGATACCGGGTCTTGAAAACGCAACGTTTGCGCGCTACGGCGTTATGCACAGAAACACATACATCAACTCGCCTAAACTTTTAGACAACACATATAATGTCAAAAAGCACCCCGACGTATTCTTCGCAGGGCAGATAACAGGTGTTGAGGGGTATGTTGAGAGCACCGCAAGCGGACTTGTAGCCGGAATAAACGCGGCGCAAAAGGCTCTTGGCAAGGAAAAAGTGGTGTTCGACAAGGCTACGGCGCACGGCGCTTTGGCCGAGTATGTCTCAGGATACTGCGGCAAAAACTTCCAGCCTATGAATGTGAATTTCGGCATATTGCCGTCTTTGGAAGAGAGAATCAAGAATAAAAAGGAAAGATATGAAAAAATTTCGCAAAAAGCACTTGAAATCATAAAAAATATGTGATATAATAACAAGGCTGTGTAAAAACGGCTAAAAATACACACGCTTGGCGGATTTGTGTGCTGTTGCCTTTTTTGGTTGTGCACAAAAATGACGCAGGGCGGAGGTATAAAAACAAGGAGGAATTTTAAAATGGCAGTAATTTCAATGAAACAGCTGCTCGAGGCAGGTGTACACTTCGGTCACCAGACTCGCAGATGGAACCCGAAAATGGCAGAGTACATTTTCACAGAAAGAAACGGTATTCACATCATCGACTTGCAGAAGACTGCAAAGAAGATTGAGGATGCTTACGCTTTCGTAAGAGACGTTGTTTTGGACGGCAAGGACATCCTTTTTGTCGGAACAAAGAAGCAGGCTCAAGAAGCAATCACTGAGGAAGCTAAAAAGGTTGGCATGTACTATGTTAACAACCGTTGGCTCGGTGGTATGCTTACAAACTTCAAGACTATCAGAAAGAGTATTGACCGTCTCTATCAGTTACAGAAGATGGAAGACGACGGCACTTTCGACCTTTTGCCTAAGAAAGAAGTTATGAAGCTTAGAAAAGAAATGGAAAAGCTTGAAAAGAACTTCGGCGGTATTAAGGAAATGAAGAACATGCCTGGCGTTATGTTCGTAGTAGATCCTCGTAAAGAGAAAATCGCTATGGCTGAAGCTAAGAGACTTAACATCCCGGTTGTTGCAATCGTTGATACAAACTGTGATCCGGAAGAAGTTGACTACGTTATCCCGGGTAACGACGACGCTATCCGTGCGGTTAAGTTGATTGTTGAATGTATAGCAAACGCTGTTTTGGAAGCAAAACAGGGCGAATCTATGTCAGTTGAAGAAGCTGGCGAGGAAGCAGCAGCGGACGCTGAATAATTTAATCAAAAGGAGACTATATATATGAGTTTTACAGCTGCAGATGTTAAAAATTTGCGTGAAAAAACCGGTTGCGGTATGATGGACTGTAAAAAGGCTCTTACAGAGACTAACGGCGATTTCGACAAGGCTATGGACTTTTTGAGAGAAAAGGGTCTTGCAACAGCTGAGAAAAAGGCCGGCAGAATAGCTTCTGAGGGTATGGTTGACATCTTGGTAGACGGTAACGTTGCCGCTATGGTTGAAGTTAACTCTGAGACAGACTTTGTTGCTAAAAACGCAGAGTTCCAGGAACTTATTAAGAATATTGCAAAACAGGTTATCGCTACAAACCCTGCTGACGTTGACGCTTTGCTTTCGTCCGCTTATGTTGACGATGCATCTGTTACAATCAAGGATATGCTTACAGAGAAGATTGCTAAAATCGGCGAGAACATGAACCTTAGAAGGTTCGCTCGTTTCGAAGGTAGCGTTGTGGACTATATCCACATGGGCGGAAGAATCGGTGTTATGGTTAAGGTTGAAGGCGACCTTTCAAACCCAGAAGCTAAGGAAGCTGCAAGAGACGTAGCAATGCAGATCGCAGCTATGAATCCTTCTTACCTTGACAAGACTACTGTTCCTGAAGCAGACCTTGAACACGAAAAGCACATCATCTTGGCACAGATGAAGGAAGACCCGAAAAATGCAGGCAAGCCTGAAAACATTTTGGAAAAAATGCTTATCGGTAAGGTTAACAAGTTCTACGAGCAGAACTGCTTAAACCAGCAGGAGTTCGTTAAGGATTCTAACTTTAAGGTTGAAAAGTACCTTGCATCCAAGGGCGTTAAGCTTGTAGATTTCGTTCGCTTTGAAAAGGGCGAGGGTATCGAAAAGAGAAATGACGACTTCGCTTCAGAAGTTGCAAGCATGATTAAATAATAATTTTTAAAATAAAAATGGAAGAAACTTTGTTTCTTCCATTTTTTTATGCAAAAAAGCGGAGATAAGATGACTTATCTCCGCTTTGTTTTACACATTTTTAAACTTTTCTATTGCCGCGACAGCCAGAGCGTCGCACCTTTCGTTCTCCGGATGGCCTGCGTGCCCTTTAACCCAATGGTACTCAATTTCGTGGTACTCTACGAGCTTTAAAAGAACGTCCCAAAGGTCGGGGTTTAGCGCCTTTTCGTTTTTAGAACGCATCCAGCCCTTTTGTCTCCAACCGATAGCCCATCCTTTTTCAAGCGCGTCAATTACATACTTCGAGTCGCTTGTAAGTACGACGTGGCACCTTTCGGTCAAGGCCTCGAGCCCCTTTATAACAGCCGTAAGCTCCATTCGGTTGTTGGTGGTGTTTTGCTCGCCTCCGGAGATTTCCTTTTCATAATTATTATATTTTAAAATAGCGCCGTAGCCGCCCGGGCCGGGGTTGCCGCTGCATGCGCCGTCGGTATAAAGATACACTGTTTTCACACAATCACATCCGTATTATTAATAACTACATATGTATAGTACCATAAAAATAGGGTCTTTACAAGTCATTTGTTTTGTTGTAGAATAAATATGCAAATTCCTATGGGGTTAATTTATTAATTATTTAAGGGATATAGGGGGAGTTATAACTATGGACAAACAGTTAAAGAGGGTTTTTGTTTGTGAGTTTTTGCAGGAATCCAACTCATTTAATCCTGTGCTTGCAAAGTATGATGACTTTGTGCGCGCAGGAATATACGAGGGCGAAGATCTTGTAAACTCTAACGGCAAGGCGGGAGAGACGGTAAGAGGTATGCTTGAAACCTTGAAGAAAAGGGAGTATACAGCTATCGGCGGTATCCGTATGAGAGCGAAAAGTGGCGCTCCTGTCAGCCACGAGGTTGTTGACGGCTTTGTAGAGAAGACTCTAAAAGCTATTAAAGAAGCGCTTCCGCTTAATGCGGTTGTGGTTTCGCTACACGGAGCTACGGTTTCTGATGTAAGCGACGACGTTTGCGGAGACATTTTGTCGAGCATTCGTTCTTTGGTTGGTGACGACGTTGTGATTGCGGCTTCCTGCGATTTGCACGCTAACATAACCGACAAGTTTGCTAACAACGTGGACTTTGTATGCGGTTACCGTACATATCCGCACATCGACCACTACGAAGTGGGCTGCCGTGCGGCGTCTTTGGCGATGGATAAGGTTGAGGGAAAGCAGATGTACGCTTGCACCGTAAGGATTCCCGTTATAGCACCTGCTCACGCATACACCACATCAAAGGGCAAGCTTAAAGAGCTTATGGACAAGGCGTGGGCTATGCAAAACAGCGGGGAAATTATAGACTTTACAATTTTCCAGGCACAGCCTTGGATGGATATTGTTGACTTTGCATCAACTGTTGTTGTAGTTGCAGATGACAAGGAGAAAGCTAAGAAGATTGCTCTTGAACTTGCGGAAGACGAGTTCGATATCAGAGAAGATATACAGGGCGAACCTCTTATGACGATTGACGAGGTAATCGAAGAGGCTATTAAAAACCCTGAGGATAAGCCGGTGGTTATCGTAGATTCGGCAGACTCTCCAAACGCGGGTGCGTGTGGTGACTGTGCTACGGTTATTGAACACCTGCTTCCTTACAAGGACACTTTGTCTGCGGCAGTTTCCATTAACGACAAAAAGGCAATAGAGCTTGCATTTGAACTTGGAGTCGGCGGAATAGGCGACTTTGAGCTTGGCGCAAGTATAGCTCCTTTGCTCAGCAAGCCTGTGTTGGTTAAAGACGCAGAGGTTAAGAGCCTTCACAAAGGAACATTTACTATGCAGGGACCGGCAGAGCGTGGACAGTACAGATATCTGGGCAAGTGTGCGGTAATTACCGTTGGCCAAATACAGATTCTTTTAACAAGCAACGCTGAGAACAACGGAGACTTACAGTTTTACAGAGGCTTTGGAATTGAGCCGACATTGTGCAGAGTCGTTTCTGTAAAGGCTTGTACATCGCTTCGTGCAGGATATGAGCCTGTATCATATATGGTATGCAACACAGCTACTCCCGGTGCAGCAGGACCTGTTTTACAAGACTTGCCGTTTAGTAAAATACCTTCTCCGCTGTATCCTTTCCAGGAAATTGAGAAAAAGGATATTTCTGCACCAAAATATTTACATACCGTATAAACTTTTGTAAGGGAAGTAAATGGAATGAATCTTGACAGAAGAAAACAGATTGCTGAAATAATAAATACAGAGGGCACTGTAAAAAGCGAGGAGCTCGTCAAAAGACTTGGCGTATCTATCGAGACTATAAGGCGAGACCTGACGTATCTTGAAAAACAGGGTATGATTAAAAAGGTCTATGGCGGTGCGGCGAGCAACAAGTTTATGACCGCAGAGCCAAACTACTTAAACAGGGAATCTTTAAATTATGACGAAAAGCTCGCTATTGCAACCGAGGCGGAAAAGCTGATTAATTCGCAGGACGCAGTGTTTTTCGACATAGGTACAAACGTATTGCTTTTGGCCAAGCAGCTTGACGAGGGCAAGAACATCCATGCTTTTACAAACTCTATCAGAACGGCGATAGCACTTTCTGAAAAGGGGTGCGAGGTAATAATTCCCGGCGGTACGCTAAGGTCAAAGGAGCTGTCGCTTTCAGGCTCGTTTACGATAGATAATATGGACAAGTTTGTTTTCAACAAAGTGTTTATCGGTGTCGGGGGAATAACGACAGACGGAGTTACCGACTTTGTGTCCGAGGAGGCGTTTGTGCGAAACTACCTTGTAAAAAATGCTAACCAGGTTATAGCGCTTGCGGATTTCAGCAAGTTTGGAGTACAGACTATGTGCAAGGTTTGTGATATAGAGGATATCGACGTTTTGATTTGTGATTCAAAGGCGCCCAAAAAGATGTTGAGCGACATTGAAAAAATGGGTGTTAAGGTGATTATTGCCGATTAAATGACCAAACAGAAAAATACACTTGAAATTTTAACATATTCAGGTGTATTTTTTTGACAAAATGTTGACAACATATTGACAACATTGTGACAATATGTTATTGTAATTAGTAGTGAAACTTTGAAGTAGATGGAGAGGAAGGTATCAAAATATGAAAAAAACCGATGTTGTGGTTATTGGCGCGGGTGCAGTAGGTTGCGCAGTTGCCAGAGAACTTTCAAAGTACAACGTAAACGTCATTGTAGTTGAAAAGAATGAAGATGTTGGCGGCGATGCTTCCAAGTCTAACAGTGCAATTATTCATACAGGATATGACGCGGCTCCGGGAACTTTGGAATCTCAGCTTGTTGTTGCGGCTAACCCTATGTATGATGAGGTTGTTAAAGACCTGGACGTACCGTTTAGCAGAATAGGTGCTATATTGCCCGCTATTACTGACGAGCAGTTTGAACAGCTGCCTGCTATTAAGCAAAAGGCGTTTAAAAACCACGTATACGATATAGAATATAAGAGCGCAAAAGAGCTTCTTGAAATGGAGCCGAACCTTAACCCTGAGGTAAAGGGCGGTCTGTTCATTCCAAGAGAGAGTATTATAGACCCGTTTATTTTTGTTCAGGCATTGGCAGAAAACGCTTTTGCAAACGGCGTAGAGTTTATGCTTAACACTCGCGTAACAGATATTGTTACGGAAAACGGTAAGGTAAAGACTGTTGTTACCACCAACGGAGAAATAGAGACTAAGTATGTTATTAACTGCGCAGGACTTTACTGCGACGAGATAGCAGAAATGGTCGGCAAGGCAGACTATAAGGTTGTTGCAAGAAAGGGCCAGTTCTTTATTCTTGACAAGAACACATCCTGCCAGGTAGAGTACATTGTTCTTCCAATACCTACCAAAATTACAAAGGGTAAGTTGATGTGCCCGACTATTCATGGTAACATGCTCGTTGGACCTACTGCAGAAGACCAGGAGTCCAAGGTTAACAAGGCTACCTCCAAGGAAGGTCTCGACAGCATCGTTAATGATGTAAGAAACCTTATTCCAAACGTTAATATCAGAGATACCATCACTCAGTACAGCGGACTTCGTCCTAACAGAAATCCTGAGGGACTCCACTTTGATATGTATGATGACTTAGAAGGATACATAAACCTTTCGGGTGTTCGTTCTACCGGTCTTACCTTGTCTTTGTCAATGGGTAAGTATGTTGTTGAACAGATGCTTATGGCAGGTGCAGGATTTGTATTAAAGGACAACTTTATTAAAACGAGAAAAGGTATTATCAAATTCTGTGAACAGCCTCTTGAAGTACAAGAAGAGCTTGTTCGTGAAAATCCGCTATACGGCAACGTTATTTGCAGATGCGAAACTATTACCGAGGCAGAAATTCTTGACGCTATCCACAGACCTTTGGGCGCACGCAGTGTAGACGCAATTAAGCGCCGCGTACGTGCAGGTATGGGACGTTGTCAGGGAGGCTTCTGCGGTCCTAAGGTAATCGAAATATTAGCGCGCGAGCTTAATTTAAAGGCAACAGATATCAACAAAAACAACGCCGGTTCTTACATGGTTACCGGCAGCACACGATAGACCAACCGAAAGGAGTATTGCTGATATGTATGAAATAAAATGTGATGTAGCTGTTATTGGCGGCGGTCCTGCGGGTCTTGCGGCTGCTATTGCGGCAAAGGAACAGGGAGCAAAAGACGTTCTTATTTTAGAGAGAGACTACGCTTTGGGCGGAATTTTGCAGCAGTGTATTCATCCGGGATTTGGACTTCAGCGCTTTAAAGAAGAGCTTACAGGTCCTGAATACTACACAAGATTTGTAGAAAAAGCCAAGGAACTTAAAGTAGAAACACTTTTAAATTCAATGGTGCTTAGCATAGACGAAGAGAAAAAGGAAGTTATCGCAACAAACAGCAAGTACGGTATGACCCGCGTAAGCGCAGGAAGTATTGTTCTTGCAATGGGTTGTCGTGAAAAGACCAGAGCCAACATCATGGTTCCGGGTACTCGTCCGGCAGGTCTTTACACAGCGGGTGCTGCACAAAGACTTATCAACCGTCAAAACATTATGGTTGGTAAGAAAGTTGTTATCTTAGGCTCGGGCGATATCGGAATGATTATGGCACGCCGTATGACTTTGGAAGGCGCTAAGGTTGTTATGGTGGTTGAGCTTATGGACTTCCTCGCAGGTCTTACACGTAACAGAGTACAGTGTCTTGACGACTTTGGTATTCCGTTGAAGCTTGCTCACACAATTACAAGAATCGTCGGAGACGAGCGTGTAGAGGGCGTTTATGTAGCGCCTGTTGATGAAAAGAAACAGCCTATTTTGGACAAAGAAGAGTTTGTTGAATGTGATACAGTTTTGTTCTCGGTAGGACTTATGCCTGAAAACGAAATCACACGCAAAGCAGGTATCGAAATTTACCCTGTAACTAACGGACCTGTTGTTAACCAGTATATGGAAACTACTGCACCGGGCGTGTTCGCATGCGGTAACGTAGTACACGTTAACGACCTTGTAGACAACGTTAGTACGGAAAGTGAAAGAGCCGGTGCTTATGCAGCACGCTTTGCAAACAACACATTCCCGAAAAAGAAGCAGGATGTGGCTATGGTATGCGGAAACAACGTTCGCTATTTGTGCCCACAGTATGTTGCTCTTTCTGACGAGGATGAGAAAATCGACGTATACTTCCGCGTACTTGCGCCGCAGGAGAATGTTAAATTGGTAATGCGTTGTGGAGATAACGTAATTGCTGAAAAGAAAGAATTTCGCGTAAATCCGGGTGAGATGAATCATATGGTACTCGATTCTTCTAAAATCTCCGGAAACGAAGTTACCGTTGAGATTGTAAAGGAGGACAAATAAATGAAAAAGGAAATCATTTGTACAGTCTGCCCACGTGGTTGTCATATTATCGTTGACGGAAACGGAGAACAGGTTAGCACAGTAGAAGGATACGGCTGCAAAAGAGGTCTTGACTACGCAAGCTCAGAGTATGCTCATCCTGTTAGAATTTTGACTACAACAGTTAAGATGGAAGGCATAGAGTCCGACCTTTTGCCGGTTCGTTCTTCCAAGCCGTTACCTAAGGAATTGATTCTTGACTGCATGGACGAAATCCGCAAGGTTAAGGTAAGCCTTCCTGTTGCTATGCACAGCGTGATTATTGAAAATATTTTAGGAACAGGTGCGGACATCATCGCAACCAAGGCTATCGAAGGTTAATAACCGCCCCCCAAAATGCAAATAGGAGAAGTTTTGTTATGACAAAATTAATAATAATAAGACACGGAGAAAGTATGGGAAACTATACTGACACGTTTACAGGCTATACTGATATGGAATTGTCTGAAAAGGGCAGAGAGCAGGCCAGAATGGCTGCGGCATATTTAAAGGACGTACATATTGACAAGGTTTATTCAAGCGACCTTAAAAGAGCGTACGAAACAGCAAAGATTGTTGCGGATGTTCACGGTCTTGATGTTGAAAAGTGCGAAAAGCTAAGAGAAATATATGCTGGCGACTGGGAAAACCGCCTCTTTGATGACCTCGAAACAATATTTGCAGATGACTACAAGGTATGGCTCGAAGATGTAGGAAACTCTGTGTGCACAAACGGCGAGAGTGTGGCAGAGCTTTTGGAGCGAGTTTGCGACGAAGTGGAGAGAATAGCTAAGGAAAACGACGGCAAAACTGTCTTTATCGCTACCCATGCTACTCCTGTAAAATGTCTGCTTACTAAGTTCAATAACCAGACTCTTGACGATATGAAATATGGTGAACGTTGGGTTAAAAACGCGTCTCTTGCTTATGTTACTTATGAAGACGGCAAGTTCACAGTAGATTCATACAACAACACAGAACATCTTAACGGACTAATTACTCAAATACAACATAATGTATAAAGTTAAAAGAGCAGTCACATTTAATTGTGGCTGCTTTTGTTTTTTAGATTGACTATTAACTCGTTTTGTGGTACAATTTTCGTAAATATGTTAATAACAGACTTCTTAATATAAGGTGTTACAGAAAGGAAGAATCAAGGTATTATGAAAAATAATCAATATGACGATTCCTCAATATCGGTTTTAAAAGGCGCCGACAGAGTAAGAAAACGCCCGGGTGTAATCTTCGGCTCGGACGGCCTTGACGGGTGTTGCCACTCGGTCTTTGAGATTTTGTCAAACTCTATCGACGAGGCGAGAGAAGGCTACGGAAAGGTTATAGAGGTTACGCGCTTTTACGACGGAAGTATTCAGGTCGAAGACTTTGGGCGAGGTATCCCCTTAGGCTTTAACGAAAAGGAAAACCGCTATAACTGGGAGCTTATCTTTTGCGAAATGTACGCGGGCGGTAAATATAACAACAACGACGGAGAAAACTATGAGTTTTCGCTGGGGCTTAACGGACTCGGTGCGTGCGCAACACAGTACGCTTCGGAATATATGGACGTAGAGGTAAGAAGAGACGGACAAATCCACAAGCTGCACTTTGAAAAGGGCGAAAACATCGGCGGTTTGCAGTCCGAGCCTACCCGCTTTAAGGCTACGGGAAGTAAGATTCGCTGGAAGCCCGACCTTGAAGTTTTTACCGACATAGATATACCGCGTGAATATTTCTTAAACGTTATGAAAAAGCAGGCCGTGGTTAACACGGGCGTTAAGTTTGTTCTGCATTATGAGGACGCGGAAGGGAACTTTGAAGACGAAGAGTTTTTGTACGAAAACGGAATTATCGACTATGTGGGTGAGCTTGTTGCTACAACGGCGCTTACCACGCCCGTTTTCTACGAGACAGAGCGCAAAGGACGCGACCGCGAGGACAAGCAGGACTACAAGGTTAAGCTTTCTGTTGCGTTTTGTTTCAGCAACGAGGTGACGCTTACTGAATACTACCACAACTCCAGCTTTTTGGAGCACGGCGGCTCTCCTGACAGGGCGGTTAAAAGCGCTTTTGTGTCAGTGATAGACCAGTATATTAAGCAGACAGACAAGTATAAAAAGAATGAATCTAAGATTAAGTTTGAGGATATTGAAGACTGCCTTTGCCTGGTAAGTAATTCGTTTTCGACAATTACAAGCTACGAAAACCAGACCAAAAAGTCTATAACGAACAAGTTTATTCAAGAGGCTATGACCGACTTTTTAAAGGAGACATTAAACGTTTATCTTATCGAAAACAAGGTCGATGCCGAAAAGATAGCAGACCAAGTGCTTATCAACAAAAGGAGCCGTGAAAACGCCGAAAAGACCAGAATCAACGTCAAAAAGATGTTAACAGGCAACAACGACGTGCTCTCAAAGGTGCCAAAATTCGCCGACTGTCGTACAAAGGATGTTTCAAGGCGTGAGGTCTACATCGTGGAGGGTGACTCTGCTCTTACAAGCTGTAAGCTTGGACGAGACAGCGAGTTCCAGGCGGTTATACCTGTTCGTGGTAAGATATTAAACTGCTTAAAAGCAGACTACAACAAAATCTTTAAAAGCGAGATTATAATAGACCTTTTAAGAGTTTTAGGCTGTGGTGTAGAGGCAAGTTCAAAGCACAACAAGGACTTTAACACCTTTGAGCTTGAAAACCTGCGCTGGAACAAGATTATAATCTGTACCGATGCAGACGTCGACGGCTTCCAGATAAGAACGCTGATTCTTACAATGCTTTACAGGCTTGTTCCGACGCTGATTGAAAAGGGCTATGTATATATCGCTGAGTCTCCGCTTTTTGAAATTAACTACAAGGACGGCAAGGAGGAAAAGACCGAGTTTGCCTACACCGAGGCGGAAAAGGCAGAGATTTTGGACAGAATAGAGGGTCTTAAATATACAATCCAACGCAGCAAGGGTCTGGGCGAAAACCAGCCGGATATGATGTGGCTAACCACAATGTGCCCCGAGACGAGACGCTTAATACGCGTTATGCCGGACGACGCCGCGCTTGCTAAGGCGAAGTTCGAGCTTTTACTCGGAGACAACCTTTCGGGCCGTAAGGAGCATATAGCTAAAAACGGCGGTAAGTATCTTGAAATGATAGACGTTTCTTAATGGGTGGCGAAAAATGCACAGACCACACAAGGCAAGAAAATAAAATGTGGTTGTAGCAGAACTTATAATTTTGATTTTTAAGTTATAATTAAGGCGGAAATTCGTCTGAGGACGAATTTCTGTTTTTTTATGCCTTGTATTTTGAACAAACTGCGCCGCTCGGCGTACCTATGTACGCCTTCGGGTAACCCCTGCGGGCTTAGTTTGTCCAATCTGCACTATTTTTCGTCCACCCCAAAAAGCGGGCGTAGAAAAATGCACAGACCACTTAGCTGAAAACACAATAAAAGAACAGGCTGTATCAAAATGAAATCATTTTGATACAGCCTGTTTTTATATGGCGAGGTGTGCGCATTTTACCACAGCCAATTTTACCAGTTGTACTTGCCCTGATTGATTAACTCGCACAAAGCTTCGCGCACCATAGGTGTGTCCTTGCTGTATGTAACCCCATACCATTTGTCGAATGTGTCAAGCACCTTTATCTTTGCGTCCTTTTCGTTAATAAGCTCGAAGATAAAGTCTGTTAAGATGTGCTCGTCTTTTAATGGGTCTTTAATATTCTTTAAAAACTTATCAAGCGATGTTTCCATAAGGTCGAAGATGTCCGGCTTAAATCCCCACATATTCATAGATACCGTAGTATCAAGCGGGATACCGCTGTTCTTGTCAAGCTCTTTGTGTTCTTTGATTTCTTTTAAATATCCGTCTTCTACCACGCATACACCACGGGAAACCGTGCCGTTGTCGGTAATTGTGTTGCCGAGCTTAAAGCCTGCCATACACATACCACCGTCTTTTAAAAGGTAGTCGTTCATAATTCCGAGTGTAGTTACGCCGTAATAGTCGTCCGCGTTAATTGCGATAAAAGGTGTTTTAACCTTGTCCTTCGCGCACAAAAGGGCGTGCACTGTTCCGTAAGGCTTAACTCTGTCGCTTGGGACAGAGAACCAGTCGGGAAGCGAGGAGTAGTCCTGGAACACATAGTCTACGTCCATCATTTTCTCTATGCGCTTGCCGCATATGTCACGGAAATCCTTTTCAATTTCCTTTTTAATAATAAACACAGCCTTGTCAAAGCCCGCCTTATGCGCATCATATACCGAAAAGTCGATTATAATTTCGCCGTTGGGGCCCATTGGAGCGATTTGCTTTATTCCGCCAAATCTGCTACCCATACCGGCAGCCATAACAACTAAAGTCGAACCGTTTTTCATATCGGCATTCTCCTTATATGTACAATATTCACGCTTATTATACCCCTTTTGGTAAAACGAATCAAGTTAATTTTTTGTTACATGTAAAAAATTTCTATTGTCAAAATATAAGATTGTCTGTTATAATTTAAGTATATTTGTCGAAAGGGGACAAAAGGTTGAAAAAAAGAATTATATCCATTCTTTTAATATTGGCTTTGGCGTTTTGTTTAGCGCCTTTTAGCGCTTTTGCAGCTTCTGATATATCGGGAAGCTGGGCCGAAGGCTACGCACAAAGACTAATTGACCTTCATATAATGAACGGATACCCCGACGGAACGTTCAGGCTTGACAACACGATTACAAGAGGTGAGTTTGTCAAGCTTTTGATAACTATGCGCTACGGTAACTACCAGACGTACGACGAGCAGTACTTTGAAGACGTGCCGACGGACAAGTGGTGTTACAGCTATATCTGTACGGCGAGCGAAGAGGATGTCCTGGAAGAAAAAGTTGGCGACGCTTTTCGCCCTGACGACCTTATAACCAGAGAAGAAATGGTGGTTATGATAGTCAACTCCTTAGACTTAGGAGGCGGCAGCGCCTCATTTAGCGACATAAAGCGCACAGACAAGTACTATTATTACATATGTGCGGCGGTGGGTAACGGAATTATTACGGGCTACCCCGACAACACCTTCCGTCCTGACGCTACCGCAACACGAGGGGAAACCGCGGCTATGGTGTGCAGAATTTTAGACTATATCACAAGCCAGGAGCTAACGGACGAACCCGACCCTACGATAGAGCTGGAGCCGGAAGAGGAAGAAGATGACTTGCCCTCCACAGATGAGCCCGTAGACTCAAAGCCTGAGGTAGACGCCGACGTATCGGGCAAGATTAACCTTACATGGCACCAGATTTACAGCCCGGGCGTTACCAAAACGGGCAACCATATGGACGGCTTAAACGTAATTTCGCCCACGTGGTTCAGGCTTGTTGATAACACGGGGCTTACGCCGTATTCATATGAGCACGAATTTTATCCTGAACTTAACCTTTATATAGCGGACCTTGGAAACAAGGATTATATCAAAGACTGCAAGGCAGAGGGCTACAAGGTGTGGGCGATGTTTAACACCGAGGGTAGCCAGTCCAAAGCGAGCAAGTTTTTAAACAACGCATCCGCCCGAAAGGCGTGTGTTGCTAAAATGAAGGAATACATATTAAAATACGACCTTGATGGAATCAATCTGGACTTTGAAAATATGTACCAGTCCGACAGAGACGTATATTCTAAGTTTGTAGAGGAAATGGCGGATATGTGCCACAGCATCGGAAGGGTGCTGAGCGTTGACGTTACAAAGTACGAGGCTACAAGCCCTACATACTCTTTGTGCTACGACAGAAAAACGATTGCAAAGCACGCGGACTACGTGATGTTAATGGCGTACGACCAAAACGGCACATGGAGCACTACGGCAGGCTCGGTTGCAGACATACCGTGGACAACGAACGCGCTTGAAATTACGCTTAAAGAGGTGCCTGCTAACAAGCTTGTCCTCGGAGTTCCGTTTTATGCTCGAATCTGGGAGACTGTAAACGGCAAAGTTGTAAAAACGTCTGCCGTCGGCATGGAAACGGTAGCGAAAAGGATTGCAGAAAACAATGCAGAAATAGTATATGACAAAAAAACAGGCCAAAACTACGCCGAATGGACGGTTGGTAACAGCGTGTTTAAGGTCTGGATTGAGGACAAGACTTCGATAGAGGCAAGGGTAGATCTTGTAAACGACTACGACCTCGCGGGAATAGCCTCGTGGAGCAAGACGTTTGAAACCCCGGATATCTGGGGATATATCGAGGACCTTTTGGAATAAGCACTTGTCAGTTCAGTATCAGCTGTAACATCAAAAGCATCACAAAACCCGGGGCGCCTAAAACGCCTACCGTTATGGCTGTAAGGGCGTTAACCCCTATGAAAAAGCCAAAAAGCTGGGAAATGAAGTTGAAAGCCACAATCAGCACACCGCCTATGGCAGAGTGCATCGCAATCTTTACGAAAGAACGAATCGGTCTGGCAAAAACGACAATCAGCACGCAGGATATAAGTATTCCTGCTATATATAAGAATATTTTTGTGTCCATAATAATACACCTCCGCATACCTATTTGTATGCGGAGGTGTTTTGTTTTATGCCTTGCGCCGTCTCCTGCCGAACAGGCGCTTTTTCTTTTTAACCTCGCGTGTCAGGGCGGTTTCGTTGTTGTAGATGTACTGACGGATTATGCCGTTGGCTTCGTCTAATATGTTAAATTCTCCGATAGACTGCTTGCGGTCTTTTAGTATGAATATTGCCTGTTGGATGTTGCTGCTTTTGATATTGTCGATTATAAGCACCCTTTTTGTATTGTCAAACATAAAAAACCGCTCCTTACCGTTTAGTAATTTTAATAACCACTATTGTCATATCGTCGTTTTGCTTTCTGTTTCTCAGCGCCTCGTCTAAAAGCAGCGAGCATATAATGTCGGGATTTTCCTCGTGTATGTTAAGAAGGTATTCTTCGAACCAGTCGTCCGCTGCACTTTGTATGCCGTCGCTTATCATTACTATTATGTCGCCGTCGTTTGCGCGGTAGGTGGAGGTATCTATCTCGGTGTTTTCGATAATTCCGACGGGCAGGGAGGTTGAAGAGAGCTTTCTTACCTTGTTTTTGGTCTTTACATACGATGTGTTTGCCCCTGCTTTTACAAACTCGACCTCGGCAGAAAGCAGGTCTATAATTACGGCATCAATCGTCGTGAACATCTCTTTGCCGCCAAGCATCAGGGAAGCGCCTATCATATTAACTGACGCCTCCTTGTCAAAGCCTGCGTTTAAAAACTTTTGTAAAAGCTCGATTGCGCCTTTGGACATCTTAGACGCCTGCTCTCCGCTGCCCATACCGTCGCTTAGAATAAATGCCTGCTTGCTTCCCGATATTTTGCCGAATGCAACGTTGTCTCCGCACACTGTTTCTCCGCTTTTTGGGATGCTTTTGTAGCTGTATATAATGTCAAACTGTTCTCTTTCGCTTAGCGTTATAAAAAACTTGTTTTTCTTGCAGGTGTATGACTCTATGCCCATACTCTTGCCCAGAGTTTTGGAAACTGCCGTCTCTATCAGCGCGCTTGTGCTTGTGAAGTTTGCGCTGTTTTGCTTAACCCTCATGGTTACTCTTGTGATGTTGTTTTCGTCCTTTACGACGTTGATGTCCGAGCACGAAACGCCCTCTTGTTCCAAGCGGCAGTATATATCGTTTTCGTTTGATTTATCGAATATGATGCTTTTGTCTATACCGCTTGTTAAGTTGTCGACTATTTCGGACATTCCGTTAAGCTGCATCGAGATAAGGCGCTGGCCCTGGTTTATGTGCTCGCTTTTGCTTCGGTCGATGTTCAGGCGAGAATATATTCTGTTTAATTCATTGACGAAAATAGTGCTCTTTATACATTTTTGCCTGAATCTGTCAGGAATATCCTCCAAAGTGATGTATCCGTTGTTTTTAAGTGCGGGCATCATTTTGTTGATAAGGTCCCGCGTGTCGTGGGCTTCCTTGTTCCAGCATATAAATTTGAGCCCGCAGTTTTTACACACCTTGTCCGCGGCCATGTCGTAAAATATGCTTATGTCTGCGTGGTTTATCGGTGTTTTGCTTACTTGTGCTTTTGACATATCTGCCAGCGCCGTAAAGGTGTCGGATATTTCCCGTAGCTTTTTGCTGACGTTGTCAATCTTTTGCCCAAGCTCCTCGCTTTTGTACGCGCCCGCGTTAATAAAGGTCTTTGCCTTCATCAGCACCGAGTAGGGTATCAGGCAGAAAAGACATACAGCAATTATTGTTTCAAAGTCGGAGAATACGCTGTCTGACCATCCTCCGAAATACATGGAAAGAAACTTTGACGAAACGACAAACCCAAGTATAACGCCCGCGCGCTTTTTCTTGCTCATAAGACCTGCACAAAGGCCGCAAAAACCAAACACCCCTGCACACTCGTTAAGCTCGAATGCGAAAAGCGAGTTTAACACCCCTATTCCAACTCCGCACGTGGTGGACGCTCCGCATCCGCCCGCAAAGGCGATTATCATTATAAAAAGGGCGCTCATTGTTTTGAAAAGGGCGATGTTGCCCACACTCATTCCGCAAAAACCAGTAACCACTGCGCAGAGTATAATATATATTGCGGCGGTGTCTTCACCGGTTATATCGGAGACGGGCTTTTCACCGCACACAATTTCTGCGGAGCTTCGTATGGCAAAGGGGATTACAAAGCATGCCACGCTTTCTATCGCAAGCATTAAAAGGTTGTGCCAAAACCCCTCAATCTGTGCGTAGTATATAAGGCCTGAAAGGAAGTTTGCGGCAGCAACGGAGGAGTATAGCTTAACCTCTCCTCCTTCCTTGCCAAAGGTTGTTGCAGATATATGTACAATACCAAACAGAACAAACGCCAAAGCGTACCTTAGCACCATGTTTCTGTGTGAAGTTGTAAGAACCCCGACGATTGATATAACCGCCGTAAGGACAGTCTTTAAGGTGCTTTTGTTGTTTGTTTTTAAGTACGAACAAAAGTACGCGGACGCAAACGGCGATATACACTCAGCCAAAAACACCCGCCCGAGCAAAAATGACACGGCAAAGTGGACGAGCATAGGCGTATTTATAGCGGATTTGGTTTTAAAAACAGCTCTGGTGTTGTTCATCTTGAATTTCTCCTTAGTAAATTTGTGCACCTTAAATTATACAACACCGCCCATTATATTTTATGTAGAAACGTGGCACCAAACCAAAAATTAATCGCCGGGGTGCGTGATGTTGACTTATTTTTCAAAAAATGTTATAATGAAGAATATTATATTGGGGAGATATATATGCTTGAGACTTTGTTATATATTTTATCAATAATTTTAAGGGTCGGGGTTATACCTGTGGCGGTATTGATATATAAGAAAAAAATACCCTTTTTAAGAGGAGTTTTTCTTTCCACTTTACTGTTTTTAATGTCTTTTGGGTGCAGTGTTTTGTCGGCCAAGCTTGTCTACGGAATAAGCATTATAGACAGCACGGTTAACGGTGCGTTTAACGACTTTTTACTTGCGTCAGAGACTTTGTATACCGCGGATGAAATGGATATGGTAAGGGCTGTTGTCGAGTCTGTAAGGAGTACTTATTTTGCCCTGATTCCTTCTATTTTGGTTTGTACGTGTCTTGCTTTTTCGTACGCTTTTATTATGATTTGCAAGGGCGTTTTGTTTGTCTTTAAAAAGGATGTGTCTATGTTTTTGAAGTTTAGTGAGCTTAAAATGTCAAAGCTTGGTGTGCTTTTTGGCGTTTTGGCGTTTGCGGCTTTTGGACTTTCGATTAACGCGACTTTAAAATACGCTTTTTTAAACTTCGCCGCGATATTAATCTTCGCGACGGGAGTGTGTGGACTTTCTGTAACAGACTTTATGCTTAGAAAGAAAATTCGCCTTGGCGTAGTCAGGTTTTTGATATACACAGTTATTTTTACGCTTATGTTCTTTACAATGGGATTTGGAATCAGTATGTTTTTGATATTTGGTGCGTGGGACGCTCTGTTTGATTTGCGCAGAGACAGACACATCCGTAAGGAAAACTAACACGCGAAAAAGGAGACTTCGTTACTATGAATAACAAGAAGTTTTTATCTAAATTATTAATTGAAACCAACATTTACTTTGCGGTTGTTGTTGTGGTTTCGCTTGTTGCGATATTTTGCGGGCATTACGTGCTTGCGGCGATGGGCTTTATAGCTGTTGCAGGTATGGCGGTTTATCACTTTGTCGGCGGCAAAAAGAAGCTTGACGACATAACGGGATACATCCAGAGCTTGGAGATGCACACGGCTAACGCGGCGAGGGACTCTATGGTTAACACACCGTTTCCGCTGTCTGTTTTAGACCTTACAGGCAACATTGTGTGGCACAACGACGCCTTCTCGGAAATGACGGGAGGCAACTTCTTTGAGCACCACATTTCCGACGTTGTTCCGGGTGTTGAAATCTTAAAGATTTTGGAAAACCGCAAAAACATTAACATCAGCATAAGCTACAAGGGCGTAAACTATAAGGTTACGGGAAATGTAGTAGAGTTTATGGACAATGGGGCGAAGTCGTATTCCCTCGTCCTGTACTGGATTGACAACTCGCGTGAGGTGGAGTTTTATAACAAATACAACGACTACCGCGCGCTAAACTGCATAGTATTAGTCGACAACTACGACGATATAACAAAAGAACTTCCGCAACAGAAAATAAGCAAGATTAATTCAGCAATAGACCAGGCTATAAACAACTGGGTAAGCGCCAACGAGGGCGTTGTCCGTAAAATTGAAAAGGACAGATACAACGTTATTTTCGAAAACAAAAATGTTTGTAACATCGTTGCAGGCAAGTTTGATATTTTAAATGAGATTAAAAAAATTGAAACCGAAAAATCCATAGCGCCCACACTAAGCATCGGTATAGGCGACGCTCCCGAAATCCAAAAGAGCGAGGAGTATGCCAAGATTTCTCTTGAAATCGCTCTGGGACGAGGCGGAGACCAGGCAATTATAAAGGACGACGAAAATATGCGCTCCTTCGGTGGTAACAGCGAGGGAACGGGGCGCAGCACAAGGGTTAAGTCCCGTGTTGTTGCGTACGCTTTAAGAGAGCTTATCGACCAGTCCTCGGTAGTGTTTGTAACAGGGCACAAAAACACCGATGCCGACAGCCTCGGCGCTTCGGTGGCGGTTTGCAAAATGGCAGAGCTTTATGGCAAAAAGGCGTATATAATCACAAGCGACACTACACCGACCATAGAGCGCATTATGTCGGAGCTTATGACCGAGGAGGCTTATAAGGATACCTTTATCAGTGAACAACAGGCGCTTATGATGGATACAAAGGATGCGCTTTTGGTAATCGTAGACACACACAACCCTGCGTACATTGACGCAAGCAGACTTTTGGAAGTTGTTCGTGACAAGGTGCTTATCGACCACCACAGGCGTGGGCCCAACTACATTGAAAAGCCTGTTTTGACATATCACGAGCCGTACGCGTCTTCTGCGTGCGAAATGGTAACAGAGGTGTTCCAGTATATCAAGGAAGGCGCAAAGTTTACGCCGAAAGAGGCCCAGGCGGTTTACGCAGGTATTGTGCTTGATACTAAAAACTTCAGCATGAAGACGGGCGTAAGAACCTTTGAGGCGGCTTCGTTTTTACGCAGAATGGGCGTTGACACTGTTAATATTAAGCGCTTGTTCCAAAACGATATGTCCGCGTATATAAGACGTGCTAAAATTGTTGCCAACGCAGAAAAGTACCTTGGCAAGGTTGCAATCTCCACTTGGGACGAGGTGGAAGAAAACGCTAACATCATATCCAGCCAGGCGGCTGACGAGTTGCTTAATATATCGGACATTAAGGCGTCTTTCGTAGTATGCCGTAACGCCGACAGCGTGGTTGTAAGCGGCCGTTCGCTCGGGGAATATAATGTGCAGCTTGTGCTTGAAAGGATAGGCGGCGGAGGTCATCTGACTATCGCGGGGGCACAGTTTAAGGACAAGACAATCCCTGACGTAGTGGATATGTTAAAGAACGCAATAGATGAATCAGAACAATAGGGGTGATTAATTATGAAGGTTATATTGTTAAAGGACGTAAAGGGCTCGGGTAAAAAGGGCCAGATAATAAATGTGGCAGACGGCTTTGCGAGAAATGCGCTGCTCCCCAAGGGGCTGGCTGTTGAGGCTACTGCTGCAAACATGAACATATTAAAGGGCAAGGAAGACTCCATCGCCCATAAAAAAGAGGTTGCATACGATACGGCGGTGGACCTTGCAAAGAGGCTTGGAGACCTTTCGGTAAAAATCAAGACAAAGGCAGGGGCAGGAGGCAAGCTCTTTGGCTCTGTAACTTCGATGAACATAGCGGACGAAATCGAAAAGCAGCACAAAATCAAGCTTGATAAAAGGTGGTTCGACCTAAAAGACGGAATAAAGACAGTCGGCACTCACGAGGTTAAAATCAAGCTTCATCCCGAGGTTACAACAAAGGTTACCGTAATTTTGGAAACAGAGTAAAAGTTTTTTGAAAGTGAGTGAAGTCATATGGACGAACATATAGACAGAATAACCCCGTACAACTCCATAGCAGAGCAGTCGGTATTAGGTTCGATATTTATGGACCGCGAATGTCTGGCGTCTGTAATTTCGACTGTAAAAGTGGGCGACTTTTACGACCCGCGCAACAAGGAAATATTTGAAGCTATAATGGACCTTTTCAACCTTGACAGGCCCGTTGACGTGATTACTGTTGCCGAAAGGCTTAAATACAGAGGCACCTTTGAGAAAATCGGAGGTGAGCTTTATCTTGCGGATATTGCAAACTCTGTCACAACCAGCGCCAATGTAAAGTATCACGCAAAGATTGTTTCCGACTACGCTCTTAGAAGAAGGCTGATTAACGCTTCGGATAAGATATCCCAGCTTGCATACGAGGGCAAGGAAGAGACGGCTACAATCCTCGATATGTCCGAGCAAGAAATTTTTGAGGTGTCACAAAACAGAGATATGAGCGGCTTTGCGCCCATTCGTGACCTTTTGTCAGTCAGCTTTTCACATATTTCGGAGATTGCGGCAAGTGATAAAAAGATTACAGGACTTCCAACAGGATTTGATAGGATAGATGACAAAATCTCAGGACTTAACAAGGCTAATTTGATACTTATAGCGGCGCGTCCGTCTATGGGTAAGACCTCGTTTGCGCTTAATATTGCGCACTATGCCGCTATGAAGGTAAAGGCGAAGGTCGCTGTGTTTAGCTTAGAGATGAGCAGCGAGGAAATAGTTAACAGAATATGGTTTTCTGAAGCTTTGGTAGAGCTTTCCAAGATAAGAAACGGCGGTATGCAGCCAAACGACTGGAGCCGAATTACCACTGCGCTTTCGCTGGTGTCGCAGGCTGATATATATGTTGACGACACCGCTGCGGTTTCTCCAATCGATATAAGGGCGAAGTGCCGCAGGCTGATGGCAGAGCGTGGGCTTGACCTTATCGTTGTCGACCACATTCAGCTTATGCAGTCGTCAAGAAGAACTGAAAACCGTCAGCAAGAGATTACTGCGATTTCCAGAGAGCTTAAAATGATTGCGAAGGACTTAGACGTTCCTGTTATCGCTTTGTCGCAGCTTAGCCGTGCGAGCGAGGGACGTACAGACAAAAGGCCTATGCTTTCCGACCTTCGTGAATCGGGTGCGATAGAGCAGGACGCAGACGTTGTAATGATGCTTTATCGAGACAGCTACTATAATAAGGAGGCTAACCCTAACGAAGCCGAGGTTATAATAGCTAAAAACAGAAACGGTGAAACAGGTACAGTTCACTTAGGCTGGCAGGGAGAATTTACAAAATTCAGCAATATTGATTATCAGCACGAGGAAATGTAATGAATGTTTTTGAACAGCATATTCTTGAATTAATTGATAAATATAATATGGTTCATAGCGGGGATATGGTTGTTGCGGCGGTATCGGGCGGCTACGACTCTATGTGTATGCTAAACGTGCTTAACAACCTAAAACGCATAAGAGGCTTTGAACTTTGTTGTGCTCATGTAAACCATATGCTCCGAAAAGAAGCCGACTCGGACGAGGCCTTTGTGGCTGAATTTGCAAAAAGGCTTGGCATACAGGCCTATACTGTGAAAATTAATGTCTCGGAGTATGCCGAAAAAAACAAGCTGTCCTTTGAGACGGCGGGCAGGCTTTTAAGATATGGTTTTTTAGATGAAGTTGCAAGTAAGTTTGAAAACGCCAAAATTGCAACAGCCCACAACGCCAACGACAGTGCAGAGAGTATGCTCATGCACCTTATGAGAGGAAGCGGACTTACAGGCCTTACAGGGATACGCCCTGTTAATGGCAATATTATACGCCCGCTTGTTGAGACTAAAAGGGAAGATATTGAAAAATACTGTGCCATAAACAGTGTCCCCCATCGGCACGACGTTACAAACGACAGCGACGATTACAGCCGAAACGACGTAAGACACAATATTATGCCGCAGTTGCTTAAAAGGTGCAGCCTTTCAAGCCTTGTAAGGACGATGGATGTGCTTTCTGCGGACGACGCTTTTTTGGAAGAAATTGCGCGTGCCGAGGCGAAAAGGATTATAACTCCAAAGGAAGACAAAAAGTGCATAAAGCTTAGTGAATTTAACAAGCTAAATATATCTTTAAAACGCAGAATTGTGCGTATCGCCCTTGAAGAAGTGGCGGGAGATAATCAGGTATGCCTTTCGCATATAGACGAAATATTAAAAATTGCCGACCGTGCAGAAGGAGGCAAGCACAAATCGCTCCCCGGAGGAAGAATTGTCAAAGTTGAAAAAGGAGAACTGGTAATATGACAGACAACAAGATTTTGATAGAGGTACTGTTTACAGAGCAGCAGATTCAAGAAAGGGTAGAGGAGCTTGGCGAGCAGATTAATCTCGATTACGGCGATACTCCTGTAATAGTTATTCCTGTGTTAAAGGGCAGCATACCTTTTGCAGCAGATTTAATAAGAAAATTAAAAATGGATACATACCTTGACGTTATGGAGGCTTCAAGCTACGGAGAAGGTACCGATTCGACAGGAACAATTAATATTAAAAGGGACGTATCTCTTGACATATCCGATAAAGATGTTATAGTGGTGGAGGACATAGTAGACACCGGCCTTACGCTTACTAAGATTAAAGAGCTTTTGGAATTAAAGGGCGCAAGAAGCGTAAAAATTGCCGCAATGCTCAGCAAGCCTTCAAGAAGATTAGTACCGATTGATATAGATTACCTTGGCTTTGAAATTCCGGACGAGTTTATAGTTGGTTACGGTCTTGACTATGCACAAAAGTACCGCAACTTGCCGTACATCGGCATTTTGCCCAGGGAAGCGTACGAAAATAAATAATGCTGTTTATTAAAGGACTTTTAATTATAGCTTTTTATGTAAATAATAATAGGCATGAGGTGATGTGATGAAAAAGTATATGAAAAGCATCGGGTTTTACATTTTGTTGTTTGCTGTTATAATGGTTATTTTTACCATGTATATGTCAATCCCGACAGAAGATGTAAAGACCTATAATGACTTATATACAGAGGTTGTAAACGAAAACGTAACGAGTCTTACGGTGGTAGACCGAAGCGCTACTGCGATTTTGGCCAACGGAACAAGCATGGAGGTAAGTATCCCTCCGGTGGAACAGTTCTACGCGGACCTTGGAGACGTTTTACGTAAGCAGATGGACGAAGGCAAAATCGAGGTGATAGATTATCAGGCACCTGCGGAGACCCCGTGGTGGATAAGCATTTTGCCGACGGTGATTATGGTAGCGATTTTCATTTTCTTTTGGCTTTCGTTTATGGGCCAGTCCAACGGCGGAGGCAAGGTTATGTCCTTTGGCAAGACCAAGGCCAGAATGGTAAACGAAAATGACAAAAAGCACACGTTTAAAGATGTGGCAGGTGCAGAGGAAGAAAAGGAAGAGCTTGCGGAAATCGTAGAGTTTTTGAAAAACCCTGCAAAATTCAGAGAGCTCGGCGCAAGAATACCGAGGGGAATACTTCTTGTAGGCCCTCCGGGAACGGGTAAAACATTGCTTGCAAAGGCCGTTGCAGGCGAGGCAGGTGTGCCGTTTTTCAGCATATCGGGTTCGGACTTTGTAGAGATGTTTGTCGGTGTCGGAGCTTCGCGTGTAAGAGACTTGTTCGAACAGGCTAAAAAGCACCCCGCAGCTATCGTATTTATCGACGAAATAGATGCAGTAGGCCGTCACAGAGGCGCAGGCCTTGGCGGCGGACACGACGAGCGTGAGCAGACGCTTAATCAGCTTTTGGTTGAAATGGACGGCTTTGGCGAAAACCAGGGAACAATTATAGTCGCTGCGACTAACCGTCCTGACATATTAGACCCCGCCCTTTTAAGACCGGGCCGTTTTGACCGTCAGATTGTGGTCGGAACTCCTGACGTTAAGGGCAGAGAGGATATCTTAAAGGTTCACACTGCGAAAAAGCCTTTGGCGGACGACGTAAAGCTTGACGTTTTGGCTAAAACGACTGCCGGTTTTTCTGGCGCAGACCTTGAAAACTTGTCTAACGAGGCGGCTCTTCTGGCTGCACGCAGAGGCAAGAAGATAATCACAATGAGCGAGTTTGAAGACGCGATTATAAAGGTAATTGCAGGCCCTGAGAAAAAGACCAGAGTAATTACCGAGCACGAGCGTAAGCTTACGGCTTACCACGAGGCAGGCCACGCTATTGCGACAAGGCTTTTGCCGTCGCAGGATCCGGTACATCAGATTTCGATCATCCCGAGAGGAAGAGCGGGCGGATACACACTTTCGCTTCCTGAAAAGGATAAATTCTACGCTTCTAGGCGCGAGATGATGGATAACATCGTTACCTTGCTTGGCGGACGTGTTGCAGAGACATTGACTATGGACGACATCTCGACAGGCGCTTCCAACGACATAGAGCGTGCGACCGCTATCGCTAAAAACATGGTCGTTAAGTACGGTATGAGCGAAAAGTTAGGGCCTATGACGTTTGGATCTTCTAACTCAGAAGTGTTTATCGGCAGGGACTATTCCAGAACACAGGATTACAGCGAGCAGGTTGCGGCACAAATTGACGCTGAGATTAAAAAGATTATTGACGACGCTTATGAGCGTTGTACAACACTTCTGTCTCAGAATATGGATAAGCTAAAACTTGTTGCAGAGGAGCTTTTGGAAAAGGAAACTATCGACTCCGAAAGGTTTGAAGAACTGTTCACAAAGGGCGCTGACGGCAACAAGGATGACGAAAAATCGGTAGTTGCAGACGAAGAAAAATAATAAATATTTACGATATTGCAGGATAAAACCTGCAATATCGTAAAAAAATATAAAAAAGTGTTGACAAACACATAAAAATGTTATATAATAAAACTCGTCGCTGGAATGCGACTGCATTTATGGCGGCATAGCTCAGCTGGCTAGAGCAAACGGTTCATACCCGTTAGGTCAGTGGTTCAAATCCACTTGCCGCTACCAGATGGCCCGTTGGTCAAACGGTTAAGACATCGCCCTTTCACGGCGAAGATAGGAGTTCGATTCTCCTACGGGTCACCATACTTTGGAAGTTTAGCTCAGCTGGGAGAGCATCTGCCTTACAAGCAGAGGGTCATAGGTTCGATCCCTATAACTTCCACCAAAAAAAAGACTATTCGTAAGAATAGTCTTTTTTTTATAAATTTTTATCTACGCGGATTAAAATATGCGTTTTTTTATCTGCGGTTTAGTTTTTCCGACAGCTCTGTGTACACCGGGGTTGCCAGGCCGAAACCGCCTGAGACTGTCAGTATCTGCCCTGTTGTATAAGCAGAATCGTCCGATGCAAAATACACAGCGGCTGATGCAATTTCTTCGGGAGTACCCATCCTTTTAAACGGAATGTGGCGTGTAAACAGTTCCTTAAAATCCTGTGAAAGATTTTTTTCTACCGCGTCGGTTGCGGTCATACCGGGCAGGATTGCGTTGCACCGAATGTTGTTTTTCGCTTCGTGTACGGCGATTAGCTTTGTCAGGTAATTAATAGCAGCCTTACTGGTTCCGTATGCAATCTGCGAGATATCAGGAACAAGACCACCCACAGACGATATGTTTATAATACTTCCGCCGCCGTTTTTTGCCATATGCTTTGCGGCTTCCTTGCTCGCAAGAAATACACTTTTTAAATTAATATTTACAATGTCGAAGAAAACGTCCGGGTCGGTGTTTGAAAAGTCAAGGTCTTTTCCCGGGTTTGAAGTGCCGAAGTTGTTGACCAGAACGTCAATACGTCCCGCATATTTTATAACTTCGTCTGTCATGGTTTTATACGACTCCGGCTTGCTTGCATCGTTATAAACATATTTTACTGCAAAGCCTTCCGAACACAGCTTGTCAGCCTCCTGCTTTGCAAGCTCTAAATTTCTCGCCGCCATATAGACCAAAGCACCTTCTTTGGCAAAGGCTTTGGTAATGGCAAGTCCAATTCCTCGTGTTGAGGCAGTAATTAAAGCAACTTTATCTTTTAATCTCATACTTTTTCTCCTTTTTGGGTATAAATTTGAGGCAGGAACAGCACTGTGGCAATCCCTAAAACTACGCAAAGAATTTCCGCCATGGCAAGGAATTTTACGGAAGCTAACGCGGCGTTTACTTGATTTGCTCCTGTATTTATCAGGCTTGTTACTCTGTTTGTAAAAAGAGGTACGAAAATTGCAACCCCAAAGGGCGCAGCAAGGTCACGGAACAGCCCGTAAGTTCCCGTTCCCGCCCCCGCAGTTTCGGAAGGCACACCAAAAAGCACCACCTTCATAAATATTGCGGCGTTTCCGCCAAGCCCAAAGCCTAAAATCCCAAGTGAAGCAGCGAGTATAATCACCGAGGTTTGTGCAGCAAACAAAAGCATTATCGCACACCCTATCCCCGTAAGCGTCAGCGAAACGGCCAAGACTTTTTTCGGCTCCTTGCGGTCTGCCAATGGGCCTAAAACAACAGAACCAATCGACATTCCGATATACATAATTGAAATTGCATAGCTGGAAATAATAGTGTTGTCAGGCTGGGTGTAGTTGATAAAAACAATCATATTTGTCATATTCGCCTGCATAAGCCCCTGAGTCAAAAACAGAGCCAAAACTGAGAGGAAAAACTTTTTCCTTTTCATAAATTTCCAGCTGAGAATCGGATTTGCCGCTCTTTTTTCTGCATAAATCAGGCCGGCAAAGGAAATAACCGATGCAATTAAAATAACGATAAACCACATCGACCTAACCCCAAAATTCTGACCAAATGACGGCAGACAAAGCATAAGAGTAAAGAAAATCAAAACCCACACAGAGCCTATTCCGTCAAAATCCGTAAGCGGCCTTAGGATTCGTTCCTCTTTTTTGTACATCACAAGGCAAAGGGAAAATATAATTGCGGAAATTGCAACGCATACCCACATCATTACTCTCCAGCCGTAAAATTCAATAAGCACGCCGCCGATTGTAGGGCCAAAAATTACCGCACCGCTTGAAATAAGCATATATAACGAAAACCCCTTTGCTATTTTCTCACGCGGAAACTCTGTTACAATGTATGACATTACAACCGGCGCAATAGCTGCAGTCCCGATTCCTACAATAAAGCGGGCAATAATCATGAAAAATAGCGATGGCGCTATCGCCGTAAGGATGTTGCCGAGGGCGAAAATTGCGATACCAATCAATAGCGTTGTCTGCCTTCCTATTGCGTCACCAAGCTTGCCGAGTATTGGGGCGAACGCTGCTGTGGAGGCCGACATAGCTAAGGCGGTCCACGTCGTGTTGTTATACGGCAAGTTTAAATCACTGACAAATGCAGGTCCCAAAACAGCGGTAAATCCGCCTACAACACCTACTAAAAATGCCGCGAGTGCATAGGGAACAAAACCTTTAAGATAAGGATTTTTATAAACAAATTGCATAATAATCACTCCAGTCTTTTAGTAGTATAACCATTATGCCGTGATGATATCGTAGTTATGGAGCAATTTGTATATGTACCTAAATGTCTTGTGCCTTCTTAAGCTTCAAATCCTGTTATCCCTTTTAAAAATAAAAAAACAACCGATACAAAAGTATCAGTTGTTTTTTGGTGCGAGTGTTCTTATAGGATTTACTTGTAAATGTAGTAATAGCAAGGGTTTCTTAATTTGATTTTTAAACTATATAATATAAATCTAAAACAAAATCGCTTGCGATTTTGCACCTCACTTCTTCACTGTTACATATTACTTATTACTTCAAATCGACAAGTTCAATCTTAGTGAATAGTGAAGAGTGAATAGGTGAAAAGTAAAATCGACAAGACTCTTATCGAATCTTGTCGATTTTGGTCGGGATGACAGGATTTGAACCTGCGGCCTCTTCGTCCCGAACGAAGCGCGCTACCAAACTGCGCTACATCCCGAAGTAGTTTTTATGTGAAAAACCACTCAAAACGCATAGTAATATTATAGCACAAAAAATTAATTTGTCAACAACTTTACAATATTATTTAAATTTAGTATAATATATTTATAATGAGTAAGTATGCAAGTTAAGAAAGGATTAATTATGATGGAAGAAGAAATTTACACTGTCAAACTTTCTAAGATAATAGAGCAGATGCGCCTTGAAAAATTGTACACAACTCCCGAAACCGAGGATGCTGCTGTTAAGACACCTGATGTTAACAGGCCGAGTTTGCAGATTACCGGTTTTTACGACTATTTTGACAACACAAGGCTGCAGATTTTGGGCAAGGTTGAGTACACATATCTTATGAGCTTGTCGCCCGAGGAAAGGTACAAGCAGCTGGATATGCTTTTTGCGCATAAAATTCCTGCGCTTATAATTACGCGTAATCAGGACGAAATTGACGGTATGGGAGAACTTTCTAAAAAGTATAACGTACCTGTGCTGAGGACAAAATATTCAACGTCTCAGTTTATGAGCGGGCTTATCGCCTGGCTTAACAAAGAGCTTGCACCGCGCATTACCCGCCACGGCGTTTTGGTCGAGGTTTATGGCGAGGGTATATTGATTTTAGGCGAAAGCGGAGTCGGTAAAAGCGAGACTGCGGTCGAGCTTGTTAAAAGAGGCCACCGCCTTGTTGCGGACGACGCGGTAGAAATAAAGAGAGTTTCTGCAATTTCTCTGGTAGGTTCGTCTCCTGAGGTTATAAGGCACTTTATAGAGCTTCGCGGTATCGGTATAATCGACGTAAAAGAGATTTTTGGTATAGGTGCCGTAAAGAATGCTGAAAAGATAGATATGGTTATAAACCTTGAAGCATGGCAGGACGGCAAGCAGTACGACCGCCTCGGAATAGACGAGGAGTACACAGAGATTTTAGGAATAAAGGTTCCTTCGCTTTTAATACCGGTTAAGCCGGGAAGAAACCTGGCAATCATCGTTGAAATAGCCGCTATGAATAACAGACAAAAGCGTAACGGCTACAACGCGGCAGAGGAGCTTAACAAAAGGTGGCAAAACCTGCTCGGCAAATAACACTGCGTTTTAAAAAGCAGACGAAAGGCGAATAATATGGAGATAAAAACGGATTTACACACCCATACTATGGCAAGCTCGCACGCGTACAGCACCTTAAAGGAAAACGCGGAGTGCGCCAAAAGCGCAGGGCTTGAAGCGATAGCGATTACAGACCACGCACCAAGTATGCCTGACGCGCCACACCCCT
Source organism: Clostridia bacterium (assembly GCA_045660545.1). Lineage (GTDB taxonomy): Bacteria > Bacillota > Clostridia > Monoglobales > Firm-18 > JAZREA01. The sequence continues at coordinate 94,651 of JAZREA010000021.1, read as the reverse complement.
GGCATTTCAGCGTTTTGGCCACGTCGACGGTGCCGCGCAAAGTATGTGGCGGAAAGGTCGTTTTAATCAAAGGGGTAGAGTGCTCTTATCTTAACTCGGATGCGGAGCTGGACTTAGAAGAAAATATATTAAAAAAGCTTGATATAGTTATAGCGTCTGTTCATTCTCCTACGTATGCTCCTAAAACGAGCGAGGAGCATACCAAGATGCTGCTTCAGGCCATGGAAAACCCGTATATAGATATTTTAGGCCACATCGACAGAGTGTCGTGCGGGGCGGATTACGACCTGGTGGCCAAGACGGCGGCGCAAAAGGGTAAGGTAATTGAGCTTAACGAACATTCGCTCAACAAGGGGAAAACTTTGGAGCGTACCACACATCTTTTGCGTGCGTGCAAAAAGCACGGCACAATGATATGTGTAAATTCGGACGCTCACTACTGCGAGCTTGTGGGGCGTTATCCTATATCGACCGAGCTTTTGCAATCGCTTGATTTTGACGAGAGACTGATTATAAATAAGGATTTAAAACAACTTGAAAACTTTTTGAATACAAAGGGCAAAAGCATACTGTAAGGAGGATTTTTATGAGAATAGGGGTAGATGTGGGAGGTACAAACCTTGCTGCTGGACTGATGGACGACGATTACAACATTATTTCCAAAGAATCCGTTCCCGCTAACGGCAAAAGGCCTGATGTTGAGATTATTGCAGACCTTATAATGTTGTGTGAAAGGCTTATAGACAAGGCTAACCTGACCGCAAAGGACATAAAGTCAATCGGCGTGGGAGTCCCGGGATATGCCGATTCAAAGGCAGGCGTAGTTGGACACTGCGCTAACATTAACCTTAATAACATCCCGCTTTCCAAAATGATAGAGGACAAGTTAGGTGTACCTGTGTTTTTAGGTAACGACGCCGACTGCGCCGCCCTTGGAGAAGCAATTGCGGGCGCAACTGCTGACGCCTCCAACTCCGTTATGATTACGATTGGTACGGGCATAGGCGGCGGAATAATTATCAACAAAAAGATTTACGACGGATTTAATCATATCGGCGGCGAGCTGGGACATATGGTAATAGTAAAGGACGGCAAGCAGTGTAACTGCGGCAGAAAAGGGTGCTGGGAGGCATACGGCTCTGCAACGGCTTTGGTTTCTAATACTAAGGAAGCTGTAATCAAAAACCCCGACAGTATTCTCGCAGGTCTTGTGGAAAACGACGTTGACCGCGTGAATGGCAAAACGCCTTTTGACGCTCTTGATATGGGTTGCCCTGTTGCGAAAGAGGTTGTAGATAGTTTTATAGAGCATTTTTCTACAGGATTAACTAACGTGATTAATATTTTTCAGCCTGAAAAGGTTGTAATCGGCGGCGGAATTTCCAACCAGGGAGCGCGCCTTGTAGACGCGATTAGCCGTTTTGTTAATCAGGAGAGATATGACCGTGACGTCGACGTTCCAAAGACGGTTATACAAACGGCTGTACTCGGTAATGACGCAGGAATAATCGGTGCTGCTGCACTGGGCGCATAGATATCCGCATAGGAGGTGTCCTTTTGGACAATTTGGCTGTTAAGGAGATTATAAATTCAATAGTAGGTCCCGGGCGTGTTTTGGAAAACGAGCCGATGAGCAAGCATACAACACTTCGTGTTGGCGGAAACGCGGCATTCTTTGTGTCGCCACAGGCCGAGGACGAGGTTGTTGCCTTGTTAAAGGCGCTTTCGGGTACAGAGTATATTGTTATCGGTAACGGTTCTAACGTCTTGTTCCCTGACGACGGCTACGACGGAGTGGTTATAAATTTGGGAAGCAATTTTTCCAAAATTACTGTCGAGGGCAATGATATAATAGCGCAGGGTGGCGCGCTGCTTTCCAAAATTGCAGCAACAGCGCTGGAACACGGCCTTGGAGGCTTTGAGTTTGCATCGGGTATCCCCGGCTCGATAGGCGGGGCGGTTGCGATGAACGCTGGCGCGTACGGGCGCGAGATGAAGGATGTTGTTGTTTCAAGCTTGTGCGTGGGCGAAAGCGGAAATATTATAGAAATCGAAGACCACGAGTTTGCATACAGACGCAGTATAATTACCGACACAAAGCTGGTTGTACTTAGCACTAAAATACATTTAGAGCCGAAAGACCCTGCGTTAATACGCGCGCAAATGGCGGAGCTTAACGCAAAAAGGCGGGAAAAACAGCCTTTGGAATATCCAAGCGCGGGAAGTACATTCAAACGTCCCGAGGGACACTTTGCAGGCAAGCTTATTGAAGAGGCGGCTCTTAAAGGCTACCGCATAGGCGGCGCGATGGTTTCCGAAAAGCACGCGGGCTTTGTGATAAACTACGACCACGCTACTTCAAAGGATATATACGAATTGATAGAGCATATAAAAAAAGAGGTGTATATGCGCTTTGGCGTGGAGCTTGAACCCGAGATTAAATTAATTGGAGAGGTAAAGTAAGAATGCGTTTTGTGTTAATAACAGGGCTTTCCGGCGCGGGTAAGACACACGCTCTTAGGTGTATGGAGGACATCGGGTACTACTGTATCGACAATATGCCTCCTGTTTTGATTCCTAAGTTTGCGGAGTTTTGTAACGGCTCACAGGGGAAGCTTGATAAAATCGCGGTAGTCTGCGACATAAGAAGCGGGGATATGTTCGGCGAGCTTACGGGCGCCTTGGAAGAAATGAAGCAAAAGGGCATTGTCTACGAAATTTTGTTTTTAGACGCTTCGGACGAGGCACTCGTAAAGAGATACAAAGAGACAAGAAGAAAGCACCCGCTTAATACAGACGGAAGGCTTTCTGACGCTATTGCGCACGAGCGCAAACTTTTAAACGACCTTTTTGTTCGCGCGTCGAATATAATCAACACGACAAATTTGACACAAAGACAGTGCAGAATGGCTATTTCTGAAGTTTTTGAGAGCGATGAAGAGGTGCCTATCAGCATAAGCGTGCTTTCGTTCGGCTTTAAATATGGGTTGCCGCTTGACGCGGATATGGTGTTTGATGTAAGGTTTTTGCCAAACCCGTATTACATAGACGAGCTGAAAGAACATAGCGGTCTGGAAAAGTGCGTTTATGACTATGTGATGCAGTTTAAGCAAAGCAATACGTTTTTAAAAATGATAACCGATATGGTAGACTACCTTTTGCCGCAGTTTGTTGAAGAGGGGAAGAAGAACCTTGTAATAGCCCTTGGCTGTACGGGGGGCAGACACCGCTCGGTTGCGTTGGCAGAGAGCCTTTACAGGCACATTAAGGAAAGCGGAGGCGCGGCCACCGTAATCCATAGAGATTATAAAAAAGAGGCGATGTAATCATCGCCTCTTTTTTTATGTGTTATTGTAAAAATATGACGTTTGTGGTACAATTAATATATAAAGAGTGTTAATCAGTGTCGTGCCTTGCGTACTTTTGCACCCCGTATATTCCGACGATTGTAACTATCGAGGCGATAAACGACACAGCAGTGCACCTTTCGTTTAAAAACACCACGCCCGCAAAGACCGAAACCACGGCACAAAGGTTTGAAAAAACAACCGTCCTCGCGACAGGGATGTGGGCCGCCGCAAAGTTTAAAAGCAAAAACGCCGCAACCGACGAAAGTACTGAGAGGTACAAAACGCTTGTTAAAAACGATATGTCGTAAAGTGGCGCAATCAGCGCCCCCGGAGAGTCGATGTTTTCGATTACAGCCAGTGAGCTAAAAACGATTGCCCCGCAAATCATCATGGAGTATGTGCTTTCAAACGCGGTAAAGTCTTTGGAGTACTTTCTCCTTATGTACATATATCCCGTGTCTGCAAAAACTGCGAGCATCAAAAGGGCAACGCCTATCGGTTTTATGGTGCCGTTGGCGGAATTTTGAAGCGCCATAACTATTACACCCGCGATAGACAAAACGCAAAAGACCCACTGCTTTTTTGTAGGGTTTTCTTTCAGGAAAACCGAGGCGAAAATTGTAGAAGAAATCGGCACAAGCGCTATCATAATAGCGGCAAAGGTAGAGTTTGAATATGCGATACCGTAGTTTTCGCCAAAAAAGTATAAAACAGGCTGGAAAATTCCCAGTAACAAAAGCGGGCCTATCCTTTTGCCCTTGTAGTTTACCTTGAACTTGCCGCTAAGCAGCAAAACGGATAAAATTAAAAACGCAAAGATAAAACGATACATCAAAAGTATAAAAGGAGAGGCTACGTCTAACGCTATCTTTGCAAACATAAAGCTGAAGCCAAATATTAAATATCCAAAAAATGCAGATAAAACTGCCTTGTTTTCCATATTAATCCCTCCGGTTTTACATTTTAACACATTTTCGGAGTCGATTCAACATATTTTACAAACAAAAAGGGTGATTAAATGAAGTTTATATCATGGAATGTTAACGGACTTAGGGCGTGTCTTACAAAGGGGTTTGAAGATTTTTTCAAACAAGCGGACGCAGACTTCTTTTGTCTGCAAGAGACCAAGCTCCAGCCCGAGCAGATGACCTTTTACCCCGAAAACTACCACGTCTATATCAACAGCGCTGTTAAAAAGGGATATTCAGGCACCGCTCTTTTTACAAAGAGCGAGCCGATTAATGTGGTGTTTGGTATAGACGGCAAGCACACGGACGAGGGAAGGGTGATAACCGCGGAGTACGACGAATTTTTCCTCGTAACCTGCTATACGCCAAACGCACAGCCCAACCTTGCAAGGCTTTCGTACAGGATGGAGTTTGAGGACGATATGAGAGAATACCTTGCGCGCCTTGACAAGACAAAGCCCGTAATTTTGTGCGGAGACCTAAACGTCGCACACAACGAGATCGACCTTAAAAATCCAAAGTCCAACGTCGGAAATCCGGGTTTTTCGGACGAAGAGCGCGCAAAGTTTACCGAACTTTTAGGCGCTGGGTTTACAGATACGTTTCGATTTGTTAACCCTGATAAAAGGGACGCGTATTCTTGGTGGTCGTACCGCTTTAACGCAAGGGCGAACAACGCAGGATGGCGTATAGACTACTTTTTAGTGTCGGATTCTTTAAAGGGCAAGATAAAGACAGCACAAATTCTGCCCGAGGTATTAGGCAGCGACCATTGCCCTGTAATGCTTGAAATCTGAAAAGGGTGTAGAAAAATGCACCGAACACACAAGACGAAAAAATGAATATAATTAAAGAGGATGCATCAAAATGATTCTATTTTGCTGCATCCTCTTTTTAGGGGCGGACGAAAAATAGCGCAGATTGGACAAACTGAGCGAAAGCAGGCACATGCCTTGCTTTCGGATACCCGAAGGCGTACACAGGTACGTCGAGAGGCGAAGTTTGTTCAAAACACAATGCAATAAAAAAGAAGAAATTCGAAAAGCATCGAATTTCTTCCTCAAAAAATATTATTTCATCTGTTTTTGCCTAACAAAGAGTCTTTATTAAACGTTTTTTAGCGCATTGTGTGTTGTGCGCATTTTGCTACAGCCCTTGTTTTTATGAAAGTTTATTAAGTGCGATGTCGATTCTCTTTAATGTTTCTTCCTTGCCCAATATAGCAGCAAGCTCTACACCGCCGCCCGGAGTAAACGACTTGCCCGAAACCGCAACACGAAGCGGGAACAGAACCTGTCCGTTCTTAACGCCCATTCTCTCAACTAAGGACATCATCTCGTTATGCACCGTTTCAAAGTCGAAAGCGTCCATATTTTCTACAACCTCTTTAATCTGTAAAAGAGCTTCCTTTGAATTTTCGGGATTGGTCTTCATCTTTTTGTGGTTATAAAGCTCGATGTCGTAGTCGGGAAGCGCGTCAAAAAAGTCTACCTGCTCGGGAATGTCAGAGAGCTTTTCGCATCTTTTTTGTAAAAGCTCGCTGATTTGCCTTGTGTCGATGCTTGCGCTTGTAACTACGCCTTCGTAGAAAGGCTCTGCCTTTTTGTGGAACTCTTCCGGCGAAAGCTCGCGGATATATTCTCCGTTTAACCACGCAAGCTTAGCTTCGTCAAAAATCGCAGGCGATTTGCTGATTCCTGAAACGTCGAACTTTTCAACTAACTCTTGCAAAGTGAATTTTTCCTGCTCGCCTTGTGGGCTCCACCCTAAAAGGGCGATGTAGTTTATAATAGCTTCTTTTAAATAACCTTTTTTGATAAAGTCTTCGTAAGAAGCGTCGCCGTCACGCTTTGAAAGCTTGTGTGTGTGGTCTCTCATAACGGGAGAACAGTGAATGTATGTCGGAATCTCCCAACCAAACGCCTCGTACAAAAGGTTGTACTTAGGGGTGGAGGAAAGATATTCGTTACCACGGATTACGTGGGTTATTCCCATAAGGTGGTCGTCAATAACGTTTGCAAAGTTGTAGGTAGGAAGTCCGTCCGACTTTAAAAGCACCATGTCGTCCAGGGTGGAGTTTTCAACCGTAATAGTGCCAAAAACCGCGTCGTCAAAAGACGTCGTTCCGCTGTCAGGCATAAGCTGCCTTATAACGTAAGGCTCGCCCGCGTCTATTTTAGCCTGTATTTCTTCCTTTGAAAGAGAAAGACAGTGTCTGTCGTATTTTGGCGGAATCTTTTTAGCTTCGCAAACTGCCCTTACCTCGTTAAGCCTGTCCTCGTCGCAGAAGCAGTAGTACGCCTTGCCCTCTTCAACGAGCTGTTCGGCATATTCTTTATACATTCCGCGTCTTTCAGACTGAATGTACGGGCCATAGTCGCCGCCGATGTCCGGACCTTCGTCCCAAAGTAGACCTGTTTCCTTTAAAGTGTTATAGATAATGTCTGTCGCACCTTCCACGTAACGGCCCTGGTCGGTGTCCTCTATTCTTAAAATAAAGTCTCCGCCCTTAGACTTTGTAAGCAAATATGCATAAAGCGCTGTGCGCAGGTTGCCGACGTGCATAAAGCCTGTTGGGCTGGGAGCGAATCTTGTTCTGATTTTCAAAAGCTTTACCTTCCCTTCAAAAAATGTATTACTATGTATATATAATATATCAAATATCGCAAAAAGTCAAACATAATAACATATACTTGCACGTTTTTTATGCGTTGGCAGCAGCTTGTAATATATTTTCAAATTTACTTGTCAAACGTATGCAAAATGTGGTATTATATACTAATAGAAGAAGTAATCAGATAATTTACATATAAGGGAAGGATTAATTTATGGAAAACAATATGCCGACTCCAAATGAAGCTAAAAAGACGATTCTAAGCGGAATACAGTCCTCGGGCTTTTTGACGCTGGGTAATTACCTTGGCGCGCTTAAAAACTGGATAAACTTTCAGGACGAATATAACTGCCTTTATTGCGTGGCAGACCTGCACTCAATCACTGTGAGGCAAAACCCTGCCGAGTTCAGAAAAAGAGCTCTTGAAATATTCACAATATATTTAGCCTGCGGCATAGACCCAGGCAAGAGTACGATATTCTTCCAAAGCCACGTCAGCGCTCATCCCGAGCTTTCGTGGGTTTTAAACTGCTATACATATATGGGCGAGCTGCAGAGGATGACTCAGTTTAAGGACAAGTCGAAAAAACACGAAGACAACATAAACAGCGGGCTTTTTACATACCCTGTTCTTATGGCTGCGGACATACTGCTTTATCAGGCGAACTTAGTTCCTGTCGGACACGACCAGTTACAGCACCTTGAAATCACAAGGGATATTGCAAAGCGCTTTAACGGAATATACGGCGACGTGTTTACTATTCCGGAAGCCTATATCGGCAAGGTGGGCGCAAGGGTTATGAGCCTTGCAGACCCGACCAGCAAAATGAGTAAATCAGACCCGAACCCTAACGGCTACGTTGCTATGCTTGACGACCGCGACACGATTATCAGGAAGTTTAAAAAGGCCGTTACCGACAGCGAAGGCGAGATAGCTTACCGCGAGGGCAAGGACGGTATTAACAACCTGCTTAGTATTTACAGCGCAGTTACGGGCAATACTATCGAGGAGTCTGTAAACGAGTTTAGCGGCAAGGGCTATGGCGACTTTAAGATTGCGGTTGCAGAGGCTGTTGCCGACAGCTTAAAGCCTATTCAGGAAAAATATTACAGATTGCAGGCGGACAAGGGTTACATACAGTCCGTTTACAGAGAGGGCGCAGAAAAGGCTTCTAGGGTTGCGTACAAGACTCTCAGGAAGGTTTATAAAAAAGTTGGTTTTACCGAAAGATAAGGTGATTTAAGTTGAATTTTGACATTTTAAAGCTTTTGTTTGCGTTTGTTGTGGCGTTTTTAATATCATACGCCGCAACGCCGATTGTTAAGCTGCTGGCTTTTAAAGTCGGCGCGGTAGATATACCCAAGGACAACAGAAGAATGCACAAAGAGCCAATAGCCAGGATGGGCGGGCTTGCAATTTTTTATGGATTTATCATATCTATTTTGTGCTTTACTGATATCGACACACAGCTAAGAGGTATACTTATCGGCTCTTTGATTATCGTGATTCTCGGTATTTTTGATGATATATATAACTTAAATGCTATTATAAAGTTAGTTGTGCAGATTTCTTCTGCGCTTATAGTAGTTTTGCACGGCGTGAGAATAGACCACATTTCTTCCTTCGGGATAGGCGATTCTGCGTATATTTCCTTTGGTGCGTGGGCGATTCCTATTACTGTTTTGTGGATTGTTGGCGTAACTAACGCGCTTAACTTAATCGACGGCTTAGACGGCCTTGCGGCAGGCGTGTCGACTATTTCGACAGTGTCTTTGTTTGCAATCGCACTTATAATGCGAGAGGATGGCGTTGCGGTAATCGCAGCCGCAATAGCGGGGGCAGGAGCAGGCTTTTTGCCGTATAACATCCACCCTGCGAAGATATTTATGGGCGACACGGGCTCGACCTTTTTGGGCTTTGTGCTCAGCAGTATAAGTGTTGTCGGCTTGTTTAAAAGCTATGCGGCTATTTCCATAGCAGTTCCGTTTTTGATTTTGGGTCTGCCGATTTTTGACACACTTTTTGCTATTATAAGGCGTATCTTGCGCGGTCAGTCTCCGATGAAGCCCGACCGCGGCCACGTTCATCACCGCCTTATAGATTTGGGCTTTGACCAGAAGCAGACGGTACTTATTTTGCTTACAGGCAGCGGCCTTTTGTCGTTGTCGGCGGTTGTTTTGCTTCTTTGCGGTGTGCAAAGGGCGGCAGTGCTTGTTGTGGCGGTAATGCTTTTGTCTTTTGTTGGTGTGAAGATGGCGCAATCTATTGCGGACAAAAAGGATGAAGAACCGACTCCGCAAGCAACAACAGATGAAGTTAATACGGATGAAAAAACAGATAATTAATGCATAAAGTTGCGAAAAAGTACACGGTAGCGATCAGGATGTGATAATTATGAAATATGTAGTAATTTTAGGCGACGGAATGGCGGACACGCCGAGCGAAAAGCTGGGAGGAAAGACTCCGCTTGACGTTGCGAATAAACCGAATATAGATGCGATATGTAAAATGGGCGAAATAGGTATGTGCCGTACTGTGCCCGAGGGCTTTGCTCCCGGCAGTGATGTCGCTAACCTTTCTGTGATGGGCTACGACCCTCACAAGTATTATACCGGCCGTTCTCCTTTGGAGGCGGTGAGTATGGGTGTCGACGTTTCGCCGACTGACACAACTTTTAGAACGAATCTGGTTACTCTTTCCGACGAAGAGGCTTACGAGGACAAAACTATGGTGGATTACAGCTCGGGCGAGATAACCACCGAGGAATCACGCGAGCTTATTAAAGCTGTCGAGGCAGAGCTTGGGACCGATGAATATAACTTTTACGGCGGAATTTCATATCGCCACCTGCTTTTGTGGCGCAGCCCGATAGAGACGGTGTCACTCACCCCGCCGCACGATATTTCGGGCAAATGTATACGCGACTATCTTCCGGGCAGCCCTGTTATGCTGGAGCTTATGAAAAAAAGCTACGAAATATTAAAGGACCACCCGATAAACAAAAGCCGCATAGAGCGCGGACTTAACCCTGCCAACTCTATTTGGATGTGGGGTCAGGGAATGAAGCCTGCTCTTTCCCCGTTTAAAGATAAATACGGAGTTTCCGGCGCGGTAATTTCTGCGGTAGACCTGGTAAAGGGTATCGGACTTTGTGCTAAGATGCAGAGCATAGACGTTGAAGGCGCGACAGGAAACGTAGACTCTAACTTTGACGGCAAGGCTCAGGCAGCTATCGAGGCGCTTAAAACTAACGACTTTGTATATATCCATATGGAAGCTCCCGACGAGAGTGGACACCACTTTGACAAGGATGCGAAAATACTTTCAATAGAGCTTATAGACGAAAAGGTTGTAGGCCCTTTGTATGAATATTTAAAGAAAAGCGGCGAGGACTTTTCGCTGCTCATAATGCCGGACCATCCGACGCCTATCGACATAGGAACACATACGGCAGAGCCTGTTCCGTACGCGCTTTATCGAAGTTGCGAGCCTAAAAACTGCGGCCTTGCATATTGCGAGAAAAACGCAAAAGACAAACCACTTTTAAAAGATGGAAGTACTCTTATGGAATATTTTATAAAACGTTAACGCAAAATAATATATAACTAAAAGGAGTTGACGCTTTATGAACAACAATGCACTTTTTAAAATAGGATATGGTCTGTATCTTTTGACAGCGAGCGAAAACGGTTTTGATAACGGCTGTATTGTAAACACGTTTGCCCAGGTTACAAGCTCGCCGATAAAGGTTAGCGTTACGGTGAATAAAACGAACAAGACTTGCTGGATGATTAAGAACACAAAGAAGTTTTGTATAAGCACCCTGACCGAGGAGGCGGACTTTGAACTTTTTAAGCGCTTTGGTTTTCAAAGCGGCGCAGACACAGACAAGTTCTCGGGCTTTTCCGACGCCAAGAGGACAAATAACGGACTTTTGTACCTTACAAAGAACGCTAACGCATATATAAGCTGTGAAGTTGTAGACGAAATTGACTTTGGTACACATATAATGTTTGTAGCCGATATGGTAGAGGCAGAAGTGCTGTCCGACGCGCCGTCTTTGACATACAGCTATTACTTTGAGAATATAAAGCCAAAGCCCGAATCCCAGAAGAAGACGGGATACAGGTGTAAGATATGCGGATATATCTACGAGGGCGAGCCTTTGCCCGACGACTTTATCTGCCCCCTTTGTAAACACGGAGCAGTTGATTTTGAAAAAATATAAGGAGGACTTTGTATGAAACTTACCAAGCAAAACTACGAAGAAACCTTAAAAAACACCGAAGGCCTTTTGGTTATAGACTTTTGGCGAGAGTGGTGCGGACCTTGCAAAATGCTTGCGCCTGTCATAGATTCCCTTTCTGCTAAGATGACAGACGTTACCTTTGCAAAGCTAAACATAGACGAAGAGGTGGAAGTAGCTCTTCAAAACGGGGTTGCAAGCATCCCGACGCTGTTTTTTGTTAAAAACGGCGAGATAGTTAAAAAGTCGGTAGGCTATATGCCCGAGGATGAGCTTGCCAAATTAATCGAAGAGATTAAATAATATATTTATGTATCAACCCGACAAAAGTCGGGGAGAAGTAACAGAGAGCGGGTTTTAAATGACGCATGAAGAAAAATTTGCCAAAATGACTCAGACTGATGTGCGGGTTCTTGTGAGCAAGCTTGCAATCCCGACAATCATCAGTATGCTTATTACAACTATATACAATATGGCGGATACGTATTTTGTGGGCCAGCTTAACACAAACGCTACTGCAGCGGTTGGAATAGTGTTTCCGTTTATGACGATAATTCAGGCGTGCGGCTTTTTCTTTGGGCACGGCTCGGGAAACTATATTTCAAAAGAGCTTGGCAGACAGAGAACGGAAAATGCGGTTAAGATGGCGGCGACGGGCTTTTTCACTGCGTTTGCCTTTGGATGTATGATTTTACTGTTCGGTACAATTTTCAGAACGGAAATAATATATTTCCTCGGCGCGACGGAGAAGATTGCCCCCTATGCCGAGGAGTATTTACAGTTTATTTTGATTGGGGCTCCTTTTTACGCGTCCTCGCTGGTGCTGAATAACCAGTTCCGCTTTCAGGGTAACGCTGTGTTTGCTATGTTTGGCATAGCAATCGGCGGAGTGTTAAACGTTATATTAGACCCAATTTTCATTTTCACATTTAATTTGGGTATTAAGGGCGCGGCTATTGCTACCGCACTCAGTCAGATTATAAGCTTTGTAATTTTGCTTATCGGGACGCGTAATGCGGCTAACATAAGTATACATATAAAGAACTTTACGCCTTCAAAGACGTTTTACGGCGAGATTTTCAAGGGCGGAGCGCCGTCACTTTTCAGACAGGGGCTGGGCAGCGTTACCAACTTTTCGATGAACTTTTCTGCCAAGATGTTTAGCGCGGCGGCAGGGTTTGACAAAGAGGCAGCTATCGCTGCTATGAGTATTGTGGGCAAGGTTACGATGTTTGCTTACTCGACTGTAATAGGCTTTGGACAGGGATTTCAGCCGGTGTGCGGCTTTAACTACGGGGCTAAAAAGTACCGCAGGGTAAGAGAGGCGTTCAGATTTTCCGTTATAGTTACGACTTGCTTTATGATAGTGGCGGGAGTGCTGTTGTTTATATACGCTCCGCAGGTAATAGGCTCGTTTAACGACGACGTTGTTCAAATTCGTATGCAGGTTATAGATATAGGCGCCAAGACGCTTCGCATAACGTGTCTTGCTTTTCCGCTGGTCGGATTTTTGGTGCTGAGCAATATGATGGCGCAAAACCTGGGGCTTGTATTTCGTGCATCGTTTCTTGCTATGGCAAGACAGGGAATTTTTTACATACCGCTTGTGCTTATTTTGCCGAGGTTTGTAGGCTTTGTGGGCATACAGATGTCGCAGGCGATTTCGGACGTGCTTTCGATGTTTGTTTCAATAGTGCTTACCTACGGAGTTTTAAAGGAATTAAAGGATAAAGAATTAGAGCCGAAGCAGGAGTAACCCGCTTCGGCTTTGGATATGTGTCGGGCGTAGGGGCCGACGTTTGGTTGTGTACCTTAGATTAGCAGCAGCCGTTGTTTACTGGTTGGCATTCGTTGCAGCAGCAACCACCGTCATTGCTGAAAATCAACAGGAACAAGATGATAAACCAAAGGATAGTATCGTTACCGTTGAAAAGACCTCTTCCGCTGTTGCAGCATCCACCAAATAAATTCATTTTAAAGCCTCCTTAAAAAATTAAAGTTCACTACATATTATGTTAAACGTTTCTTTTTGTTACAGATAGGGGTGATTGTTTGAAGCTTAATATTCCTCCGTATGTCAGAATTGTTATGGACACTCTTTATGAAAACGGCTTTTCGTCGTACGTAGTCGGCGGCGCTGTGCGCGACGCCCTTTTGGGAGACGAACCCGAGGACTGGGATGTTGCTACAAACGCAACCGTTGAAGATACAAAGCGATGCTTTAAAAAGCACTTTGACGCAGGAGCCCGTCACGGGACAGTCGGCGTACTTTCCGAAGGCAAGGTTGTCGAGGTTACCACGTACCGAGTTGACGGTGAGTACGAGGACAACAGACATCCTAAAAAGGTGGAGTTTACCGACAGGATAGAGGACGACTTAAAAAGGCGCGACTTTACAATCAACGCTCTTGCATACAACGACGAGTGCGGACTTTTAGACCTGTTTGGTGGTATAGACGACCTAAAAGACGGCCTTTTGCGCGCAGTAGGTAACCCTGACGAAAGGTTTTCGGAAGATGCTCTTCGTATATTAAGGGCTCTTAGGTTTAGCGCAAGGCTTGGGTTTGGTATCGAAAAGGACACCTTAGAATCGATTAAGAAAAACGCACACCTGCTTTTGAACATAAGTGCAGAGCGTATCTGCGACGAGCTTAAAAAGATGCTTCTTAGCGCAGACGATGTGAGCGTTTTGTACGACAGTGGGGTGTTTGGCGTTATAATGCCGGGCGGCAGTAACAATGCGCAGATAATCAAGAAGACAAAAAGGGTGCTCCCCTTGCGTCTTGCGGCGCTTCTTTTAGGTGCGAAGCGCGAGGCTTGCGTTAGGTCGCTACAATCATTAAAGCTTGACAACAAGACGAAAAACGACACTCTTAAAATTTTAGACATCCTTTGCGAAGGAATAGAAGGCGGCGATGTCGATGTTCGAAAGGCTTTGCACAAATACGGACACGATTTGCTTTTGCAGGCGTTTGATCTTATGTCGGCTTCGGGTGTTGACACGGCAGAGCTTTTAAATATTTATGCCAGAGTAAAGGACGACCCTTGCACAATAAAGAGCCTTGTAGTAAGCGGCGACGACCTGTTAAAGCTCGGTATAGAGGGTAGGCGAATTGGTGCGACCATTAAGGCTCTTATGGACGCTGTTTTACAAAGCCCCTCAAATAATAAAAGAGAAGTTCTTTTAAATATGGCCAAAGAGTTACAAAAAAGTTGCAATAAAAATTAAAGTATGGTAAAATATAAAAAAGAAATTTAGGGAAGAGGAAAAAGTATGTCAGGACACTCAAAATGGGCAACAATTAAAAGAAAAAAAGGTGCAAACGATGCACAAAGAGGAAAGATATTTACAAAGCTCGGCAGAGAGCTTGCAGTAGCAGTTAAAACGGGCGGAGGCCCAGACCCTGCGATTAACTCCAAGCTTAAAGACGTTATTGCAAAATGTAAGTCAAACAATATGCCTAACGATACAATCACCCGTAGCATTAAAAAGGCGGCGGGCGAGGGAAATTCGGATAACTACGAGGCTAACGTATACGAGGGCTACGGTCCAAACGGTGTCGCTGTAATTGTAGAGACTCTAACAGATAACAAAAACAGAACTGCTGCGGATATGAGGCATTATTTCGACAAGTTTGGCGGCAACCTTGGAACAAGCGGATGCGTTATGTTTATGTTCGATAAAAAGGGTGTTATCTTAATCGAAAACGAAGGGGAACTCGACGAAGAACAGGTTATGATGGACGCGCTGGAATCGGGCGCAGACGATGTTGAGTCTAACGAAGAAGGCTTTGAAATCACAACCGACCCGAACACTGTATCAACAGTCAGCGAGGCTATGGAAAAGCTTGGCTACAAAATTGCGCAGGCAGAGGCTCAGTACGTGCCGCAGACAGAGACCGCGCTTACAGACGAGCACGATATTTTAATGATGAATAAATTAATCGAGCATCTTGAAGACAGCGACGACGTACAAAACGTATGGCACAACTGGGAAAACCCTACCGATGAATAATAGGCTGTAGAAAAATGCGCATACCACACAATGCGAAAAGTACGATATAGTCTTTTGCTACATTGGCAAGGCTGAAATAATATAAGTTTTTAAGGAAGAAATTCGAAATATACGAATTTCTTCTTTTTTTGTTTTATTATATCGGCCAAAAGCAAAACAGACACCACTATAAGTGATGTCTGTTTATTTAAAACAAATTTATTTGTTAAGTCTAGCTTCCAAAGCTTTAAGCTGTTCTGCCAATTCAGCAGGAAGTCTGTCAAAGCCAGCGTAGAGCTCCTTAATCTGAGCAACTTCGTCAAGCCATACTTCCTTGTCAACAGTCAACAACTCGTCAAGCTGAGCGTCGCTGATGTCAAGACCGTCAAGCTTTAAGTCTTTCTTGTTCGGCAAGTAACCGATAGCAGACTCAACTGCGCCAACCTTACCGTCGCAACGGTCCAAAATCCAAAGAAGAACACGCATGTTGTCGCCGAAACCAGGCCACAAGAACTTGCCTTCGTCGCTCTTTCTGAACCAGTTTGTGTTGAAGATCTTTGGAGGGTTGGAAATCTTTTTGCCCATTTCAATCCAGTGTGCAAAGTAATCGCCAACATTGTAACCGATAAACGGCTTCATAGCCATTGGGTCACGTCTAACTACGCCGACAGCACCTGCTGCAGCCGCAGTAGTTTCAGAAGCCATTGTAGAACCGATGAATACACCGTGGTTCCAGTCGAATGACTGATATACCAACGGAGCGGTCTTAGCACGTCTTCCGCCGAAGATGATAGCGCTGATTGGAACGCCTGCCGGGTTCTCAAACTCAGAAGAAATGCATGGGCACTGAGCAGCCGGAGCTGTAAATCTTGAGTTAGGATGAGCAGCAGGAGTACCAAGGTCCGGTGTCCATTCTTCGCCCTTCCATTCGATGCAGTGCTCAGGAGCCTTGTCGTCGTGGCCTTCCCACCATACTGTCATATCGTCTCTTAAAGCAACGTTTGTGAATATTGTGTTGCTCATAGTTGTCAAAAGTGCGTTCTTGTTAGTCTTAGAGCTTGTTCCCGGAGCAACGCCGAAGAAACCAGCCTCTGGGTTAATAGCCCAAAGACGTCCGTCAGGACCAACTCTTAGCCAAGCGATATCGTCGCCGACTGTCCATACCTTGTAGCCTTCAAGCTCCTTCGGAGGAATAAGCATAGCAAGGTTTGTCTTACCGCAAGCACTTGGGAATGCAGCAGAAACGTATTTGATGTCGCCCTGTGGGTTTTCGAGACCGAGGATAAGCATATGCTCAGCCATCCAGCCTTCGTTCTTACCAAGGAAGCTTGCGATACGAAGAGCAAAGCACTTCTTACCAAGCAAAACGTTACCGCCGTAAGCGGAGTTGATTGACC
The DNA here is from genome assembly GCA_045660545.1 of Clostridia bacterium. GTDB lineage: Bacteria > Bacillota > Clostridia > Monoglobales > Firm-18 > JAZREA01. Next base: position 78,082 of record JAZREA010000021.1, on the reverse strand, counting down.
AGATTGTGTTGTCCTCAGGGAACTGAACGATGTATCTTTCCTCTGGGTTAACGTCAGCAGTACAGTGGAGACACTTTGTAAAGTCGCCCTTTTCGCTGAGCTCTTCAATAGCAACCTTACCGATACGAGTCATGATGTTCATGTTAAGAACAACGTAGATGCTGTCTGTAATTTCGATACCAACCTTTGAGAAAGGTGATTTAGCAGGTCCCATGATGAAAGGAATGATGTACATTGTTCTGCCCTTCATAGAGTTTGTGAAGAGCTTAGTAAGCTTAGCGTACATTTCCTTCGGGTCCATCCAGTTGTTTGTTGGGCCGGCATCTTCCTTTGTCTTAGCGCAAATGAAAGTTCTGTCCTCTACACGTGCAACGTCGTTAGGAGCTGTACGGTGCAAGTAACATCCCGGCAACTTTTCCTGATTTAATGTAATTAAAGTTCCGTCTTCAACGGCCTGAGCAGTCAAAGCGTCAAGCTGTTCTTTGCTTCCGTCAATCCATACAACATTGTCAGGATTGAGCATGGCTTTCATTTCTTCAATCCAAGAAAGAGCCATTTTGTTATCTGTCATTTTAGTTTCCTCCTTATATGAAATATATTTGTAAAAACAAAAGATAATACATTTACATTATACTATAAAACTTAGAATTTGAAAAGAGTTTATTTAAATTTTTCATAAATTTGTATAAATTGCCCTAAATCGAGCTGTTCTCCGCGTATTTTTGCATTTTTGGTGACATCATTTACGATTTTTTCCACTTTTTCCTTCGGGAGTGATAGCCCGGAGCTAAGAGCGTTGGACAGAGTTTTTCTCCTTTGTGAAAAAGCGGCTCTTACAACGCGAAACAAAAGCTTTTCGTCCTCTACATATGGCTTTTTGTGGTTTTTGATATCCAGCTTTATTACAGCGGACGTAACCTTAGGCGGCGGCATAAAGCTCTCCGGAGGAACAAGCCTTACAATTTCCGGGTCGGAGTAATACTGTACAGCTACCGATATCGCGCCGTATTCCTTTTTGCCTGCGGGGGCAACTATGCGGTCTGCAACTTCCTTTTGAATCATAACGGTGATGGATTCAAGCGGAAGAGAGTCTTCTAAAAACTTCATAATAAGCGGTGTGGTTATATAGTATGGCAGGTTTGCTATAACCACAACAGGCATATTCGGAAGATATGTGTCTATAATCTCTTTAAGGTCTGCCTTTAATGCGTCGCCCTGTATTATTTCTACGTTTTCGTACGCGACAAACGCCTTTTTCAAATACTCTGCTATATGACGGTCAAGCTCGATTGCAACAACCTTGCCTGCGTGCTTTGAAATTTCCGCAGTGAGCGTTCCAATACCCGGGCCGACCTCTATGACACCGTAGCTTTTGTCAATGCCAGAAGCCGCAATAGTCGCGTCGAGGACCGAGCTGTCGATAAGGAAGTTCTGACCGAGGGATTTATTGAATTTGGCACCGAGACCGTTCATTATTTCTCGGACGGTTTGCGGATTGGTAAGGTCCATGCTGTTCACTCGCCTTTCTGTCTGCCGTATTATCAGAGCATATTCGTATGCCAAATCAATTTTACCATATAGCACGGGAAAATTCAATCGAATTTTTTGTTTTTTATTATATAATAATATATAAAAAGCGCTTGCAAAGTTTGTGGCTGATATGGTATACTGTTAATATAAAAAGTGCTTTGGAGGACTGTCGATGAAGAGGATGCTTGGCGTAGACTATGGGGTTGCGCGTACGGGTGTTGCGGTTACCGACCCTTTGGGGATGATGGCTCAGGGTGTCGCCACGATACATTCCGGTAATCCCGAAAAGGTTTTACAGTCTATTTTAGACTATGCACAGCGCTACGACGTTGAGACGATTGTTGTCGGCCTGCCAAAGAATATGAACAATACGCTTGGAGAACGCGCGGAGGCTTGCAGCGAGCTTGCCGAAAAGCTAAGACAAAGCGGCCGCGAGGTTGTGCTTTGGGACGAGAGGCTGTCTACGGTCAGCGCCATCGGTTTTTTGAACGAAACCAACACCAGAGGTAAAAAACGCAAGGCGGTTATAGACACCGTCGCTGCGGAAATAATATTACAAAATTATCTTGACTACAAAAAGAGAGGTTGATAAAAATGGCTGAAAACTTTAACGAAGAATTAAACAACGAGGAATTGGAAAACATCATCGAGCTTGTAGACGAAGAAACAGGAGAGAACATCCCGTTTGAGCACTTAGACACCATCGAGATGGACGGTCAGACATACTTTGTTTTGACAGACTACTTTGAGGAGCCGACCGAGGAAAGCGACGTTTACATTATGACTATCGTCGTTGACGAAAGCGGGGAGGAAACTTTGGAAATCGTAGAGGACCAGGGAACAGTTATGAAGGTCTTTAACGAATTCAGAGAGCGCACAGAGGGCGAGTTTGAATTTTTAGATTAATTTTTAAAAATCTTGATTATTTTTTAAAAATCGAGTATAATATTATTAACGAAAGAACATCCCTGGCGTGTTCGTGATTACTTTCGCATATTTATAACCAACAGATTTATAAAAGGGAACATCATCTCCGAGGCCTGCGTGTATGCTCAAATTTATTTGAGAAACCCATAAAGCTTTGGGACGTACCCACCTGCGAAAGCAGGTTGTAAATATGAAATCACACGGCACATTGGGGACTGATTAAAAACATGCGGATACTCTGGCGGCAGCCAAAGTACCCGCTTTTTTTATTTTTGTAAATATGTGTAAAAAAACATCGATTGTTATTTGACTAACAAAGTGATTTGTGTTACAATGTAAATGTAGTTTTATGCGCTTTATTAAAAGAGGTGAATAGAATGAAATTAGTTACAACAACGGGCGTTCTTGCAGATAAATTCGGTATGGACAAGGCAATAGATATGATTGCCGACGCCGGGTTTGACGGGCTTGATTTTTCGGCGTTTGATATGGTTAAAGATGATAGCATATACAACGGCGAAAATTACAAGGAGATAGCAAAGGCTATGAGGGAAAAGGCCGAGAGCAGAAACCTTGAGTTTTTACAGGCGCACGCTCCGTTCCCGTCTGCTAAGGGTGAACCGGTTTTTGATAAAATGGCGAAGGAACGAATCATAAGGTCTATGGAGATTTCGTCAATTTTAGGTGTTGAAATTATAGTTGTTCATCCGATGCAGCATTTAATTTATGTTTCCAACGTCGAAAAGCTTTACGAGATGAATATGGAGTTTTACCGTAGCCTTATTCCTTACTGTGAAAAGTTTGGCATAAAGATTGCTACCGAAAATTTGTTCCAGGGCGACAACCGCAGAAATGTTAAGGTAGACAGCGTTTGCGCTTCCCCACAAGAGTTTTCAAGGTACATTGACGACCTAAACAGCGAGTGGATTACAGGCTGCCTCGACTTGGGCCATGTGGGACTTTGCGGAAGACTTCCTCAGGACGTTATAAGATATATGGGCGCTGGCAGGATACAGGCTCTTCACGTTCACGATAACAACTACAAGGACGACTGCCACACCTTGCCTTGCACTATGGACATGGACTGGGAAGGTATTTGCAAGGCCTTAAAGGAAATCGGCTACAAAGGCCACTTTACATACGAGGCAGACAACTTCCTGCTTAAGTACACAGACGAGTTTTTGCCTACTGCGCTTAAATTTATGAACGACACAGGAAGATATCTGATAAATAAAATAGAGAGATAAGGGAGAAAGAAACGATGACTTATATTTTTGATTTTGATGGTACTTTGGTTGATTCTATGCCGGCTTATGCACAAAATATGCTAAGACTCGTTAATGAGGTGGGCTTAGGAGACGCAAAGGACGTTATTAAGATTGTTACGCCGCTTGGCTACAAGGGCGCGGCTGAATACCTTCGTACAATAGGAATGGAGATGGAGATAGACGAGTTTATTAAAACCGCTACTACCCGAGTTGCGTACGAGTACGAAAATAACATCCCTGCCAAGCCGTATGTAAAGGAAAAACTTGTTGAGTTAAAGGCAAACGGCCACAGCTTAAACGTGCTTACAGCCAGCCCGCACTCTGTTTTGGACGTGTGCTTAAAGAGGCTTGGAATGTTTGACCTTTTTGATAACGTGTGGAGCTGTGAGGACTTTAATATGACCAAGGCAGACCCGCAGATTTACCACGAGGCAGCAAAGAAGCTTGGTAAAAAGGTGGAGGAGTGCTCTTTTCTCGATGATAACATCAATGCAGTTACCGCTGCCAAGAAGGCGAATATGATATCTATCGCGGTGTATGATGAATCGTCAAAGGACTTTGTCGAAGAGATGAAAGCGGCAACAGACAAATATATCTTTGATTTTAGAGAACTTTAATTAAAGAAGGGGCTGTAGCAAAATGCACAGACCGCCCAATGTGTAAAAAACAGGCTGTATCAAAATGATTTCATTTTGATACAGCCTTTATTATTTTTTAGAACATATCTACCGGATATAAAATTTTAAGCTGATTAATCTTGCTTGTGTAGGCATCCTGTTGCTTTTGTTGAAGCAAGGTGTCTTTTATCTGGTCCTTGATTTCGTCAAACTCGATTGGTCTTGCTTCTTTTTTAGAGTTTAGCTTGATAAGGTGGTAACCAAACTGTGTTTTAACCGGCCCTTTTACTTCGCCAACATCCATCGAAAAACAAGCTTCGTCAAACTCCGGCACCATCTGGCCGTGTGTAAATTCGCCAAGGTTTCCGCCGTTTTCTTTTGACGGGCAAGAGCTTTCAGCGCGCGCTGCATCTTCAAAGGAGATTTCCTTTTTGTTAATCTTCTCTAAGATTTCAAGCGCCTTTTCCTCGCTGTCAACAAGTATGTGGCTTGCGCTTACTGCCTCGCCTGCAACAAAGCTTTCCTTGTTTTTGTCATAGTGCTCTTTTGCCTCGGCGTCAGAAACAGCTACCTTGTCCATAACCTTTTTCATAGCAAAGTTAACCAAAAGGTCGTTTTTAACGATCTCTAAGCTCTTTTTAAACTCAGGGTCGTATTCGTAGAGATTTTTCTGAGCGTCTAATACAAGGAGCTTTTTGTTTATAAGCTGCTCTAAAACCATCTTTCTGCCCTGCTCGTTATTGACGTTCTGGCCGTGCTGCATCAGCGCAAAGACCATTTGCTCAACGTCAGCCTCTGTTATTGCAACGCCGTTTACGGTTGCTAATGTCTTGAAATTATCCATATTATAAAGCCTTTCTGCCCGCATTATATTCGCGCGTCTTAGTTTCAGCGGACGAAAAGACGCCGTATGTACAACAAACCAATTTTAAAAATTAAATGGTTAAGATGTCTAAATTTTATAAAACAAGCTTTGCTGTTTAAATTTCTTCTATCTTTATCAGATTTGTGTTACCCGACTCGCCGGTAATAACACCACCCGTGATAACTATTTTGTCGCCGCTTTTAAGATTAAGATTTTGCTCGGCAATCTTCCTTGCGGTATAAAACAAAACGTCGGAAGATGTAAATTTCTCGCAAATCGCCGGAGTAACACCCCAGGAGAGCGCCAGCTTTCGCCAGGTTCGTTCGTCTGTTGTCAAACCAATAATGTCAACAGGAGAACGGAATCTCGAGACCATACGCGCCGTCATACCGGACAAAGAACAAGCGACAATAGCCTTTGCGCCAATGTCGATAGCCATACCGCATGTAGCGTGTGAGATGGCGTCCACTGTGTTTTTAATTTTAAATTCTGAATTGTAAAAACGTTTTTGATAGTGTATGTTGCGTTCCGTTGTTTCTGCAATACGTGCCATTGCCCTGACCGCCTCGACCGGGTATTTGCCTGCGGCAGTTTCTCCGGAAAGCATAATGGCACTTGTGCCGTCATAAACCGCATTGGCCACGTCAGAAATTTCTGCCCTTGTAGGACGCGGGTTGTATATCATTGTTTCGAGCATTTCCGTAGCGGTAATTACTCGTTTGCCAAGCAGACGGCATTTGGTAATCAACTTTTTTTGGATGTAGGGCAAATGCTCAAAAGCGATTTCAACACCCATATCTCCGCGAGCTATCATAACGCCGTCACAGTGTTCGCAAATTTCTTCAATGTTGTCAAACCCTGCCTGGTTTTCGATTTTGGCGATAAGCTCAATATCCTTGGCACCTATTTCTGCCAGATAAGAGCGAACATCAATCAAATCCTGTTTGCCGGAAACAAAGGAACAGGCGATATAGTCAATATCGTTTTTAATACCAAAGGCAATATCCTGCCTGTCCTGTTCGGAAAGGTATACTTGCTTTAACACCTTGCCGGGGAAGCTCATGCTTTTTCTTTCGGACAGTTCGCCGCCGTGAATAACGCTGCAAATAATATTCGGCTTGTCAATCTTTTTTATTTCAAAAGACAACAGCCCGTTGTTTAGCAGTATTGTGTCGCCGACTTCCATCTCGTCTGCCAGGTCTTTATATGTAACGGAAACTCTGCTTTCGTTACCCTCGACATCGTCCGTGGTGAAAGTGAATTCGTCACCCTCACTAAGGAAAATTTTCCCTTTTTCAAAGGTCTTTATTCTGTATTCAGGTCCTTTTGTATCCAGCATAATTGCAATTGGCAAATTAAGTTCACTGCGGACCTTTTTTATAGTATCAATCCTTCTTTGGTGCTCCTCGTGGTTCCCGTGGGAGAAATTAAGCCTCGCCACGTTCATGCCCGCTTGGCAAAGTCCACAAATCATCTCCTCGCTTTCGCTTGACGGACCGATTGTACATACAATTTTTGTTTTTCGCATAAATTCTCCTCAAAACATTTTTTCTGTAAATAAAATCCCAAACACAATTATTCTACCATAAAAAATGCCGTTTGACAATAAAGTATTCAAACTTTTTACACTAATTCTGCGAGGTCGTATATAAGCTTTTCTGACTTTTCCCAACCAAGACACGGGTCTGTAATGGATTTGCCGTATACGCACTCCCCGATTTTTTGCGCACCGTCTTCGATGTAGCTTTCTATCATAAAGCCTTTAACCATCTTCTTTACGCCTTGGTCGTGACGACAGCTGTGCATAACGTCTTTTGCTATTCGCGACTGTTGAAGAGGATTTTTACCGGAGTTTGAGTGGTTGGTGTCGATAATAACCGACGGGTTTTGAAGCCCCGATTTTTCATAAAGCCCGAAAAGAGCTTCAAGGTCCTCAAAGTGATAGTTCGGCATGGACTGGCCGTGTTTGTTTACATATCCGCGAAGTATTGCGTGAGCGAGGGGATTACCTTGTGAATGTACTTCCCAACCGCGGTAGAGGAAAGTGTGCTTGTGCTGTGCTGCTGTGATTGAGTTCATCATAACGCTAAGGTCTCCGCCCGTAGGGTTCTTCATGCCAACAGGTATGGAAAGTCCGCTTGCTGTGAGCCTGTGCTGCTGGTTTTCAACCGAGCGCGCACCTACTGCAACATAGGACAAAATATCGTTAAGATAGCGGTGATTTTCCGGATAGAGCATCTCTTCGGCGCAGGAGAATCCTGTTTCTCTAAGCGCCCTCATATGCATCTCTCTTATAGCGACGATGCCCTTTAACATATCGGGCTTCTCGTTTGGATTAGGCTGGTGAAGCATTCCTTTGTATCCGTCGCCTGTTGTACGTGGCTTACCGGTGTAGATACGGGGGATGATAAATATCTTGTCCTTTACTTTTTCCTGAACAGCGCGAAGACGAGAAATATAATCTATAACGCTGTCCTCGTTGTCGGCGGAGCAGGGGCCGATTATTAAAAGCAGCCTGTCATCCTTGCCGGTAAAGATATCCGCAATCTGCGCGTTCCTTTGCGATACGATGTTTTGAAGCTCATCAGATATCGGATACATCGCCTTGACTTCTTGCGGTATAGGAAGTTTTCTTTCAAAAATCATATTCATAGTATTAGCCCTCCTTCGTTATTTTTTGTCGAATAATGCACGCCTTTTTGTGGATAGGCGCATTTTGTCTTTTAAAGCTTCTGTGTCGTCCGTTGCAATCATTTCTCTTATCGATTGACATTCGCTCATAAACACGTCAAACTGACGCAAAAGAGGCTCTTTGTTCATCATAAAAAGCTCGCTCCACATATTTTCATTAATGCGTGCGATTCGTGTTAAGTCGCGAAACGAGTCGCCTGTGTAGCTTACCAGATGTTCGTTGTCGCTGCATGTCATAAGGCTTACTGCTATACAGTGGGTAAGCTGCGAAACAAAGCCTATCATCTCGTCGTGGTCTTCGGGAGACAGCCTTGACACTCTCGCAAAGCCGAGCATTCTGCCGATGTCCTCGCAAAGCTCTATTGCTTTTGGGGTGTTTTTTTCGGTGGGGACTACAATGTAGTTTGCACCCTCGAAGATTCTGTCGTCGCTGTTTTGTACACCGTATACTTCGCGCCCCGCCATAGGGTGGGCGGAAATAAACTCAACACCTTCCGGCAGCATATCCTGAATTTTAGAAACAATACACGACTTGACACCTGTAACGTCTGTTACAATTGTTCCTTTTTTAAAAAGGTGCGCGTTTTTTGCAATCCACTCCTCAAAAATTTTGGGGTACAGTGAAAATATAACTATGTCAGCTTCTGCAACAGCCTTTGCCTCTACGTAATCGTAGCCTTCGTCTATTATTTTTTCTGCAAGTGCGTAGTCAAGCGAGGTTTGCTCGTCGTTTATGGCGGAAACGTAAAAGCCTTTTTTCTTTAAGGCTTTGGCGTAGCTTCCGCCGATCAGGCCAAGACCTATAATTAAAAATTTTAGATTTTTATTAATTATCTGCATAACTTTTTACCTCGATGCCTATTGATTTATATTTTTCAAAAAAGTCTGGCATGCTTTTTGCGACGGCTTCTGCTCCGTCCACTTCTCCGCCGGTAATAGAGAGTAAAACTGCCAGCGACATCACTATTCTGTGGTCGTTGTGTCCATAAAGCGCCTCTTTTGGTGCGTGGAAGTTTGCGGGATATACGATAACGGAGTTTTCGTTTACCGTAACAGATGCGCCGAATTTTTCAAGCTCGGTTGCCATTGCGGCTGCTCTGTCGCTCTCTTTGATTTTAAGCCTCTTTGTGCCCGTAAATACGCCTCCGTTTTTGCACGCGGCAAGTGCAAAGAGAATGGGGCCGAGGTCGGGGCAGTCTGCTATGTGAATGGAGGGGGTTCCCCTGTCTAACATATCAAAAAACTTTGAATATGCCCTGTCGCCCTGAAGAGAAGAGTCGGAAAGTCCCGACACTTTAACGTAGCCTCCGACATGGTTTAGCGCGTCAAAAAAGGCTGCGTTGGAGTAGTCGCCCTCGACTGTTACTTCGTTTGGGATATAGCGTTGTCCGCCCTTTATATAGAGTGTGCGTTCGTCCTGCCACTTGATAGTTATTCCAAATTCCGAAAGCGCCTGAATAGTCAGATTAATATACGAGCAGCTCTCTATGGGAGGAACGATGTTTATCGTGCTGTCGCCCTCCAAAAGGGGAAGAGCGAACAAAAGCCCGCTTATAAACTGGCTCGAAATATTGCCCTTTACTTTGTAAGCGCCGCTTTTTAGTGTACCGCGAATGGATATCGACTCGCCGTTGTTGCAGTATAAAATCCCCTGTTCTTTGCAGATGTCCTCGTAAACGCTCATAGGGCGTTTTAGCAGAGTCTGGCTGCCGACAAATTTATATTCGTTGCCGTTTAAAAGACAAATCGGGACAAAAAACCTAAGCGTACTTCCGCTTTCTCTGCACAAAAGCTCTGCGGAGCCTGACCCAAACGGCTTTGTGCCGTTGATGGTAACTGTGTCGCCGTCTGTTGTGTAGGTGGCGCCGAGCGCTTTTAAGCAATCAAGCGTTGCGAGCACATCCTCGGAAGGGGCAATACCGTGGACAATGCTTTTGCCCTCCGCAAGCCCCGAACATATCAGGAGTCGGTGCGCTATACTCTTTGACGGAGGTGCTTTTATTTCGCCGTTTGCCTTTGATGGATTTATCTTTATTTTCATAGTGCACTCACCTCCCAAAATGTAATGATAAAATTTGTTTGCAAACATCGTCTATCGTGCTGTTGTTTGAAACTGTCTCGTCCGCAACAGACGTATATATTGGATATCTTTCATCATAACGCTTTGCAATCGCCTCTTTGTCAAGAGCAAGTGGCCTGTCTGATGTGGGCGAAAGATTTTCAAGCGCACGGTCGATAAAATAAACCCTGCCGTTTTGTTTTAGAGCAGAAACATTTTCGCTGCGCAAAATTGCGCCTCCACCTGTTGCGATTATACATCCGTTGGTTTTCGACGCTTCTGCCACACATTCGCTCTCCCATTCTCTGAAAGTCTTTTCTCCGTGTTTGGAAAAGATTTCGGGTATGGTCATTTTGTGTTTTTCCTGTATCATTTTGTCCGTGTCGATAAGCACTCTTGAGGTAAGCTTTGAAAGAGCCTCGCCTATCGCACTTTTACCGCAAGAGGGCATACCTGTTAAGACGATGTTTTCTTTCGATGATAAAATGTCTGAATATATTTTGTCAGCCAGGTCTTTGTCATACGGCCTTTTTGTAAACTTTTCTACTGCATACACCGCCTGAGACACGAGCATACACAGGCCGCCGCAAGCGTTTATGCCAAGTCCTTTGGCCTGTAAAACCAATGGTGTGCGAAGCGGGTTATAAATAACGTCACATACCCCGCTTAGGGAAGAAAACCTTTCAAGCTTAAGCGGTATGGATGTGCAGTCGGGATACATACCGCAAGGCGTAGTGTTTATAATTATGTCGGCGTCGGTGTGGGCAAGGTACATTTCCTCGTATGTTATGCAACCTTCCTTTTTACTTCTGCCAACCCTGATTACGTCTTTGGCACCAAGCTCTTTTGCTACCTGCAAAGCAGTTTTCGAAGTACCGCCCGTGCCTAAAATTATGACCTTTTTGCCTTTTAGGGAAATATCGTTCTTTTCTAAAAGAGCGATTAAGCCGAGGCCGTCTGTGTTGTAGCCGTATAAAGCTCCGTCTTTGTTTACAACGGTGTTCACAGCACCAATCGCCTTTGCTCTGTCACTTATAACGTCAAGATAAGGGATGACCTCTTCCTTGTACGGAATGGTAACGTTAATTGCATTAAATTCCTTTTTGGTAATAAAGGATTCAAGCTCGCCCTTGGCTATCTCTTTTAGGGTGTATGTGTAATCTTCAATTTTTTCGTGAATTTCTTTTGAAAAGCTGTGTCCCAGCTTTTCGCCGATTAGTCCGTATTGCATGTCTTTCAACCTTTCAGCCAATCTGTACCGTAGCGCATAGCAAGCATATCGCAAAGACAAAGCGCGCTCACACTGTCTATAACGACACGAGCTCTGTGTATAATAGCGGGGTCGTGTCTGCCCGATAGTGTTATGACAGAGTCTGTCATAGAAGAAAAATCTATGGTGTTTTGTTCTTTGTAAATTGATGGGGTAGGCTTTACTGCGCAGGAGAAAACGATGGGCATGCCGTTTGTTATGCCGCCGTTTATGCCGCCGTTGTTGTTAGAAGAGGTAACGACCTTTTTGCCATCCATCATAAAGGGGTCGTTTACTTCGCTTCCTCTTTTGTCGGCAAAGCCAAATCCAAGCCCAAACTCTACTCCCTTAATAGCGGGGACGGAGAAGAGAATGTGAGAAAGCTGACTTTCAACAGAGTCAAACCATGGCTCTCCAACTCCTGCGTCTACACCTGTTATACAGGTCTCTAAAATTCCGCCTACGCTGTCGCCGTCTTTTGCCGCTGCTTTTATGGCTTCTTTCATTTTCTCGCCCGCCTCACTGTCTAAGACGGGGAACATAGCAGATGACAGGTAGCCTATATCTTTGTCTGTATCTTGAAAATTGCGGTCGTAAATGCCCGCGCACGCCTTGATATGAGTTCCGATTTTAATCCCCTTTTTACCCAGTGCGTTAATTGCTATTGCGCCTGCTGCAACAAGGGGCGCGGTTATGCGTCCGCTGAAATGTCCGCCGCCACGGTAGTCCTGGAATCCGTGATATTTAACGTTCGCTGTGTAGTCGGCGTGGGACGGCCTTGCGAGGAAACGTGTTTTAGAGTAGTCCGAGCTTTTTGTATCTGTGTTTGGTATTATGATGCAAATGGGTGTGCCTGTGGTTTTGCCTTCAAACACCCCGCTTACTATTTGAAATTCGTCGGGCTCGCACCTTTTGGTCGAAATGTTGCCGTAAGGGCGCCTCTTTGTAAGCTGCGAGGCGATGAATTCGTTATCTACTTTAATACCTGCGCAAAGTCCGTCTATAACGACGCCGATTGCTTCGCCGTGGCTTTCGCCAAAGAGCGTTACACTAACGCTTTGACCGAATGTGTTTTTCAAAGAGTTTCGCCCCTTTCCATAATAGTTTCGATTTCACTTTTTAGTTCTTTGGGATTAACCTTTTTGAATGTAAAACTTCCGACTTCTTCAACATATACTGCCGTTACATATTCTCCGCACGCCTTTTTGTCGTGCTCAATTGCCGTAATGACCTTGTCTGTGTCAATCTGCACTTTTACGGGTAAAGAAAGCTTGTTTAAAACGGCTATAAGCCTTTCTTTTACAGCCGGCGCGCACATAGGTATCATACCGAGCGCGACACATTCGCCGTGATAAAGCTCTGGCTCTTTTTGTGCCTCGATTCCGTGGCCTATCGTGTGGCCGAAGTTAAGCACCTTTCGTAGCCCGTTTTCCTTTTCGTCTTGCTGCACTACGTTTTTCTTTATCATAAGAGATTTTATAATAATCTCGTCGATGTTTTTTAGAGCGTCCCCTGTCTCGAAAAGAGAGAACAGCTCGGCGTCAGACGTAAGCGACATTTTTACCGCCTCGCTAAGCCCGTTTGAAATCTGGCGGGCGTCAAGTGTGGATAATACGTCGGGGTCGATAAGCACTTTCTTTGGCTGATAAAAAGCGCCCACAATATTTTTTATGCCGCAAAGGTTTACTGCGACCTTGCCTCCTATTGATGAATCAATCTGTGCAAGCACGGTGGTCGGAACGTTGTAAAAATCAACACCCCTCATATATGAAGCGGCAACAAACCCCGATATATCGCCTACTACACCGCCACCTACTGCGACGACACAGTCTTTTCTGTCAAAGCCTAAGTTAAGCATGCGGGACAAAAGCTCTTTATATACCTCGATGGATTTGGACTCCTCGCCGCTTTTAATAGTGTGGACATGCGCCTGTTTGCATTGCGACGCGATACATTCTGCGTAAGAGGAGGGGACTCCGTCATCTGTTATGATAAAAACTTTTCTGTCCAGATTAAGCTCTTTGGCTGCATCCTTTAAAGCTCCCCTTTTAACTAATATGTCGTAGCTGTTTTGACCTAAATCAACAAAAATTTTCATATATTATTCCTCCTCGTCAGAAAGAATGGTGTCGTTTGAAAATGTGCCGACTACACTAACCTTGTCGCAATAGTCCGAGAGGTTGGAAAGCATTTTTTTACCGTTTTCGCTTTCGATATCTCCCTCGCCTTCGGCGTAAAAATAGTATTGCCAGCTTACGCTCTTTATTGGTCGGCTTCTAAGAGCCTTCATATTAAAGCCGTATTTACCGATAATGTTAATCGCTTTTGCAAGAGCTCCCGCTTCGTTGTTTACTGTGAAAATAAGAATGAAATTGTTTGAGCCTTGGGGCACTTTGTTTTGTGCCCTCGAGAAAACTGCAAAACGAGTGGTGTTTGAATTGCTGGAATTTATATGATGGTCTAAAACTTTAAGGTTATAAAGCTTAGCTGTTTCCCTGCTTGCGATGGCGGCGATTGATTTGTCGGCGCCTTCGGCTACGCTTTGTGCGGCTATGGCAGTGTTTGCAGCTTTTACGCTTTTAAAACCTTTTTCCGATATGTATTTGCCGCATTGGCTAAGCGCCTGAGGGTGACTTACGACAGTAGTTATGTCGGAAATATCAGCGTCGGGAGTTCCCAAAAGGTTGTGGGTAATGTGTAGGTCATAGATGCCGTTGACAAACAAAGAGCCCTCGAACATAAGGTCAGCCACCTGGGCCACCTCGCCCGCATAGCTGTTTTCTATGGGGAGAACAACCGAGTCGCACACGCCGTTTTCGACCGACTGGTAAGCTTCTTCAAAGCTTGGGTACGACTCAAGCAAGGCGTCCGGGAAGATGCTTTTAGCGGCGATGTGGGCAAAAGCACCCTCAACACCACAGTAAGCAATACGCGCGCCCTCTAAAATGCGATGCTGGTAGTTTTTAGAAATATCCATAAGTGATTTTATGTAATTTACATAGTACGCCCTTAGCTCTTCGTCCTCAATTAGAAGAGAATTGCTTTTTATAACCTCAGCTTCTCTTTCGGAATCAAAAACAGGGATACCATGCTCCCTTTTATGCTCGGCAACAAGCTTTACCGCGTCCATTCTCTCGCAAAAAAGCCTTGCCATTTCCTTGTCGATTGAATTAATACTCTCTCTTGCAGCTTGAAGTTTATCCATAACTTACCTCCGTTAAAGTTAACACTGTTAACTTTATTTGAACAACATTATACCACAATTATAAAATTTGTCAATAGTATTTAGATTGATTATTTATAAAAAGTGTGCTATGATTAATACATACAAATTAAAATTATCAATATATTACGTTCATATGGAAACAGAGGGTACTAATATGGATTATTTTGAGGGTAACGAAACAGTAAAGCAAAAGTTAATAACAGCCGGGATCGCCGAGATTGAAGAACACGGCATCAGCGACTTTTCTTTAAGGCGTGTTGCGTCGGCGTGTAATGTGTCCTGCGCCGCTCCGTATAAGCACTTTAAGGACAAGGAAGACTTTATAGCAGAAATTGTCCTTTACATTCACAACCAATGGCTGATGCTGCAAAACCAGGTTGCTTTGGTGTTTGAAGATGACGTGAAAAAGAAGCTGGTGGAAACTTGTGTTGCGTATGTCAGGTTCTGGATTGCGAACCCGAATTTTCGTACGGTGCTTATGCTTAAAACAGACGGCTTTGGCGACGAGAAGAAAAGCCTTATGACACAAATTACCGACACCACAAACGAGCTTATTTATGCTTGTTGCGATAAATATAACATCCCAAAGGAAGAGGAGCAAAACAAAGTCTTTATAATTCGCTCGCTTATATATGGAGCGACTCTTATGATTGACTCCGGCGAACTGGAAAACACAAAAGACACTATTGATATGATAAGACAAAGCATAGAAAAAGAATTTTAAATAAAGGGGCAGTAGCAAAATGCGCATACCACACAATGCGAAATAACGAATTATAAAGCCTCTTTGCTGGTAAAAAACAGATGAAATAATTATTTGCAGGAAGAAATTCGATGATTTTCGAATTTCTTCTTTCTTATTGCATTGTGTTTTGAACAAATTTCGCCTCTCGACGTACCCCGTACGCCTTCGGGTAGCCGAAAGCAAGGAATAACCTTGCTTTCGCTCAGTTTGTCCAATCTGCGCTATTTTTCGACTGCCCATAAAAAAAGTGATGTAAAAAATTACATCACTTTTTTTATTATCGCACATTAAGAGCTCGCAGAGAGTTTAGTATAGCTATTACGGAAACGCCTACGTCTGCAAACGACGCAAGCCACATATTAGTATAACCAAATGCGCCAAGTAAGAGCACAGCAAGCTTAATTCCGAGCGCAAAAATTATATTTTCTTTCACAATTTTTTGCGTTTTTTTCGCAATTTTTAACATAAGTGTGAGTTTTAAGGGGTTATCGTCCATAATGATAACGTCTGCCGCTTCAATCGCGGCGTCAGAGCCGAGTCCGCCCATCGCAACACCTACATCGGCGCGTGCTAAAACGGGGGCGTCGTTAATTCCGTCACCTACGAAAATCGTCTTGCCTTCCGATTCATTTATAATACGCTCTATGTGGGTTACCTTGTCAAGCGGCAAAAGCTTTGAGTAATATTCTGTGATACCAAGCTTTTCGGCAACCGACTTTGCCACAGATTCGTTGTCTCCTGTGAGCATTATAACCTTTTTTATTCCCTGCTTTTTAACTGCTGATACAGCAGGGTAAGAGTCGGGCTTTATTTCGTCAGTAATTTCTATATGTCCCGCGTATTGTCCGTCTATCGAAAGATGAACAACCGTTCCCGAGTGCGGGCATTCGGGGCAGGAAATCCCCAGGCTTTGCATCAGGCTTTCGTTGCCTACGCATATGCTCTTGCCGTTGATTACGGCCTTAACACCCCGACCGCCGATTTCCTCAATATCTTTTATTACGTCATCGCGGCCGGCAACATCAAACGCGGCGCGCAGCGATTCGGAAATGGGGTGGGAAGAATAGCTTTCTGCCAAGGCGGTGTATTTTAGCACCTCGTCTTTGTCGAGGTTGTTATATGGGTGCACGCAGCTTACGCTGAACTTGCCCTTTGTTAAGGTCCCCGTTTTGTCAAACACCACTTTGTCTGCCTTTGCGAGCTGCTCTAAGTAGTTAGAGCCCTTGACTAAAATACCGTTTTTAGACGCCACGCCGATACCTCCGAAGAACGAAAGAGGAATCGAAATTACAAGCGCGCACGGACACGATACTACGAGGAATATAAGCGCACGGCTAAACCACATTTGCCAGTTCCCGACAAACAGAGGAGGAACTACCGACATAAGCGCGGCAAATGCCACGACAACAGGTGTGTAGTACCTTGAAAAGCGGGTAATAAAGCTTTCTGCCTCGGCTTTGTTCATAGAGGAGTTTTCGACAAGCTCCATAATCTTTGAAGCAGTAGAGTTTTCAAAGCTGCCTGTTGTTTTAACATGTACAACGCCGTTTAGGTTAATAGAGCCGCTTTGAACTGTGCTGCCGACCAGGATGTCGATGGGCATAGCCTCACCGGTAAGTGCCGAGGTGTCAAGCGAGCTTTGGCCCTCGATTACCACGCCGTCGAGAGGAACTTTTTCTCCCGGACGGATAACAATCGTTTCGCCAACTTCCACTTCCTCGGGAGAAACCGATGTAATCTGGCCGTCGCGCATAACGTTTGCGTATTCGGGCGCGAGGTCGACAAGTGCGGATATCGACTTTCTGCTGTTATTAACGGCTATCGACTCAAACAAGTCGCCAACCTGGTAGAAAATCATTACAAACAGCGCCTCGTGGTAGTCGCCTATTATAAAGGCGCCTATGGTAGCTATTGTCATAAGAAAGTTTTCGTCAAAAATCTGGCCGCGTCTAATGTTTTTGGCAGACTTTAACAAGATGTCGTAGCCGACAACCAGGTACGGAACAAGGAAAATCAGCCATCCGCCAAAGGATTCTGCCTCAAACACGCTGTATAATATAAACAAGGCGACAGCTATAATTATCCTTGATAGCTTTTTTTGGTGTTTCTTTTGCATCTTTTCACCTTCTACAAAACTATGTTACAGTCGGGCTCGACCTTTTTGCACTCTTTTATAACATCTAAAATCACGGTGTCAAACTTGTCGTCATCGATATCTATCGCCATTTTTTGTGCCATAAAGTTTATTACAACGCTGTTTACTCCGTTAAGCTTTGAAATGTTAGCTTCCATTTTTGCAGCGCAGTGTGCGCAGTCTAAATCAGTCATTTTTAAAAACTTTTTCATAAATAATACTCCTTATATGTTTGTGCTTATGCTTAGATTATTATATAACCGCAGCAGTTGCTTTGTCAAGATTTTAAAAAGGAGGAAGAAGAGGCAAAATAAAAAACGGTACGATTATTCGTACCGTTTTATAATGAACAAAATTACTTAAGTTCAACAGTTGCGCCAACTTCTTCTAACTTAGTCTTGATTTCGTCAGCAGCAGCCTTGTCAACGCCTTCCTTAACTGTTGAAGGAGCACCGTCAACTAATTCCTTAGCTTCCTTAAGGCCAAGACCTGTGAGTTCACGAACAACCTTGATAACCTTAATCTTTTCTGCACCAGCGTTAGCAAGTACAACTGTGAAGTCAGACTTTTCTTCAGCAGCAGCAGCGCCATCACCAGCAGCCATAACTGCAACAGGAGCAGCAGCGCTTACGCCGAATTCTTCCTCCATAGCTTTAACGAGTTCTGCAACTTCTAACAATTTAAGTTCTTTTATTGCGTCTAAAATTTCTGTAACTGTCATTTTATTTACCTCCTAAAATTATTAATTAATTGTAATTATTCAGCGTCAGCAGCCGGAGCTTCTTCAGCAGCGGGAGCCTCTTCAGCAGCAGGAGCTTCTTCAGCAGCAGGAGCTTCTTCAACAGGAGCTTCCTCAGCAGCCGGAGCAGCTTCTACAGCTTCGCCGTTTTTCTTTGCAATAAGGTCAGCGATTTCTACGCCACCAGTTGCGATAGTATCAAGCAATCTTGCGAGTGCTGATATTGGGGACTGCAAGCTTCCCATCATCTTTGCGATAAGAACTTCCTTAGACGGTGTAGCGGCTAATTTCTTAACCTCGTCAAGTGTCATAACGCTTCCCTCTAAGAAACCGGACTTTAGGGAAATAACCTCGTGAGTCTTAGCAAAGTCAGAGAATATCTTTGCAGGAGCTACCATATCGTCTGTATGGTAAGCCAAAGCTGTGGGACCGTGAAGAACTTCATCAAGACCTTCAAGACCAACTTCTTTAGCAGCGAAACCCAAAAGTGAGTTTTTAACAACAGTGTATTTAACACCTGCCTCACGGAATTTCCTTCTGAGTTCTGTGTCCTCTTCAACAGAAAGACCGCGGTAGTCAACAATAATACCGGCCGCAGCACTTTTGAGCTCTTCGGTCAAACTTGCAACAACCTGTTTTTTGCTTTCCAAAATTTTTGCGCTTGGCATTTTTGTTCCTCCTTTCAAGTAAGTATAAAAAAGGTTCTTCGTCCATAGACATACGAAGAACCTTGAAAAATCAATGATTTATATTCCTCGGCAGGACTTATTTTTGTGCCTGAGTCTATGGAAACCTTTATTATAATACCACATCAGGGTATTTTTGTCAAGAAAAATTAATCAGTTAATTTTACGCTGTTGATTTTAACACTTGGGCCCATTGTAGAAGTAACAACTACGCTCTTAAGATACTGACCCTTAGCAGCAGCCGGCTTAGCCTTTATAACTGCGCTCATAAGTGTGTTAAAGTTGTCTGAAAGCTTTTCAACACCGAAAGAAGCCTTACCGATAGGACAGTGAATGATGTTTGTCTTATCGAGACGGTATTCGATTTTACCTGATTTGATTTCCTGGATTGCCTTTGCAACGTCCATTGTTACTGTGCCGGCTTTTGGGTTAGGCATTAAGCCCTTAGGTCCTAAAACCTTACCAAGACGACCAACAACACCCATCATATCGGGAGTAGCAACGATAACGTCGTATTCGAACCAGTTTTCGTTCTGGATCTTTGGAATTAATTCCTCTGCTCCAACGAAGTCTGCGCCAGCCTGTGCAGCCTCATCAGCCTTTTCACCCTTAGCGAAAACTAACACGCGAGCAGTTTTACCTGTACCGTGAGGGAGAACAACTGCGCCTCTAACCTGCTGGTCAGCGTGACGTGAGTCAACACCCAAACGGATATGAGCCTCTACTGTTTCATCGAACTTAGCCTTGGAAGTCTTAATGATTAAGTCCATAGCCTCAGCTGTGTCGTAAAGGCGTGCTCTATCAATAAGCTTTGCGCTTTCTTGATACTTTTTACCTCTTTTCATTCTTTTACCTCCTTGTGGTCAAACGGGGTTAACCCCTCCCACGAAATTAATCAGTTACTCTTCAACAGTAACTCCCATGCTGCGGGCTGTACCTGCAATCATAGACATAGCTGCTTCAATCGAAGCTGCGTTAAGGTCAGGCATTTTCTGTTCAGCGATTGCCTGAAGGTCTGCCTTGGAAAGTTGAGCTACCTTTGTTTTATTAGGTACGCCTGAACCACTCTCGATTTTACAAGCCTTCTTAATAAGAACGGCTGCCGGCGGAGTCTTTGTAATAAAAGTAAAAGACCTGTCTGCAAAAACTGTGATAACTACTGGAATAATAAGACCTGCATCTTTAGCAGTTTTTTCGTTAAACTGTTTGCAAAATTCCATAATGTTTACACCGTGCTGACCAAGTGCAGGACCAACCGGTGGTGCAGGATTAGCTTTACCTGCTGCGATTTGTAACTTAATGTAACCAGCTACCTTTTGAGCCATAGTTTACACCTCCTAACGTACTTAATGTGGTACAAACGGGACTGACTCCCTCCCACTATAACATCGCAAACGCGAGATTATACAACTTCTACCTGGTTAAAGTCAAGTTCAACGGGTGTCTCTCTGCCGAGCATAGAAACAACTACGCTGACCTTTTTCTTTTCCATACTGATTTCTTTTACTATGCCGATAAAGTCTGAAAGCGGGCCAAACTTGATTTTAACACTGTCGCCTTCTGCATAGTTAAGTATAATTGTTTGTTGTTCAATTCCCATATTTTCTACCTCTTCGTCAGTAAGAGGTACAGGCTTTGATGCCGGTCCGACAAACCCTGTTACACCACGGGTGTTTCTAACGATATACCACGCTTCGTCAGACATGTTCATCTTAATAATAACATATCCCGGGAACTTTTTACGTGTAACGACTCTCTTTTCGTCGTCCTTTATTTCAACAACGTCTTCCATAGGGATTTGTATGTCAAGGATGGCATCTTCTATGCCGCGGTTTTCAATAGTCTTTTCTATATTAGCCTTGACTTTATTTTCGTAACCTGAATAGGTATGGACAACGTACCACTTAGCTTTTGCCATGTGCCATCACTCCCTATTCGTATTATTCTGTTTTGCTGCTTGTTTCTGCGTCCTGTGCAGCAGCATTGATTATTTCGCCAACCTGTTCCGCCGTAAGCTCGTTACCTTCAGCGTCGAAATACTTTTCGCCATCATATGTGATGTTAAAATCCGCAAGATATGCCTGAAGCTGTGCAGTCATCTCTTCTTCGGAAATTTCTACTGTTTCGTCTGTTGTTTCTTCTGCAACAGCGTCGGTACCCTGAGCATTACGCACGATTTTACCGAGCGAAATGTCGAATACAAGGTCTGCAACCCAGATAAAAGCACCGATTATTAAAACGCATGCGATAACTATTAAAGTGTTGTTCTTAACCTGCTTAAAGCTTGGCCATACGACTTTTTTAAGCTCGCTTTTTACCTCTTTAAAGTAGTTTAATATCTTATTTGACTTTTTAGCCATGTTATCACTCCTAAACAGATATGATTATTTTGTTTCTTTATGAAGAGTGTCCTTTTTGCAGAATCTGCAGTATTTGTTCATTTCGAGACGATCAGGATCGTTCTTTTTATTCTTCATTGTATCGTAGTTTCTCTGCTTGCACTCTGTGCATTCCAATGTAATTTTAACTCTCATTATTCATATCCTCCATAACAAAAATCGAACGTCAGACCGCGCAAAAAGGCACATCAAAAAAAGACCTGAATTTGCGAGGTCTATTTAACTATAACATAACGAAAAGTCAAAGTCAATAGTTTTTTTGAAAAAATCGGGTGTTTTGTCATATAGTTCCGAGTTTTTTACCCCTTCTCGGATAACTTTTGGGGGTGTTTGATATTTTCTCTATTACTACTATGCTGTGTGTGATGTCAGAGTCTGAAAGGGTGTGCAGCTGCACCTCTTTGACCTTTCCGCCCAAAAGCTTGATAAGAGGCTTTGCGGCTTCAAGCTCTTCTTCGATGTCCTTGCCTTTCATCGCAAGCATATATCCGCCCTTTTTCACAAGAGGCAGACAGTATTCGCAAAGAAGAGACATATTGGCAACGGCACGGCTTACGGAAACGTCGAACTGTTCACGGTAGAGGGCGTTTTGGCCCGCGTCTTCCGCACGTATGTGAACACACTCTGCTTCAAAGCCTACTTCGCTTGCAACTTCCTTTAAAAAATTGATGCGCTTGTTAAGGCTGTCCATAAGCGTAAGCGAAACGCCGGGGCATTCGATTTTAATCGGAATACCGGGGAAGCCCGCGCCTGTGCCTACGTCAACGACTTTCAGTCCCTCTTTTATGTAACCGCTTTTTAAACATGTCAGGCTGTCTTCAAAGTGCTTAATTTCAATCTCCGACGGGTCTGTGATGGCGGTTAAGTTAATCTTTTGGTTCCAGTCGAGCAGTAGCTCCATATATTTTTTGAAATTTTCGTTCATAAAAAATCTCCCTTATGATACAAAGTTGATTAAACTAATTGTATCACAAAGGGAGAGTAAAATCCACTGTTAATTTATAAAATTCACAGGATTTTTATAGCCGCCGTCCTCTAACACCTCAAAGTGAAGGTGCGCACTTTGAGCCGACTCGAATGAATGTGAGTCCCCGACAGTGCCTATCATCTGGCCTTCGTCTACGTTGTCGCCTTCCTTGACGGTGATTTTACCTAAGTTTTTATATACTGTTGTGACGCCGTTTTGATGGTCGACTTTAACTACATAGCCATAGCGCTCATCAAAGGCCGCGTAAATAACCTTGCCTGCGGCTGCGGTATCGACTTCGTCGCCAACGGAAGAGGCTATGTCCACTCCGTTGTGTGTCCGCCAGTCCTTCATGGTTTCGTCCCAGATTAAATTATCTCCCGAAAAGTCCCTTTGCATCTCTCCGCTTACGGGGAGCTTATAGGTTATGCTTTTTGGGGGTTCGTCCATTTGCTCGTCCACAGGCAATATGGTCTCTAACATCTCGTTTGCGACTTTTTCGTCAATTTTAGAGCTGTCATCTTGGGGAATCACCGCGCTTACCTCCTTTTCGACAGGGATTTGTTGTGTTGATGTTTTATCTGTTTTTGCGTTTTGCATCGCAGATATCGTCACGATAACCGCCGCTGTTGCCAAAAGACCGATAAACAGCCTGTTGCCCAAAAGCTTCGTGACGGAACCTTTGTTGTTGCTCACTGCAACCACCTCCTATGGTTATTATTACCTTTGGAGGCGGGTTTATTCATATTTTGGAAATTTGTACGCCTGTGTAATAGTGGGTTAGTATTTCCTTGTAGTTGTAGCCTTCTTTCGCCATAAGGTTTGCGCCGTGCTGGCTAAGTCCTACCCCGTGTCCCGAGCCGTGGACGCTGAAAGTGATGCGGTCGTTTAGCATACTTATCTCAAAGCAAGATGACTTTAAACCGAACATACTGCGTATTTGTGTTCCCTTTACGGAAACGCCGCCTACTGTAATGGCTTTAACGGAATTACCCTCGGTGTAGGATATGTCGCCGAGCCATTTGGAACGGTCGTTGTCGAGCACTGCGTCGGGGAAGGAGGCGAGTATTGTTTCCTTAAATTCGTCGCAGGTTAAGGATGCGGTGGAGTTGTATCCCTCACGCTTGTCCTCGCCTTTGCTTTCTACGCTTCTTAAATAGGGGAGGCTGCTGCTCCACACATCCTCGCTGTTTTCGGTTCGGCATCCGCCGCTTGATGCGTGGAAGGCCGCCATTATAGGCTCGCCTTCATAGGTTATGATTTTTCCGCGGGTGGATGAGACCGCCTTACAAAGCTTTTCATAGTATTTATCCATCCAGCTCTCGCCGTGGATTTGTTCTAACTTTTCTTTGCTGTAATATGCGCAACAGTGCGTGGAATCGGTGCATATGGTCGCGTTTTTATGCTCGTCCGGTGCGAGGGTGGGGTTTTCGCTAAATTTTTTGTACTTATTATATATGTAGGTTCTCGCCGCAACCGCCTGGGCGCAAAGGGCCTCTTTTTCAAACTCCGCAGGCATCTCTGCACTTATGACACACACCAGATACTGCTCCAATTCAACCTCTTTGGTCTCGCCTGTTTCGTGGAAAAACACAGTAATAGTGTGTGGCAAAAACGCACTTTCGTAAGAAACAGAGTGCGTTATCGCAAGTATGTATGCAAAAATAAGCAAAGCCGCCATAGAGGAAAAGTAAATCGACAACAGTTTTTTCATAAGCTCACCTCTTGCTAAGTATATGTTTTGTGGCGTAATATAATTCGTAAATTGTCATATATTTGTAATTGCAAAAATTTATGGAATGTGTTAAAATGAAAAAAAGAAAATTAAGTAAGGATGTGTTTTTATGATTAAAAAGATAATGAGCTTACTTTTAGTGGTTGTAATGCTTAGCTCGTTTGTCTGCTTTGCGGCAAAGACAGGCGACGTTGCGGGCAACTATTACTATGTTGACGTTAAGACCTATATGAGAAATCAGCTTATTGACGCATACAACGTAGGTAACAAGACCGTTATACTTGCCGAGGCGTTAAGAAGCTACGGATTTGACGTTGTGTGGTCGGCTGAGGAAAGAACTCTGACTATTACAGACAACAAGGGCGCCGCTGTTTCGAACGCTCAGGGTACTCCAACCGGTGTTGAAGGCGCAGTTGCAGGTAAATACTACCATACTGATATAGTGGCAATTTTCAACGGCACACCTGTTGAAAGCTACAACATCGGCGGACAGACGGTTATCCCTGCGGCAGCTCTTAGACAGTTTGGCTTTAACGTTGTGTGGGATGATGAGACCAACAGAGTTTTAATCGACACAGACCCGAACAAAGTTCCTTCAAACGCTAAGCCTGTCGTAGCACCTTCTGTACCTGTATCACCAAGCACAAACGCTGCTTACACCCAAAAGGCACAGCAGACATACAGAAACAGACTTGTTTATGTAACCAAGTCGATAAGCTTTAACGGTTATGAACTGCTTACAAGCAACAACTGTTACATCTACTCTGCTTCCGAGAACAAGTACTACATTCCGTTTAACGCTTTTGCAGACTGCCTCGGTATTACATATTCATGGAACGCGGCTGCATCTACTATGAGCGTTGTAGTACCTGCTGACGACGTGATAAAGGCTGCAAACTCTACCTTTAAGAGTGCATACGAGCCTACCGGAATTTTACAGTACACACCTGTTGATGTAGAGTTTAACATCGAAAAGGGCGGCGAACTTAAAAGTAACATAGGCGCTGTTTTGTACGGAAGCGAACTGTTCGTGTGTGCAGACGACCTTGCAAGCGCGCTTGGAATGTACTGCTTTAACGGAAACGAAATATTCACAGCTTCGCTGGCTTATTATATGTACTCGCAGGGAATGTAATTGATTTTTCAAAAGAGGGTCTTTGACCCTCTTTTTTGTTAATTATTAAAAAAGTGTTAAAACTATTATGTATAGTTGACTTTGAAAATATGAGGTAATATAATGTAAAATATATCTAAAAAGGTTTACAGATTCTGGGGGAATATGATGATTAAAAAGCTTGCAAAAAACGTTGGAGAGTATAAATTACCATCTCTTTTGGCCCCGCTTTTTGTTACGGGCGAGGTCGTTATGGAGGTCTTTATGCCCTTTTTGATGTCCAGGATAATCGACAAGGGTATTTACGGAAACGACATAGGGTATGTAACAAGGACGGGCGTTTTACTTGTGTTTATCACCCTTTTGTCCCTGGCTTTCGGCGCGCTTTCGGGCAGCTTCGCGGCGACAGCTTCGGCAGGATTTGCGAAAAATTTAAGAAAAAGCATGTATTATCAGGTGCAGGACTATTCCTTCGAAAACATAGATAAATTCAGCACATCAAGCCTTGTCACAAGGCTTACCACCGACGTCACGAATTTACAAAACGCGTACCAGATGATTATACGAATCGCAGTAAGAAGCCCTGCGATGATGATTTTTTCGCTGATTATGGCGATAAAGATTAACAGTAGCCTTGCGCTGGTGTTTTTGTTTTCCATTCCGTT
This sequence comes from Clostridia bacterium, assembly GCA_045660545.1. Taxonomy (GTDB): domain Bacteria; phylum Bacillota; class Clostridia; order Monoglobales; family Firm-18; genus JAZREA01. The sequence continues at coordinate 52,466 of JAZREA010000021.1, read as the reverse complement.
TATAGTAACTGTGCTTTACGTTATCTCCACAAAGGCACACCCGATTTTTGAAAAGGTGTTTAAGGCTTACGACAAGCTAAACTCTGTCGTGCAGGAAAACCTAAGGGGAATGAGGGTTGTAAAGTCGTTTGTCCGTGAAGAATATGAGGACAAAAAGTTTAACGATGTGTCGGAGAGGATATTCGGCCTTTTCAGGCGGGCTGAGAGGTTGCTTTCCTTCAACGCGCCCACTATGCAGCTTGCGGTTTATGCAAGTATACTTGCTATTTCGTGGTTTGGCGCGAAGATTATCGTAAACACGGGCTCGGTTGAGCTTACTACCGGCCAGCTTACCAGCCTGATTTCGTACACCACACAGATTCTGATGAGCCTTATGATGATTTCGATGGTGTTTGTTATGCTTATAATGTCCAAGGCTTCTGCCGAAAGAATTGTAGAAGTGCTGGACGAGCAAAGCACTATGACAAATCCCGAAAGTCCTGTGTATGAGGTTGAGTCGGGAAGCATAACGTTTGAGGACGTAAGCTTCGGCTACGGAAGAAAAAATTGTCTTAAAAACATTAACCTTACAATAAACGAGGGTGAAACAATAGGCATTATCGGCGGCACAGGCAGCGGAAAGACCACTCTTGTACAGTTAATCCCGCGTCTTTATGACGTTGTATCGGGAAGGGTTTTGGTCGGCGGACGCGACGTAAGAGAATATGACATCGCTTCACTACGAGACTCGGTGGCGGTTGTTCTGCAAAAGAACGTTCTTTTTTCAGGCACGATAAAGGAAAACCTGCGTTGGGGACAAAAGGACGCAACGGACGAGGAGCTTGTAAGAGTGTGCCGTCTTGCGCAGGCTGACGAGTTTGTACAGGAGTTTCCGCAAAAATACGACACATATATCGAACAGGGCGGAGCTAACGTGTCGGGAGGACAAAAGCAGAGACTTTGTATAGCCCGTGCACTGCTTAAAAAGCCGAAGATTATAATTTTAGACGACTCGACAAGCGCTGTCGACACAAAGACAGACGCGCTTATCAAAAAGGCGTTCGACTCTGAAATTCCTGATACGACAAAGCTTATTATAGCGCAAAGGGTGTCGTCTGTTTGTGACGCAGACCGAATCGTTATTATGGAAAACGGCGAGGTTGACGACGTAGGAACACACGACGAGCTTTTGGCAAGGAGCAAGGTTTATCAGGAGATTTATAATTCGCAGGTGAAAGGAGGCGGCGAAGATGGGTCCGAGAGGTAGAATGCCCAGAGGGGACGGCCGTAAGGCGAAAAACGTCGGTGCCACCATGAAGAGACTTCTTTTATACATCGGCGACGGATATAGGGCGCACATTTTAGTAGTTTTGATTTGCATAGTTTTAAGCTCGCTTGCAGGGGTTGCAGGCTCGCTCTTTTTGCAAAAGCTGATTGACAACTATATTACACCTATGCTGTTGTCGACGGGAGCGCCCGACTTTGCACCTCTTTTGGGCGCGATTGGAACTATGGCGGTTATTTATGTGGTGGGCGTTTTTTCTACCTGGGCATACAACTTTATTATGGTAACCGTTTCACAGGGTGTGTTAAAAAAGATACGAGACAAAATGTTTTCACACATGCAACATCTGCCGATAAAGTACTTTGACACCAACACCCACGGGGACCTTATGAGCCATTACACCAACGACACCGACACTCTAAGACAGATGATTTCGCAAAGCATACCCCAGATGTTTTCTTCTGCGATTACGATTGTGGCGGTATTTTCCGCAATGCTTTATACCAGCGTGCCGCTTACGGCTATGGTGATAGTATTTGTGTTTGTTATGACGCGGGTTGTAAAGTTCGTGGGCGGAAATTCGGCAAAATTCTTTATAAAACAGCAAAAGTCTATCGGTATAGTAAACGGATTTATCGAAGAGAGAATTCACGGACAAAAGGTGGTAAAGGTCTTTTGCCACGAGGATGATTCGAAGAGTGAGTTCGACAAAATTAACGAACAGCTATGTAAAGACGCGACTTCTGCAAACCGCTTTGCCAATATACTGATGCCGATTTTAGCTAATATCGGAAATTTGCAGTACGTTATGGTTGCGTTTGTGGGCGGACTTTTGTCTGTAAGCGGGCTGAGCGTTATAAGCCTTGGACAGCTTGCGTCGTTTTTGCTCCTTTCAAAGAGCTTTACTATGCCTGTGAGCCAGATTTCCCAGCAGATTAACTCAATCGCTATGGCGCTTGCGGGTGCGGAGAGAATCTTTGAGCTGATGGACGAGGAACCTGAGGCTGACAACGGCTACGTTACCCTTGTAAACGCAAGGGAAGTGGACGGCAAAATCGTAGAGACTGCCGAGCGTACGGGTATGTGGGCGTGGAAGCATCCCCACGAGGACGGCACCACAACCTATACTAAGCTTGAGGGCGCCGTTACTATGGACGACGTAGACTTTGGATACACGGACGAAAAGACAGTTTTGCACAACATCACACTTTACGCAAACCCGGGGCAAAAGATTGCCTTCGTCGGTGCGACGGGTGCGGGCAAAACGACGATAACAAACCTTATAAACAGATTCTACGACATCGCAGACGGCAAAATCAGGTATGACGATATAAATATAAATAAGATTAAAAAGGCGGACCTTCGACGCTCGTTGGGTATTGTGTTGCAGGACGTAAGCCTGTTTACAGGTACCATTATGGAGAACATCCGTTACGGCAACCCCGACGCTACGGACGAAGAGGTGTACGCGGCGGCAAAGCTTGCAAACGCCGACACCTTTATAAATATGCTGCCCGACGGCTACAACACCATAATAAGCGGCAACGGAGAGGGACTTTCGCAGGGACAAAGGCAGCTTTTGTCGATAGCAAGAGCGGCGGTTGCAGACCCGCCGGTTATGGTTTTGGACGAGGCGACATCAAGCATAGACACCAGAACAGAGGCGATTGTGCAAAAGGGCATGGACCGTCTGATGAAGGGGCGTACAGTGTTCGTTATTGCGCACAGGCTTTCGACAATACAAAACGCAACTGTTATTATGGTGCTTGATAAGGGAAGAATTATCGAGCGCGGCAGCCACGAAGAACTAATCGCAAACAAAGGCAAGTATTATCAGCTCTATACAGGAGCTTTTGAACTTGAATAAAATATAAGAATTAAAAAACAAAGGAATGTCAATGTTGAAAGGAAGAGATTTAACATGTCGGATATTTCGAGGATAGACAGCAATTTTGCAGTTGAAACAAAAATAGATAAAAAAGATATTAAGTTTCATAAAAGTGATGAGTCACCGTTTAAGGTTTATGGGGTTTTCAGGGAAAACGGGAAATATAGGCGTATGCCTGAAAGTGTTGCAAAAAGTGTCAGTGAAGGTGTTTATGCTTTGCATTCAAACACCGCGGGCGGAAGAGTCAGATTTGTTACTGACAGCCCCTACATAGCTATTCATACTAAAATGGATGGCTTGGGTAAAATGCCACATTTCGCATTAACGGGTTCTGTGGGATTTGATTTGTACGCAAACAATCAGTATGTTAAATCCTTTGTTCCTCCTTTTGATATAGAAAATGGATATGAAAGTATTGTGGAATTTGAAGAAAGCACACAAAGACAAATAACCATAAATTTCCCTCTGTATTCGAATGTTAAGGAGCTGTATATAGGGTTAAAGGAAGGCTCGTTACTGAAAGAGCCAGAGCCTTATAAAAACAAAGAGCCGATTGTATATTATGGTTCTTCAATTACACAAGGAGGATGTGCGTCGAGGCCGGGAATGAGCTATCAGGCAATTGTTTCAAGAAATTTTGATTATGATTACATAAATCTTGGCTTTTCGGGGAATGCAAAGGCGGAAGATGAGATGATTGATTATATCAAAAATTTAGATATGTCAGTTTTTGTCTATGATTACGACTACAACGCTCCCACTGCGGAGCATCTTAAAAAAACTCATGAAAAAATGTTTAAGGAAATAAGAAAGAGAAATCCGCTTTTGCCTGTGATAATTATGTCCCGTCCAAAACATTTTTTGACAAAAGAGGAAAAAACAAGACGAAACATAATTGAAACAACATATCGTAATGCTGTTTTATCGGGCGATAAAAATGTATATTTTATTGATGGAGAGGCGCTGACCGGACTTTGCAAAGATTCGGGAACGGTCGACAACTGCCATCCAACCGATTTTGGCTTTGCTTCTATGGCCCAAGCGCTGACAGAGGTCATCATTCGTCATAATCTCTGATTTTTATACATTGCGTAAAGGTTTTATCACTTAAAAAGTAAAAACGCGCTTTTGTTGTATTGAAAGGAATATACTATGGAAAATGAATTTATAAGGACCGGGCTTTTAATCGGCGACGAAGGGCTACAAAAGCTTAAAGAATCCAAAGTTGCAATATTTGGCGTCGGAGGTGTCGGCGGGTATGTGGCCGAGGCTTTGGCACGTTGCGGCGTTGGTGCGCTTGACTTAATCGACGATGACGTTGTAAGCCTTTCTAATATAAACAGACAGATTATCGCGCTGCACTCTACTGTCGGCAAAGCCAAGGTGGAGGTTATGGCGGAGAGGATAAGGGACATCAACCCTGCCGCCGTGGTTAACGCGCACAAGTGCTTTTACACCCCCGAAAACAGTGAGGAATTTGACTTTAAAAATTACGACTATGTAGTTGACGCGATAGACACTGTTACGGGCAAAATAGAGCTTGTTGTGAAGGCGCAAAGCGCAGGCACGCCGATTATATGCTCTATGGGTGCGGGGAATAAGCTAAACCCAACGGAGTTTGAGGTGGCGGATATATACGACACATCTGTCTGCCCGCTTGCCAGAGTGATGAGGTACGAGCTTAAAAAGCGGGGAGTAAAGAAGTTAAAAGTGGTGTATTCAAAGGAAAAGCCGATAACACAGCCGGAAAACCAGGGGAAAAGGGGAGTACCGGGAAGTGTGTCGTTTGTACCTTCGGTAGCGGGGCTTGTTATCGCGTCGGAGGTTATAAAGGATTTAGTCGGAGGTAGCTATGCCGAGAGAGCTTGAAAAATATCAGCTTATTGAACGAAGCCTGATTAAAAAATATAGAAAAGAAATATGGAACCCGTTTATCGCAGGGGTGAAAAGATACGAGCTTGTTAAGGAAAACGACAAGATTGCCGTTTGCATTTCGGGCGGCAAGGATTCGATGATTATGGCGAATCTTATGAGGCACCTTCAAAAAATCAGCGATGTGAATTTCGAGCTTTTGTATCTTGTTATGGACCCCGGATACAACCCGAAAAACAGGCAGAGAATCGAGGACAACGCGCGTCTTATGAACATTCCTCTTACTGTTTTTGAGTCCGACATTTTTGACGCTGTAAACACAATGGACGGCTCGCCGTGCTATATGTGTGCGAGGATGAGAAGAGGGCATCTGTACGCCAAGGCAAAGGAGCTTGGGTGTAACAAGATTGCGCTCGGTCATCACTTTAACGACGTTATAGAAACCACTCTTCTTGGTATGATGTACGGCGCGCAGATTCAGGCGATGCTTCCAAAATTACATAGCACAAACTTTGAGGGTATGGAGCTTATACGCCCGCTTTATTGCGTGCACGAGGACGATATTTTGGCGTGGAAAAGCTATAACGGCCTTGAATTTATACAGTGCGCATGCAGGTTTGTCGAAAAAAGAGATAGCTCCGAGGACGGCATCGGCGAGTCGAAACGTCAGGAGATTAAGATGCTTATAAAAGAGCTTAAAAAGACCAACCCTGATGTCGAAAACAATATCTTCAACAGCATCCATTCGGTTAACTTGGAAACTATGCCGGGGTATAAGGAAAACGGAGTGACACATTCTTTTTTGGAGAGGTTTTGATTATGGATAAAAAGGTCAGATACATACTGATTGTACTTTGCGTTGCGGTTGCCTTAATATGTACTACTCTGCTTTTTATTATGGCAGGCAAGGATGAGGCCGAAACAACACCTGCTGCGCAGGAAACTCAAAACCCCGAGCAAACCGCGCTTACAGACCCGACGGGCAGTGACGGATACAAGGTACACACTTCCGAAAACGGATACACAGTTAAATATCCCGAAGGGTACACCGCGACCCAAATTGCAAGAGCAGTGGACTTTATTTTGACAGACGACAAAAGCGGCTCGAGCATAAACATAGTAACTGCGAAAAACGAAGGCACGCTGAAAAAAGTGTCCAAAGAGGAGTTTGAATCGGCGATTAAAAACTCTGGTATGGGTGTGGAGTTTACAAGGTTTGAGGAAACGACAAAAGACGGAGCAGAAGTGCTCATAGCAGAGTACACCTATGACGGAAACGAGGTTGTGCAGCATATAATTATTGCGGAAAAATACGGTTACAACATTACGCTTATGAAAGGTCCGCAGATTTCGCAAAAAACTGAGCAGGACTTTTTGAAAGTTATGGATTCGTTTAGTCTAAACTGATTTTTTTCGTTCTTTAATTCCCGATATTACCTGATAAACACCAATGCTCAGCAAGAAGGCGGAAAATATCTTGCCCAATGTTTCGGGGGAGACAAATTTCAGTACATACGTGCCCAAGACCGCGCCCGGTATGCCTGCGGCGATTAGCAGCGCAGCAGCTTTGAAGTTAATTGTTTTGTTTTTTATGTGTACGGTTAGTGCGAAGATTGCGGTGGGTATAAAGTACAGCAGGGTTATCCCCTGAGCTGTCTTTTGGTCAAAGCCCAAAAGCATCGTCAGCGTAGGAATCAGTATTATTCCTCCGCCGATACCCATTCCGCTTATTATTCCTGATACTACTCCTGCAATAATTAAAAGTATCACACGACCACACCTTTCCTGTTTTACATAAGCCCTCTTATTCCGCCAAATATCATGGACGCGCCAAACAGTATTTTTAAGTATGAGGACGGAATTTTCTTTAAGAATTTTGCGCCGAATACTGCGCCGACACATCCTGCTGCGGAAAGTATGAGGGTAGACTTTATGTCGGATATCCCCTGCTTGAAGTAAAAGAAGGAGGAAACTATCGTTATCGGAAGTATTACTGCTATTGCGGTAGAGTGCGAGCTTTTTGTGTCAACGCCCAAAAGCTCGATTGCGGGCACAACTATTGTTCCGCCACCCGTACCTAATATGCCGTTTACAAAGCCGCTTGCAAGACCTGTCAGTAAATATAAAATTTTTTTCAAACAAATCACACACCTTTAATAATAGTGTGGGATTTTTTTATTATATTATCCGCGTTTGTGAAAATATGGTCGATTAGGGCGATGGCTTTTTTAAAAATTAGTTGATATTTTTTTGCACATGTGGTACAATATACTAAATATGAGGTTTGTTATTAATTTGGCATTTATTTTATCCGGAGGTGTATATTATGAACGCTAAGGTAGAGAACAAAAACGGATTGATTACAATTTCTTCCGAAGTTATAGCTACAATCGCGGGGGACGCTGCCACACGTTGTTACGGCGTTGTGGGTATGGCTGTAAGGAACAAGGCTGACGGCTTTGCTTCTCTTTTAAAGCGCGACGCTATGAGCAAGGGTATCAAAGTTACTGTGGAAGACGACGGGCTCGTTATAGACGTGCACGTTATAGTCGGTTACGGTATTAATATTAAAACTACTTCTGAAAGCATTATCGAGGGCGTTAAGTATAACGTCGAAAGTACCACAGGCTTTTTGGTTAAGCAGGTAAACGTTAATGTCGAAAGCGTCAGAGTGGACTAAGAGGTGAACTAATGATTAAGAAACTTGATGGTGACTTGCTTAAGAAGGTGTTTTTAAGCGGAGCCAATAATCTTGAAAACAACAAACATATGGTGGACGACTTAAACGTCTTCCCCGTTCCTGACGGTGACACGGGTACTAATATGTCGATGACCGTGTCGGCAGCTGCACGCAAAATCCATTCTGTTGAGGAAAACAGCGTAAGTAAGGTTGCCGAGGCTATCGCTTCCGCTTCGCTAAGAGGCGCAAGGGGTAACAGCGGTGTTATATCTTCACAGCTTTTCAGAGGCTTTTACAAAGGTCTTGCGGGCGCAGATTCGGTCGGCACTAAGGAGCTTGCCGCTGCGTTTAAAAGCGCTAATGACACTGCTTACAAGGCAGTAATGAAGCCTACGGAGGGCACGATACTTACAGTTTCTAGAGAAACTGCGGCTTTCGCTTTGAAAGCTGCTGAGAAGACTGACGACATATGCGAATTTGCAAAGATGGTTGTCGCACACTCAAAAGAGGTGCTTGACAAGACTCCGGATATGCTCCCCGTGCTGAAACAGGCAGGCGTTGTAGACGCAGGCGGTATGGGCCTTTGTGTGATTTTAAACGGATGTTTAAGCGCGCTTATGGGTGACGAAATTGTTGCGGAAAATTCTAACGCAACTGTTGCTAAACCTGCCGCAGCAAGCAGCGAAATAGACACAGCAGACATAAAGTTTATGTACTGCACAGAGTTTATTATTAATAAAAAGTCAACAGGCCACACAGTAGACGCTTTTCGTTCTTCAATCGAGGACAAGGGCGACTGTATGCTGGTAATTGACGACGACGATGTTATAAAGGTACACATCCATACAAACCACCCGGGCTTTGTGCTCGAACAGGCGGTTTTGCTCGGCGAGCTTGAAAGTATCAAGATTGACAACATGAAGCTTCAACACAACGAGATTATTCCCGAAGCTCCCGCTTCATCAGCTCCGGCTGAGCAGCCAACAGAGCCTCCGAAGGATTACGGTATGGTGGCAGTTGCAGCAGGCGAGGGAATGAGCAATATATTCTTAGAGCTTGGGGCGGACAAAATGGTCGAGGGCGGCCAGAGTATGAACCCGAGCACAGAGGACATCTTAAAGGCGGTAGAGAGCGTAAACGCAAAGACTGTCTTTGTATTCCCGAACAACAAAAACATTATCCTTGCGGCAGAGCAGGTGGATGAGCTTACGGAAAAGACCGTTGTAGTTATACCTACAAAGACTGTTCCTCAGGGAATCAGCGCTATACTGGCGTTTGACGAAAGCGCTTCTTTGGAGGAGATTACCGAGGCTATGCACGAGGCAATCGCTGTTGTTAAAACAGGCTCGGTTACCTTCGCCGCACGTGACTCCGAAATAGACGGCCTTGAAATCAAAAAGGACGACATTATGGGTATGGAGGAAGGTAAGATTACCCACATCGGCTCCGACCCGTCCGAAGTTACAAGAAAGCTTGTGGATGACATGACAGACGACGAATCTTCCGTAATATCTGTTTTCTACGGAAGCGATGTTTCCGCAGAGACGGCTTCTGAGCTTGAAAAGGCTATAAGCGAAGCTTATCCGAAGTACGACTGTATGTTCTATGAGGGCGGTCAGCCACTTTACTACTATATTATTTCAGTAGAATAGGTTAGTGAGAATTATGATAAACGACGGAATTAATACGATTAAGTCAATCGGCCCTGCAAGGCAAAAGCTTTTTAACAAAATGGGCATTTTTACCGTCGAAGATATGCTTGGCTTTTACCCCAGAGCTTACGAAGACAGGTCTAAGGTTAAAAGAATAAGTGAAGCTATGGACGGTCAGACCGTTCTGATTAGAGCTCACGCTGTCACGGTTGTGAAGAACAACCGTGTTCGGCGTGGGCTTTCTTTGCAAAAACTGCGTGTTTCTGACGGCACAGGCGTTGTGGACATAACGTGGTTTAACCAGGACTGGATAGCAAAAAACTTTGACGTTTCGGGGGAATATTATTTCTACGGAAGAATAACGGTTAAAAATTACAAGCTTGAAATGTCTAACCCAATATACGAAAAGGTCGGCGAGGACAAGTTTGCCAACAGGATTGTCCCAGTCTATCCTCTTACCTTGGGGCTTACGCAAAAGATTATGCAGTCAACCGTAAGCGAGTGTATGGCTGCGGTTGGTGAATTAGAGGAGACTTTGCCCGACTTTGTCCGCGAAAAATACACGCTTTGTGGTATAGACTACGCAGTTTGTAACATCCACTTCCCGCAGGATGAACAAAAGTTTGCTTACGCAAAGAGGAGGCTCGCCTTTGAGGAGCTTTTTTACCTCCAACTTGCGATGCGCGCGATCAGAAAGAGGCGCAAGGTTGTAAAAGGCGTAGCGATAAAGGACGACGGAAAGAGCACAGAGCTTGTTTCGTCGCTCCCGTTTGAACTTACTGACGACCAAAGGAAGGTTATAGAAGAAATATGTGTTGATATGGGCAAGGACCTGCCTATGAACAGGCTTGTGCAGGGCGACGTCGGCTGCGGAAAGACGGTTGTTGCCGCTGCGGCAATTTACGTTGCCATAAAGGGCGGATACCAGGCGGCAATGATGGCGCCGACAGAGATACTTGCCAATCAGCATATGGAGTCGCTTTTTGGGATGCTTTCGCCCTTGGGAGTGCGCATAATTTTGTTAAAAGGTAGTATGACCGCAAAGCAAAAGCGCGAGGCCTACGAAAAGATAAAAAACGGCGAGGTCGACCTTGTAATAGGCACCCACGCTGTTATACAAAAGGAAGTAGAGTTTAAAAACCTTGCGCTCGTTGTTACGGACGAGCAGCACCGCTTTGGCGTAAAGCAGCGTAGCGAGCTTTACGAAAAGGGTAAAAACCCGCACACTCTGGTTATGACTGCGACACCTATACCCAGGACACTGGCGCTTATATTGTATGGAGACCTTGACATTTCTGCTATCAGGCAGCTTCCGCCCGGAAGGAAGAAGGTCGATACATACGCCGTCGACGAAGGGATGAGGCAGAGAATTAACAATTTTATGCTAAAACAAATCGACGCAGGCCGCCAGGTGTATATAGTCTGCCCCATGGTAGAGACCTCGGAGGTAGAGGAACAGTTAAAGGCGGTTACAGACTACGCTAAAAGGCTCGAGGACACCGTGTTTAAAGGTCATAACGTCGGCGTCGTTTACGGCAAGCTCTCCGCCAAGGAAAAGGAAGAGGTAATGGAGCGCTTTTGCCTTGGGGAGGTAGACGTTTTAGTCAGCACCACCGTTATTGAGGTAGGGGTTAATGTTCCAAACGCCAACACTATGGTTATCGAAAACGCAGAGCGTTTCGGCCTTTCGCAGCTGCATCAGCTAAGAGGAAGAGTAGGCAGAGGGGAACACCAGTCGTACTGCATAATGTTTTGTGAGGCGAAAGAAGGAATCGCAAAAGAGCGCATGGACATTATGACAAAGACCAACGACGGCTTTGTAATTTCTGAAAAGGATTTGCAGCTAAGAGGCCCCGGCGAGTTTTTTGGTACTCGTCAGCACGGTCTGCCCGAGTTTAAGGTGGCGAATATTTACGAGGACACAGACGTTCTTGCAAAGGCGGGCGAGGCGGCGCAGTTTGTGCTCGATAATATCGGCAAAATAGCGGACAAAGACAAGAAAATTATGGAAAAAACGCTGGGCAAAATATACCAAAACAACTATCTTTTGAACTAATAATATGTAAATAAAGGGTCATCTTTGGCCACCGCCAGATAAGGAAGTATTGTCCTAAAAACCATCTTTTTTGCGAATTTCAGCGTTAAAAACAGCCCATATCCGTCAGGATTATGGGCTGCTTTCGCCTTGAACTTCATCGAAAAATTTTGGTTTTAGGATGCCTTGCAGTTTTGAATATCTGATTTTTCGAATTAGGCAAGTAATAAAAATTCCGTAATACTGGCGTATTTCGGGAATTTTTTACGAAGCATAAACGGAAAATCAGGCTTCAAAACCATTACTTCCTTGTCTGGTGGTGGCCTTACAGATGACCCTTTTGTTATTTCTGTACTGACTTTTCCGCTATTTCGATTGCCTTTGTTACGATGTTGCCGCAGTCGCGTGAGGACACAGCTCCCCAACCTTCGTTCTTCACTATATCATATACACCAAGCTCTTTTGCGATTTCGGTCTTTAAAGCCGAAGACATTTTGGATTTGCTCATCATAAACACGCTCCTTTTACATTAATATTTTGTTGCAAGAATATTATTTGTAAAAGTACGAAGTATATTAAGGTATTAAAACGAAGTAGTAGAAAAAATCACTAAATCGTCATACTTAAACTTGGGTCTTGTACCATCATCATTATTTCTTCTTCGGCCATTGTCTGTGTGTTTATATAGATTAGGAAAATTTTTCCTTTACTTGATGCCTTAATTTCGTAGCACCACACCTCTTTGCCGTAGTCTTTGGGGATTAGGGCGAGGTTTATTTTCTCTATTTTTGCCATATTGCTTACATTTTTGCTGATTTCTTCCTTTGTGTACTTTGGCTCGGGCGCGGTGCGGACTACGTTGTTGCACAAAAATCCGTTCGCTTCAAAGCCGCATATCATGCCGTCGTGAAGTGACACCTTTACTTTAACAAGGTCGGAGTAAATTGTGTATTCGCCCAATGTGTGGGCAAAGGCAAAGTCGACTGTGTTTCCGTCTGTTTCAAAGCCTGTTTGCTTCATATCCTTGTAATCTTGTGAGGATAAAAACGACTTTGCGTATTCTGATGCTTCGTTTATTTCTATTTGCGGGTTTTTAATCTCTTCGCTGTTGGTCATCATAACGACCTTGCCGCCGTTTTTGGAAACTTCTACACAGATTTTGTTATCGTCGTCGCAAAATATATACGAAGGTATGTTTCCCTTGGTGTCAGTCATATATGAAAGAGGCATGTTCGAAAACTTTTCTGCAACCTTTTTTGCCTCGTCCTTTGTGACCTCTTTTTGCTTTAAAATTTCCGGAGTTTTGTTTAAAATATGCTCGGAAAACGGCCCGTCGTAAATCAGCGTCGGGTAGCTTTCAAAGCTTTTTTCCACGGATTTTAAGCTTTCGTTAATGCTTGCGACGCGGCTTTTGGAAAACACTGTTTTGGTCTTTTCTTCCGACAGTAACATGTCGCCGTTTATAAAGTCGGTTTCCATGTTTTTCAGGCTTTTGTTAAGGGAGTTTGAGTAATCTACAAGGGAGGAAATTTGTTCCTTGTCCTCCGTGGTAATAGTCCCTCCGCCGACAAGCTTGCGCGTTAAGTAGCGCACGTAGTCGCCCACTTGTGTTATAAAGTTGGAGGTTTTGTAAAGCTCGGTGTTGCTGGTTGGTAATTGGCCGAGAGCGGATTTTGCAAGCGCAGTTTCCGACCACAAATCTTCCGAAAATTCCACGAGCTTTGCGGCTGTGTTGGTTACAAGAGCTTTGTTTAAAATAACGTTTATGTTGCCCACGTAGTCTACAAGCTCTGTAAAGGACTTTTGGTATGTGTTTTCGACCTTTTCTTTATACTTGTTGCTGACGTTGTACTGGTATATTGCGAATGCCGATACAGCGGTTGCGAATATCGCCAGAATGCTCAGTATGTGCTTTTCGTTAATTTTGTTTTTTATGCTCATTTTTATACCTCGCCTTTTTAAAGTTTCTATATCGTTACGCCTTCACGCTTTATCTTTACCCTGACGTTTACTTTATATGTTGATTTTTCAAACAGGCCTTGCCAGTCTTCGCTGTGCCACGCCTTTATGGTTTGATAATTTTTTCTTGCAAAGGAGGAAATGTTTAGTATATCTGCCTTGTAATCTTTGGAACACTTGTTTAAAAATTTGTAAAGACTGTCCCTTATCTGTTGCTGTGTAAGAGACTCCAAAGATGCGTCGTCTGCAAAAAGGCTTTCTTTGGACTCCGACCACAGGACGCTGCCTTCAAGCTCTATGTCCACACTTACTACGGGTGTTTTGTCTTCAAAAGCCACTTTAATTTTCTTTTTGTTTTGCGTAAGCTCTGTTACAACGTATTTGTCGGTGTTTGGGATTTTTATATAAAAATTGCCTTCAAAATCGTTTTTCGTCAGGAGCTTGTAGCTTTGAAGCTCGTCCGGCTCGGCAAGGGCGCCAAGGTAAAAGTCCTTTAAAATTGCCATACTGCCCTTCGTTTCGTCCGCAGATATTATCGGCAGCACCACGCTGCATACAGAAACGTCGTACTTGTTAACCATATCCCTTAGCCGTACGTCCGGAATAATAGAGGTGTAGTCGTTTTTAAAAATGTTTTCATAGTACTCTGCCGGGTTGGTGTCGGGAGGGATTTGGACGTTGTTAAGATATTCCGACGCCTCCCCGTCAGACATCGCAACCCTTGTGTTAGGGTGAAAGGAGGGGGTGTTTAACATAGCGTTAATTTCACTTTTAATCCCGCGTTTTAAATAGTCTTTTGAAAAAACGGCAAGCTTTATGTGGGAACAGTCAAGCTTTTTCGGGATGTTTGAATTAATCTCGTCCATGGCGGCAAAGAGGGTTTTTGCCTTAACAGAAGACGAACTTACAGGAGGCTCGTCCGAGCCTTCCTCGTACGCTGACGGGTTCGCAGTCTGGAAGGTGTATATTTTCTCCCCTTCGTCCGACATGTCAAAGCCTATCGCCATTACAAACGCCGTTTTGGATATTTCCTTGGAGTCGTAGCAGCCGCCAAGCATAAAGCACAAAGATGGCAAAAGGACGGCCGTTGTTATAAGTTTTTTCATTTTGTGCGTCGCTCCTTAAACCTTGTGATTAAAAGCAGTGCTATCGGCAGACACATCCCTGCCGCAAAACGCACAGAGGAATATTCCCCCGTAAGCCTTGTTAACTGCACGGTGTTTTTTGGGATAATGGACAAAAGAGTGATTACAAGCGCAAAGCGGTACATAAATGGCCTGTACCTTTTCGCGCCGAAAACCCTGCCCATAAGCATAGACGCCACATAAAGAGACAACGATGAGTACATAACAAAGCTAAGAAGCCAGCCCACAGTAAATATCGATTCTAATCTGGACATAAAGCTTTCGTAATTTATATACTGAGCTATTTTGTAAATCGGCACAAAGGCGGTATCTGACGCAGTGTACGGAACCGTTAGAGTGTACGCTGCGATTACGGTGATTAACGCTGCCGAGGATATAACAAGGCTTGGGATTGCGACGCTTTTGTACGTTGTGTTTTCGGACGAAAAAGGAATTAAAAGCGATAATATCAAAAAATCGGCAAAGTACGACGACACGGGCAGAATATATATAAGTTCTTCGGGTCCGTTGCCTAAAACAGGGAAGATGTTTAAGATGTCGAAGTTTTTGACCGAAGAGATAATTAAAAGAACAAGCATTGCAAGAGTAAACGGCACTACAAAGGAATGCGCCCTTACAACAGCCTTTAACCCTGTAACCGAACAAATCAGCACGGTTATGACGAAAAATAAGGTTATGAAAATTGCGGGAGAGTCGGGCAGGATGCTTGTCTTTAACCCTTCCGTAACGGTTTTTATAAAAAGTGTCTGGTTTATAACAAGCATTACCGACAACAAAATGCAAAGTATATTTGTAAAGTTCTTGTTTTTAAGCATTTTTGTAATGTCTGTTCGCCTTTTGCCGTAGAGGTAGGCCGTTGCGCCAATAAACAGCCAGCCAAAAATCACCGTTACAGCCGAAAGTATAATTCCCGACGAGGCGGAAAGAGTTGTAAACATACCCGGATATGTCAAAAAGAGCTTTGATATCACACAGTTTGAGACTACTAAGATTAGCTCTGTTTTACTAAAACGAGTTGACGTTTCCAAAAAATCACCTTTATTCTATATCTATTTTTTCTGCATTTGTTATAGTGCTGTTGGTGCCTCTTGCCCAGCTTCTTGGGTTTTTGTATGAATATCTTCTCCATATCGGTTTTACAAAAAGGCGCGAAGATGTCTTGTCCTTTATATCGCTAAACGGCGCAAGGAACGGCACGCCCAGAGACTGACTGTTGCAAAGCGCCACAAGGTGTACTGCAATCGCCGAAGTCACGCCCAAAAGTCCGCCTGTTGCTGCAACTAAGATGTAGACGTACTTTAAAATCCGGTAGGTAAAGGTGAGCGAATAGTTTGGAATCGTAAAAGAGCCGATTCCCGTAAGGGCGACTATAATTATGACGATAGGGCTGACAAGCCTTGCGTCTATCGCGGCCTGGCCTATTATAAGTCCGCCTATTATCCCTATCGCGCTGCCTGCGGAGGAGGGGATACGAATACTTGCCTCGCGGATAATTTCAAACGCAATCTCAAAGAGTATCAGCTCTGTTATTAAAGAAAAGGGAACTGCGCTCCGTGACGATGAGATTGCAAACATAAGGTGGACGGGTATTGCTTCGGGATGAAAGTTGCACACCGCCACAAAAACCGCAGGTAAAAGCAGGGATATCACCATAGCTATCAGCCTCATAAGGCGAACAAGGTTGCCGTACGGCAACCGTAGAGCCTTGTCTTCGGGGGTGGAAACAAGGTCGAAGGCGCAAATGGGCATTATAAGCACAAAGGGGGTGCCGTCCAGTACAACAACCGCCTTTCCCTCCATAAGTGCGGCTGCCGCGCGGTCGGGACGTTCCGTCGAAAGAGCCTGGGGAGACGTGGAGAAGCTGAAATCTTCGATAAGCTGTTCCAGCTCGCCCGAGTCTGTTATATATTCTGTCTGTATCGCCTCGATGCGTCGGCGAAGCTCGTTTATCGTTTCTTTGGGGGCGGTGTCTTTGATGTACAAAAGGCTGCACGGAGTATGACTTTTAGAGCCTATGCTGAAAGCTTCGCAAATCAACTTTTCCTGACGCACCAGACGTCTTATAAGCCCTGTGTTTATACGCATTGTTTCGATAAACGCTTCCTGCGAGCCGCGTATTACGTTTTCCGCCACGGGCTCTGATATTCCGCGGCGCTCCCACCCTTTTACGTCTGCTACATAGCTTACGTCTATGCCGTCTGCAAAGATTGCGCAACCGCCATAGTTGACGATTTCCATAACGTCTTCAAAATCTGTCTTTATGCTAAGCTGGTTTGCGGATATAAGACGGCTTGCGATTTCGCTTTTTAAGTCGCTGTTTGAATTTTTTTGCACGAGGTGCAAGGATTGCAACACAAATTCGTCTATTCTCGGGCCGGATGCGACACCCTCGTAATATACTAAAAAGGCTTTTATTTCTTTGTTGTTGTGGTATATGCTAAATTCTCTGAAAATCGCATCAATCGACAGAGGGATGGACATTATTTCTTTGATTTTTTCTGCGTTTTTTTGTATGTCGTTAAAAATTTTCATATTTTTTGCCTCCGCTAATATATTTTCCCAATAATTGTTAAAATATGTATTGAATGATTTTTAAAAATAATGTATAATTATACGTGGGGGTGTAGGCATGACAGATAAAATTAAAAAAACGATGGACAATTTAAAAAAGAATAATATAGATTCTTATTACTTAGAGACAAAGGAAGAAATTATACCGCTTATAGAAAAGCTCGTTCCCGCAGGCGCAACCGTTGCGGTAGGCGGCTCGGTTACACTTTCCGAGTCGGGCGTGTTGGAACATTTAAGAAGCGGAAGATATACATTCCTTGACAGATATACTCCCGGTCTTACACAGGAGGAGATTGAAGAAGTTTTCAGAAAAACTTTTTTTGCAGATGCTTTGTTTTGCAGCTCCAACGCTGTTACAGAAGACGGCGAGCTCTATAACGTAGACGGTAACGCCAACAGAGTGGGGGCGATTTCCTTTGGTCCTAAAAAGGTCGTTATGATTGTAAGCACCAATAAGATTGTTAAAAATATAGACGAGGCGGTGCTTCGCGTTAAGACTGTGGTTGCGCCTAAAAACTGTAACCGTCTTGGTAAAAAGACGTTTTGCTCAGTAAAGGGCCACTGCGTTGACTTAGAGGGCGGAATAGGTAAAGGATGTGACTCACCGCAGAGGATTTGCAGACATTATGTAGTTACTTCAAAACAGGCTGCTCCTGCAAGAATCAACGTGATTTTCGTAAACGAAGAGATGGGTTATTAAGCCTTTAATTACGGAGGAAAATATATGGTAAACATATTGGGTGTTCGTGTGGATAAGCTTACAATGAAAGAGGCGATTGATAAGACGAAGAGCTTTTTTGACGGCGGAGTTCACACCGTTTTTACTCCTAATCCCGAGATAATTTTAGAGTGTAAAAAGGACGAGCAGTTAAGGGAAATTATCAACTCGTCCGATATGAATCTGCCCGATGGAATAGGGGTTGTGATAGCATCTAAGATTTTGGGACATCCTGTTACGGAGCGGGTAGCGGGCTTTGACTTTGTTTGTGAGGTTTTAAAGACGGGTAAAAGCTACTACTTTTTGGGCAGCAGGCCCGGTGTCGCACAAAAAGCGATGGATAATATGATAAAGCAGGGCGTAAACGTTGTCGGATGCCACGACGGCTATTTTAAGGACGACAAAGAGATTATAGAGGATATAAAGGCAAAGGCGCCTGACGTTTTGGTTGTGTGCCTTGGCGCGCCCAAGCAGGAGAGGTGGATTTATAAAAACGCCGCCGACCTTAACGTGCCGCTTAGTATCGGCGCCGGAGGAACGCTCGACGTGTTGGCGGGCGAGGTGGAAAGAGCGCCCGAAATATACCAGAAGCTTTGTGTAGAATGGCTTTACAGAACGCTCAAAGAGCCTAAAAAGAGGCTTCCCAGAGTGGCAAAGCTTCCTCTTTTTATGATTGATGTGTTAATAAATGGGAGAAAATATATATAAAAGTTTGTACGAAAGGCTGTGAAGGTTATGGAAACTAATCTTAAAGTTAAGTTACTTGCACATACCGCGGACCCGGAGAGGATTGTGGCTACGGCTGCGAAGCTTTGTTACTCTTCTTCGGATATTGAGCACATACATGAGGGTCTTGATGATGAAAAGACGGAAAAGTTTATTCAAAGGCTTATGGATTTGGGCCACGAAAGCCCTGTTGAGCACGTTACCTTTACCTTTGGTGTAGAGGGCGTGAGCAGGTCGCTTTTGGCGCAGATTACAAGGCACCGACTTGCAAGTTACAGCGTTAAGTCGCAAAGGTATGTTACAGAGGGACAGTTTTCATACATAGTGCCGCCCGAGATTAAAAAGGACAAAAGGGCCAGCGAAATTTATATTTCGACTATGGAAAATCTGCAAAAGCAGTACGACAGCTTAACCGAGATTTTAAAGCAAAATCACATATCGGCAGGAGTTGAAGAAAAGGCTGCCGAGAAGATGGCGATTGAGGACGCAAGGTTTGTTTTACCAAACGCTTGTGAAACCAAGATTGTTATGACCTTTAACGCGCGCTCGCTTATGAATATGTTCAGGCACCGCTGCTGCGAAAGAGCACAGTGGGAGATACGCGCTATGGCCGACGAGATGCTAAGGCTTGTAAAAGAGGTCGCTCCGACTTTGTTTAAGTACGCGGGTCCTTCATGCGTGGCGGGAAAATGCCCCGAGGGCAAGATGTCTTGCGGAAAGATGGCTGAAAAAAGGGAGAAGTATTTATGTTAGTTGTTATAGAGGGCGTAGACGGAAGCGGAAAGCAGACGCAGACCAAGCTTTTGTACGACAAGCTGAGTGAAAAAATGAGGGTGAGGAAATTAACCTTCCCCGACTACGAAAGCGACACTTCTGCGCTTGTAAAGATGTATCTCGGCGGGCAGTTCGGGCAAAAGCCCGAGGACGTAGGAGCCTACGTTTCGTCGAGCTTTTATGCTGTTGACAGGGTAGGAAGCTTCCTAAAAGACTGGAAGCGCGACTACGACGACGGTCTGTTCATCCTTTGCGACCGCTACACAACATCTAATGCAGTGCATCAGGCAGGCAAGCTTGTTGGTCAGGAAAAGGACGACTACTTAAAGTGGCTTTTTGACTACGAGTATGGGCTTTTGAAGCTTCCAAGGCCTGACTTGGTAATCTTTTTAGACGTGCCTCCTGATGTCAGCCGCGAGCTTATGAAGGACAGAAACAACAAGATTACAGGCCAGCAGCAAAAGGATATACACGAAAGCAACCAGGATTTTATTAAAAAGTCTTACGAAAACGCGCTTTATGTGGCGAAAAAGTGCGGCTGGAAGGTGATTGAGTGCGTTCGTGACGGCGCTCTTAGAAGCCCGGAAGAAATTGGCAACGAAATATACGAATTGGTGATGAATATATGATCGACTTTAAGCCCGTTGAGCTTGAGGACAAGGACATTATAAACAGTTATCTTAAAACAGAGCAAAATATGGGGTGCGAGATGGCCTTTGGCAGCCTTTATATATGGAGAAAGGCGTATAGCACAAGGTACGCAATCATAGAAGACTGCCTGGTGCTGTGGACGAAGGATGGCGACAACCCTGCGGGGCTTCGCTTTCCCGTAGGTAACGGAGACAGGCTCCGTGCGGCGGAGCTTGCGTGCGACTATATGGAGAGCATAGGTGAGAGGCCTCAGTTTTACGGCGTTACTCGTGATGTGGCGGATTTTATAGAGGACAACACTTCAAACTTTGAGGTGCAGGATATGAGTAAATATTCCGACTACGTCTACGAAACGGAAAGCCTCATTACCCTTGCGGGCAAGAAGCTGCACGCGAAGAAAAACCACTTGAATAAATTTAAAAAGACTTATAAATACGAATATCTGCCGATCAAAAGCTCGGACCACGACGCGATTATGTCTGCGTACGACGGCTGGGCGGAGCTTGACAACAAGTATTTAAAGGCAGAGTACGACTCGATTTCCGACGTGGTTAAAAATCTTGACACGCTCGACATCAAGGGCGCGATGTTAAAGGTAGACGGCAAGATTGTCGCCTTTACTCTCGGCGAGAAGTTAAACGACAAAACAGCTGTAATCCACGTCGAAAAGGCGGATGTAAATTACGTTGGCTCTTATGCTGCGATTAACCAGATGTTCGCCGAAAACGAGTGGAGCGAGTATAAATATATAAACCGAGAGGACGACTGCGGACTTGAAGGTTTAAAAAAGGCGAAGCTTTCATACAGACCGGCCTTTATGGTCGAAAAATTTAAAGTAATCAGGAGATGATTTTTTTGGTAGCTTTGTTATTGGCAGACGGATTTGAAGAGATAGAGGCGCTTACTCCTGTCGACGTTTTAAGGCGTGGAGGGGTTGATATTAAGACCTTTTCTATTACGGAGGAGCTTTGTGTGTGCGGAGCGCACGACATCTTAGTGGACGCTGACGACACGATTTTAAACATCGACTATTCCTCTGTTGATGCTGTGATTTTGCCCGGTGGGCTTAAAGGAACAGAAAACTTAGGAAACAACAAGGATACCGAGCATCTTTTAGAACATATGTTTGAAAACAACAAGCTTGTGTGCGCTATATGTGCGGCGCCGAGCGTTTTGGGCAAATATGGATATTTAGACGGCTTTAAGGCGACAAGTTACCCCGGCTTTGAGCAGCTTATGGGCAAAGCAGAGTACTGCGAAGATGCCGTTGTGACAGACAGAAACGTTATTACATCAAGAGGTATGGGAACGGCTATGGACTTTTCTCTTGCGATTTTGGAGTATATAAAGGATAAGTCGGCCTCCGAGCAGGTTGCAAAGGCTATAATGTACAGATAAGAAGGTTTTTGTGTTGAGTAACAAAAGCAGAAAAATTTCATACAATTTATGCAGCTGGCTTGTTGCGGCGGCGTTTTACCTTCAGTTTTTTATATCGTTTGTTGTTGGGAAATATATCCGCTTAGACAGCGAGACGGTGACCGATGTTATATACATACTGCTTACGCAGATTGTTGCTGTGGGTGTGCCTTGTGCTTTGGGTTTTGCAATCAGGCGCGCGGACTTTAAGGCCACCTTTAAAACAAACGCCCTTACACAAAAGCAGGGTGCGATGTGTGTCTTGCTGGGTGCGTTTTCTCAGCCGGTGGCGATTTTGATAAATATACCGCTTAGTATATTTGTGCAAAGTATCAAGGGAGAACAGCTGAGCGTTATATCAAGGCCCCCGTCAGACTTGGCAGAGGTTATGATGATGGTTTTGGTGGTGGGACTGGTTCCTGCTTTTTTCGAAGAGTTCCTTGTAAGAGGGTTGGTGCTTGATTCGGTTTATAAGTACGGCACTTTTTCGGCTATGGTGGTGTCGTCTTTGGCGTTTGCGCTTTTGCACAACGACTTTTCTTCGTTTTTGGGACATTTGCTTATAGGAATGATACTCGCGTATGTTGTGTTGATGACCGGGTCGGTTTTGGCCGCGGTTATTGTGCATTTTTCTTTTAACGTGTGCGGGGTTTTTCTGGACTATTTTATGAATATTTACACCGAGCTTAGCGGTGTTGGCTTTTTGGCGCTTGTGGCGGTGTTGGGCCTTGGGGTAATATTCTTTGCGATATATCAGATATACGACGTAAGGACTATGGAGAGTATAGAGGACAACGCTATATACAGGCCGCCGCTTTCGTTTTTGAACATTCCGACGGTTTTGTTACTTGTAGGGTATGTTTTTAAGAATTTTTTATATTGAAAGGTTAAAAGTGAAACTTATGCGAAAGTTGAAACACAAAGGGCTGTTTCTTTTGGCTTTGGCGGTTGTTGCCTTGGTTTTAGCTGTGCCTGCGTTTAAAGATGTTTTCGGCGTGGGTGGGAACAACACGGGCGTTTATCTTGAAATCCGCTCCGGCGAGACGCTGGGCGAAATTGCACAGGAGCTAAAAGATGAAGGTATAATTAAATACAGAAAGCTTTTTACCCTTTACGCAAAGGGTAAATATCCCGCCTTTCAGTATGGCGGTCATGTTTTTACGACCGATATGTCGTACAGCCAGGTTTGCGCGCAGCTAAGCGAGTTTGGCACTTCTGAAAACGTAAGGGTCGTAATCCCCGAAGGGTACGAGCTTAGGCTGATTGCAAAAGCGTGCGAGGATGTAGGGCTGGTCAGCGCCAAAAGCTTTATGAAATGTGCAGACGAGGGCGACTTTGACTACGACTTTGTTAAAGAACGCGACGGTGTTGAACACAGGCTGGAGGGATTTTTGTTCCCCGCAACGTACGAGTTTTCGTACGGAATGACTGCGCACGACATCATAGACACAATGCTTGCGGCTTTTGACCGTGTATATACTGCGGAGTGTAAAAAACGCGCGGCAGAGCTTGGAATGACGGACTATGACGTGATAACTCTGGCCTCTGTAATAGAGCGCGAGGCGGCAAACGCTACGGAGCATAAAAAGGTGTCGGGAGTGTTTTATAACAGAATCAATAACAACATGAGGCTTCAATCCTGTGCGACAGTACAGTATATACTAAAAGACAGAAAGCCCGTGCTTTCAATAGCCGACACAGAGATAGATTCTTTGTACAACACATATAAGTACGACGGACTTCCTGTCGGACCGATAGCGTCCCCGGGAGAGAGTGCAATTTTAGCGGCGCTTTACCCCGAAAAGCACGACTATTATTTCTTTGTTGCAAAGTCCGACCTTTCAGGGCACGTGTTTTCAAAGACATTTGAAGAGCACAACAGGGCGGTGCAACAAAATCAGTAAAGAGGTAACCCATGCAAAACAACGACGAACATAACATTAACTATGAATATATAACCCGCTACATCAGGCGCACGATGAAAAAGAGCGAGGGGCTGCTTTTGGAAATCGAAGGCTATGCAAAAGAGCACGAAGTTCCCATCGCACAGCCCGAGACAATCAGGCTTATCGAGAATATGCTTTTGTTTTCGGGGGCCAAAAAGGTGCTTGAAATAGGCGCGGCGATTGGATATTCTTCTATAATTATGGCGTCTTCCGGCGCGCACGTTACAACTATCGAGCGCGACGAAAATGTGTTTGAGCCGCTTTTTTCCAATATTAAAAAAGCAGGTCTTGAAGAGCAGATTGACGTACACTGCGGCGACGCTCTTGAAATATTAGAAGGAATTAACGGCGAGTTTGACTTTATCTTTGTGGATGCGGCAAAGGGGCAGTATCTTGAATTTTTGCCACACTGTATGAGGCTTTTAAAAAAAGGCGGAATCATATTCAGCGACAACATCCTCTACAAAGGAATGGTTGCAACAGACGAGCTTTATCAGCGGCGCAAGGTTACGATTATAAAGAGGCTCAGGAAGTATCTTGACACGATATGCAATATGCCTGAGCTTAATACCGTTATTGTTCCCGTGGGGGACGGGGCGGCAATAAGCTATAAAAAGGTGTAGGAGGGATAAGCTTGATTAAACCTGAAATATTGGCTCCTGCCGGAGATTATGACAAGCTTGTGGCTGCGGTGCAGTATGGTGCAGACGCGGTTTACCTCGGCGGCGAGGAATTTTCGATGCGCGTAGCGTGCAATAATTTTACCGACGACGAGCTAAAAAGGGGCATCGACTTTGCCAGGGAAAACGGCAGGAAGATTTATATAACAACAAATGTTATCATGAAAAATAACGACATCGAGCCGCTGGCAGAATTTGCACAAAAGATATACTCTTATGGCGCGGACGCGATTATCGTTTCGGACCTCGGTGGCTTTCATGCGGTTAAGGAGGCTGCGCCGAAGCTTGATATCCACGTAAGCACGCAGGCTAACACAAATAACTACGCAAGTGCAAATGTGTGGCATAAGATGGGCGCGTCAAGAGTTGTCCTCTCCCGTGAGATGACGTATCCTGAGGTAAAGGAGCTAAGGCAAAAGACGGCCTCCTCCTTAGAGCTGGAGCTTTTTGTCCACGGTGCGATGTGCGTTTCGTACTCGGGCAGGTGCTTGCTCAGCAGCTTTATGACAGGACGCGAGGCTAACAGGGGCGCTTGCGCACAGCCTTGCAGATGGAAGTACTATCTTATGGAGGAAAAAAGGCCCGGCGAATATATGCCCGTCTTTGAGGGCGACAACGGAAGCTACTTTTTCAACTCCAAGGATTTGTGCCTGATTGAGTTTATACCCGAGCTTGTTGACAGTGGTGTTACAAGCTTTAAGATAGAGGGCAGAGTAAAGAGTGAATATTACGTCGCAAACACAGTAAAGGCATACCGTCAGGAACTGGACAGATACATGGAAAATCCGGAAAAATATGTCTTTGACAAAAGTGTGTTAGAGGAGCTCGGAAAGGTCAGCCACAGGGTGTATTCGCACGGATTCTGGCACGGCGCACCCACTGCCGAAGGGCAGGTTTACGACAGCAGCGCCTATATCAGAGACTATGAGGTTGTCGGCGTCGTAAAGGAATGTGATGACGAGGGCAACGCAGTAGTAATGCAAAAGAACAAGTTCTCTTTGGGAGAAAAGATTGAGGTTATGCAGCCGTTTGGCAAAACCTTTGATTTTACGCTTGATACGATGCAAAACGAAAAGGGCGAGGACATAGAAAGCGCGCCGCACGGCAAGATGATGGTAAGGGTAAAATTGCCACATCGTGCAGATGTTAACAGTATGTTAAGAAAAGAAAAATAATGTTGACTATTATTTTCAATAGTTGTATAATTACTTTATTACATTTGTTAGGAGAAGTGAAAGATGAAGAAGTTTTTAGCAATAATAATGGCTTTGACACTTGTAACTGTTATGGGTGTTAATTTTGTAGCATTTGCAGACGAGCCTGAGGTGACTTCGAATGAAGAAATCGTTATTTCGGAGGACGAGGCTGCACCTGTTGAAAGTGCACCCAGCTTACAGAGCGTTAAGCCTACTTTGGTATATGATTTTACGGGCGAAGAAACTATTGCTGTTTCACAGTTTTTTACCGGTAATGACGAAGACTTGCAGTATTTGTACGCGCAGGCGGCAGCTTCTGGTTTAGAAGCGACGATTGAGGATAAGGACGGAGTAAAGACTATGTCTATGGCTGCTAATCAGGTTACCAAGGACGACCTTAATTACAGCGGTATCGACTATGTGGTGGACAAGGGACTTTTCTCCACAAAGACAACTTACCTTTATCTTATAGGCACTCTTTCTCAAACAGGCCTTGAGGACGGTGAAGTGTATGCGACTGTCAGGTTTTTAACTAACGGATTTGTAAGCTACACAAACGCTGACAGAGTAAGAGGCGGAATCGAAAAGGTTTTGTACGCAGGCGAAAGCGGCACAATAGTAGCTGTGACAACAAGCTACAACTGGCTTGCGATTGTGCTTATTGTTTTGATTATCCTTGCAATAGCTGCGATTGTGGCTTTGGTTATAATTTCAAGGGCTAAAAAGAAAGCTGCCGGCATTGAGGCAGACGAAGACGAGCTTTATGAAGAGCCGTTTATAGTTATTGAAGATGATGTTGAAGAAATTACAGAAGAAGTTATAGAAGAAAAACCGGAAGAAACAAAAGAAGAAAAGAAAGAAGAATAAATAAAAAAGTAAAACCCCGTCAACGTTATGTTGACGGGGTTTTTGCATTTTTCAGACAATTTTTAATATCTCGTTATATATTAGGTCCGTTGCGTTTTTAATTCCCATGCTTTTTGAGCTTTCGCTCATGGCTTTTAGTCTGGATTTATCGAACAAAATGTTGTCTACAAGCTCTTTGAACTTTTGGTCCGTAAGGTCGGCTTCTTCTATCATGACAGCCGCCTTGTTGTCGCAAAGCGCCTTGGCGTTGTAGAACTGGTGGTTGTCGGTTACGTTGGGCGAAGGGATAAGTACCGAAGGCTTGCCGAGAGCGTTGATTTCGCTTATAGTTAGCGCTCCTGCACGGCAGACTAAAAGGTCGGCTGATTGCATAGCCTCATCCATGTTGTGTATATATTTTACAACTTTTACGCCGCTTTTTTTCACATTTTTAAGCTCGTTTTGCACAAAATCGTACTCTCTTTCGCCGGTTGCGAAGAGAATGTTGCAGCTGTTGTCCGGCATATTTTCTATGTATTTTATCATAGCTTCGTTAAGACGCTTGGCACCGAGGCTTCCGCCAAACGCTACTATAAACGGCTTGTCGTCAAGGCTGAGCTTCTTTCGTGCATCAATGTATGTAAGGGAAAAGAGTGCTTCTCTTAACGGATTGCCTGTGAGTACTATGTTTTTTGCGTTGGTAAAGTTTTTACGGCTTTCTTTAAAGCTTATACAGATTGTGTCTACCTTTGGAGCAAGGAGCTTGCTAGTAAGACCTGCAAACACGTTTTGCTCGTGGATAAGTGTCGGTATTTTTAGGGACGCCGCCGCGTAAACAAGCGGGCCGGAAACGTAGCCGCCCGTACCGATTACCACATCGGGCGAAAAGTCTTTTATAATCTTTTTGCACCTCGCAAAGGCTTTTGCCGCTTTTATAACAGCACCTATGTTTTTAAGGCGAGCCTTTCTGGAAAGGCCGCTTACTTCTATAAATTCAATTTTGTATCCCGACTGCGGAACAAGCTTACTTTCCATTCCACTTTTGGTTCCGACAAAGAGGATTTTGCTGTCGGGCTGATTTTTCTTTATTTTATCGGGTATTGCAAGCGCAGGGTTGATGTGCCCTGCTGTGCCGCCGCCTGCTAAAACTACGCGCATTTAATTCGCACAGCCTTTCTGACTACGTTTTTTATTAATCGCTCCGATGTAGCCGTATCGGAGATTTATAATTTGCTTTTGGACTGTCGTGCAATGTTAAGCATAATACCCATACACGCCATAATTATAAGCAACGACGTACCTCCGTAGCTGAAAAACGGTAGCGGTATTCCTGTTACCGGCATAGCCGCGGTAACAACCGCTATGTTCATAATTACCTCCAAAGCGATAAGGGAAGTAATGCCGACAGCTATCAGCGAGCCTTCCTTGTCTTTGGCGGTCATTGCGATTTTAATGCCTCTGAAAATAAGGAAGACGAAGACCAAAATCACTACCAAAGCACCGACAAACCCCATCTCTTCGCAAAGGATTGAGAAGATAAAGTCGTTTTGCGGCTCGGGGATGTAGAGGAACTTTTGCCTGCTCTGGCCAAGGCCAAGGCCGAAAAGCCCGCCGCTTCCGATTGCGTACAAAGACTGAACAACCTGATATCCGTCACCAAGCGGGTCTAAAAACGGGTTTGCAAACGAAAACAGACGCGCCCTTCTGTAATCGGACGTTAAAATCAAAAGCGCACCCAAAGATACTACGGGAACCCCGATTGCAGCTAAGTGCTTCCAGTTTACGCCGCCGACAAACAACATAATAACCCCGACCGCGACTATTAAAACAGTGGCGCTAAAATGAGGCTGCAAAATAAGTAAGACAGATATAACACCTATTACAATAAGGTTTGGAACAAGCCCGCGTGAAAAAGTGTCTATATATTTTTTGTTTTTGGTTATAGAGCCTGCAAGGTAGAGGATGAGGGCTATTTTTACGAACTCTGACGGCTGAAAGCTGATGGGCCCAAGAGGGAGCCATCTTTGGCCGCCGTTTGCCTCTGTACCGATTACAAGCACGGCAAGCAAAAGTACGATTGCTACGATTATTAAAATCTGCGACCAGCCCACAAGCTTGTGGTAGTCAAAGTTTGCGAAAAAGTACATCGCTATTACCGACAAAACCGCCCACGCAAGCTGGCGCTTAATAAAGTAGTAGGCGTCGCCGCCTGTGTATGCGGCGTTTCTGGCGGACTCGGAACTTGCTGACATAACCATAATAAGCCCAAACGCCAAAAGCGCAAAGACAGTGATTAAAAAACCAAAGTCTAACTGTCCCCATTTTTTCAACGGTAATCACACTCCAATACCAAAATACCCGATTATACTAAATATTATTTGAACAAGGCAGAAAATTAATACAATTTTGTACTCGCCCCAACCGCACATTTCGAAATGGTGGTGGATAGGGCTCATTTTAAACACTCTTTTGCCCGTAAGCTTAAAGGAAGTTACCTGAATTATTACGGACAGAGTTTCAAGGAAAAATACGATACCTACCAAAAGGATAATCAAAGGGCTTTTAAGCATAAGCGCAAGGGCTGCGACCGTTCCGCCAAGCATCAAAGAGCCCGTGTCTCCCATAAAGACTTTGGCGGGGTTTTTGTTAAACAGCAAAAATCCCATAAGCGCGCCCGTAAGAGCGAAGCTGAATGTGCAAAGCGATGTCTCGCCCGATATTGCGGTCGAAACCGCGAAGAACAAAAGAGTAACTATCGTAAGCGATGTGGCAAGACCGTCTACGCCGTCTGTAAGGTTAACGGCGTTTACTGTGCCGAGCAAAACGAAGATTGCAAACGGGATGTACAAAAGCCCCATTTCCCATTCAAAAGAGGTAAAGGGAATCTTTATTGACATATCAAAAAGTCCGTGTTCAAGACCGAATATAACAAAAATTATTGAAACTATAATTTGAAGAGCCAACTTTTGCCACGCGCGAAGGCCGAGGTTACGTTTTAGCACAACTTTTATAAAGTCGTCTAAAAATCCGATTAAACCAAACCCAAGGGCACAAAACAAAACAAGATATGCCTTGCTGTCCATGCTTTTATGGCAAAATACAACCGCTATTATAAGCGCAAGCATAAATATTATTCCGCCCATTGTGGGGGTCCCGCTCTTTTTCTGGTGCCATTTGGGGCCGATTTCAAGTATGCTTTGACCGAACTTTAACTTTGTAAGCAGCGGGATAACAAGCGGTGCAATCGCTGCCGCCGCAACAAAGCCTATTAACAACGCTATGGTAAAAACATTTGACATCTTATTCGTTTCCTTTCAACAATTTTTGCAGTTTTTCGGCTATTTCTTCAAACCGCATTCCTCTTGAAGCTTTAAACAGCACGGTATCGCCCTTTTTAAGAATGTTAAAGAGTGCCGTCGCGGCCTGGTCGTTATCTGAAAATTCATATATATCCGAAACACCGTTTTCTCTCGCGCTTTGTGCGATAAAGTGTGCGTCCTTTCCTACTGTAACAAGTATATCTATGCCGTTTTTTGAAACTATTGAACCGACTTCCCTATGGTTTTGGCAAGAAAATTCGCCTTGTTCCAGCATATCGCCCAAAACGGCCACAGACCTTTTGCCCTGGCAGATATCTTTTAACGTGGCAAGAGAGGATTTCATAGAATCAAGACTTGCGTTGTAGCAGTCCTCGATTATTTTAATTCCGTTTATGACTGTTTCCTTCTGCCTTAGTCCGGTTGGTGCAAACGAGCTTACGCCGTGTGCGATTTGCTCCTTGCTCATGCCGAAGTGAAGTCCGCATGCAATAGCCGAAAGAGCGTTGTAGACGTGATGGCGGCCCGCTACGTTAATTGTAAAGCGGCACTTTGTTCCGTCTATATCTACACTAAAATCGGTAGAGTCCGCCTTTGTAAAGACGTCGTACGCCGAAATGTCCGCTTCGTTGTTTTCTATTGAATAATATATTGTTTTGTGTTTTATTTTATCTTTTGCGCCCCAAAGGTACGGGTCGTCCGCATTTAAAACTACAATTCCGTCGTCTTTTAGACCCTCTAAAATTTCGAGCTTTGCTTTTAGTATGTTTTCACGGCTGCCGAGGTTACCTATGTGTGCGGTGCCGATGTTTGTAATTACCGCCACATCAGGCCTTGCTATTTTTGTAAGGCGGCTGATTTCGCCAAGGTTGTTCATACCCATTTCGATAACTGCTTTTTCGAAGCTGTCGTCAAGGCTGAATACAGTCAGCGGAACGCCGATTTCGTTGTTGAAGTTGCCTTTGGTTACGCCGGTTTTAAAGCCTTGTGAGATTACGGCGTTTAGCATATCCTTTGTGCTTGTTTTGCCGACACTGCCTGTTACGGCGACTACGTCGAGGGATAGTGTTTTACGGTAGTACTCCGCGATGTCTCTTATTGCGGCGCGTGTGTCCGAAACACGAATTACAGAGCATCCGTTTGGCACGTCGATATCCTTTTCGACTACCGCGCATTCTCCTCCGTTTAGCAAAAAGTCGTGCGCAAAGTCGTTGCCGTCAAATCTTTCTCCCTTTATGCCGATAAACATTGTCTCGGGCGCGGGGTATTTACTGTCTGTTGTTACCAGGGTTATGAAACGGTCGTCGCCCAAAAGCGTGCCGTTTATCGCTTCTGCAATTGCTTTTATTGACAGTCTGTTCAAATTTATCCCCCATTTATGTTTGATATTACTTAATTTAGCTTTGCCAATATATCCCGGACAATTTCGCGCTCGTCAAAGTGTATTGTTTTGTCCTTTAATATCTGGTAGTCCTCGTGGCCTTTACCTGCCAAGACGATTACGTCGTCTGTTTTCGCGTGGGTTATGGCGTATTCTATGGCGTCGCGTCTGTTTTCGATAACCACGTACTCTGCCATAGCGTCGTCCATACCGCCCAGTATGTCCCTTATTATTGCGTCGGGCTCTTCACTTCTTGGGTTGTCAGAAGTAACTATGCAAAAGTCTGCAAGCCTGCCTGCCACCTTGCCCATCTTCGGGCGCTTTGTGCTGTCACGGTCTCCGCCGCAGCCGAACACTACTACGATTCTGCCCTTTGCGAATCCGCGCACGCTGTTTAATATGTTGGAAAGCCCGTCGGGAGTGTGCGCATAGTCTATCAAAAGCGTGTAGTCTCCGCCACAGTCTACGACCTCGGACCTGCCCTTTATGCCTTCGGTGCTTTTTAGTGCCGAGATGATTACTTCGTCCGAAACGCCGCACTGCTTGCATATACCGATAGCGGTAAGGGCGTTATATACGGAAAACTTGCCGGGTATTGAAAGCGAAAATCGCCTGCCGGCACAGTCGAAGGATATTCCGTTTGAGGAGTATTCTATATTATCTGCTGCAAGGTCGCCGCCTTGTATTCCGTATGAGGTGAGGGGGCATTTGCAGTCTTTTATAAGCCTTTGGCCATATTCGTCGTCGCAGTTTATTACACCGAATTTGCACATTTCAAAGAGCTTTTTCTTTGCAAGGAAGTAGTTTTCCATTGTGCCGTGAAAATCCAGGTGGTCTTGTGTAAGGTTTGTAAAAGCGCCTGTCTCGTAGCGGCATCCTGCCACTCTTTGAAGTTCGAGAGAGTGGGAGGAGACCTCCATAACGGCGTATGTGCAGCCCGCCTTTACCATTTCGTCGAACATCTCCATAAGCTCCAACGCCTCCGGAGTTGTGCGCTCGGCACGAAAGCTTATATCGCCTATCATATTTTTATTTGTTCCGATCAGGCCGACCTTTTCGCCGTTGGCTTCTAAAATGGTCTTTACAAGGTGCGTTACGGTGGTCTTGCCGTTTGTTCCCGTAACGCCGATAAGTTTTAGCCTGGAAGTAGGGTCGTTGTAGAAATTCTTAGACATTTCTGCAAGTGCTGCGCGTGAGTCTTCGACTACAACGTAAGGAATGTCCGATTCCTCCGGCGCACGCTCGCATACTACGCATGCCGCGCCGCTTTGCACTGCGCTTTTAATATATTTATGGCCGTCTGTTGCAAAACCTGTTATTGCAACAAACACGTCGCCCGGTTTTACCTTTCGTGAATCATAGGAAATGCCGTTTATTTCAACATCAAACGATATGCCCTTTAAGATGTTGCTTAGTTTCATTGCCTGTGCCTCCTTATTCTCCTGCCTCAATTCGTTTGAATTCTACTGTAATTGTCGTGCCTATTTCCACGGTGGTGCCTGCGTCTATTGATTGCTTGTATGAAAGCACCGCCTCGTTGGAGGTGGTAGAACCTGCACCCTGTACGTTTATGTTAAGCTTTGCGCCTGATATCAGCGTTGCTGCCTGATTAACCGTCATGTTAAGAAGGTTTGGAACAACGGTTGTTGTAGAGCTCATCTGTTCTTCTGTATATACCATAACGGTTGACTGTTGGTTAACCTTTACTCCTGCCTTTGGAAGCTGGTTTAGTACTGTGCCGCCGTTTCCGTCAAGGCTGTATTTTAAGTTGGCGCTTGAAAGGGCCTGCTTCGCCTGGTCAACTGTCTTTCCGACAAGGTTGGGAACTGTTGTTTCCATGGTTGCGAGCTCTTCTGCCGTGTAGGACGGCTCTATGCCAAGGTATAAAAGGGTTTCTTCCATAATGTTTCTCGCTACCGGTGTAGCTATGATACCGCCGAAGTGGGAAATACCGTTCGGCTCGTCGAGCATAACCAGACACACGATTTCGGGGTCGTCTGACGGCGCTATGCCAACGAAGGAAGCAATGTACTTGTTATTGCCTCGCGGTAGTTTTTCCGAAGTACCGGTTTTTCCGCCTACACGGAAGCCCTTTATATAAGCTCCCGAGCCTGAGCCTTCTGAAACAACCGACTCTAATATTTCGCGTAAGCGCTTGCTCGTGCTTTCTGACACGATTTGGCGTACGTTTTTAGGCTCGAATTCCTTTACAACGTTGCCGCTATTGTCGGTAAGCTGTTTTACAATACGGGGTTTGACCATCATTCCGTTGTTTGCGATGGCGTTTACGCCCGTAATCATCTGCATAGGAGTAATTGTAAAGCCCTGACCGAAAGAGCTTGTCGCAAGCTCTACTTCGTTAAAGCTTTCGTATTGCGGTATAAGTCCGATAGCCTCGCCCGGCAGGTCTACGCCCGTTTTTTCGCGAAAGCCCAGTCCGGACATGTAGGAGTAGAACTTTTCTCTGCCTACTCTTGCGCCTATTTCGATAAAAGCGGGGTTACATGAGTTTTGTACCGCTTTTGCAAAGCTTTCCTGACCGTGTCCTCCGTGTTTCCAGCAATGGATGTTGTAGTTGCCGACCGCCAATGCGCCGCTGCAATAGAACATATCGTTGCTGGACACAAGGTTTTCTTCAATCGCCATCGCGGATGTAAAAATCTTAAAGGTCGAGCCCGGCTCGTATGTGTCAACAACCGCCTTGTTTCTCCACATTTTTTCGAGCTTTGCGGAGTATAGCTTTGTTCTTTCCTCGCCCTCGGGGAGAGAGGATATTTCGTCTAAATCTTCCTGATTTGTTACGGTAAACGGGGTGTTAAGGTCGAAGTCGGGCTTTGTTGTCATGGCCAATATTTCTCCCGTCTTTACCTGCATTACTATACAGCACGCGCCGTTTCCGAGGCTGTTTTCCTCGACAGCCTGCTGCAAATATTTTTCGGCTATTCTCTGGATATTTTCGTCTATCGTCAAAACTACGTTAAGGCCGTCTTCCGGGTCGATTAAACGCTCGTAGTCAAAGGGCATTTCGCTGCCTGCGGCGTCTTTGGCCGTTACAAGTCGTCCTGACGAGCCCTTTAAGTATGTGTCGTATTCAAGCTCTATTCCCGAAAGCCCCTGGTTGTCTGTACCTGTAAAGCCTATTATGTGAGAGGCTAAGTTGTCGTATGGGTAATATCTTTTTGTGTCGGTTACAAGCGTAAAGCCTGAGACGTCATTGTCTTTAAGGTACTTTCTTACCTTGTCTGCCAAAGGCTTGTCGATACGTCTTTTGATTACGACGTAGGAAAGCTTTTGGTTAAGCTTTTTGTATATCGATTCGTAATCTTCGTCCAAAATTTCTGCCAAAGAGAGTGAAATTTCTTTGACACCGATGTCGTTGTCCTGAACCTCAACAGGGGAAGCTGTTACTGTTTCAACAGAAACAGAAGCCGCCAAAACGTTGTTGTTTCTGTCGAGTATGGCGCCTCTTTTGGAGTTTATAGTCTTGTCTCTTGTCTGTTGTTCTACCGCCGCCTGCGCCATTTCGCCACCGCGCAAAAGCTGCCAGTACACAAGATGGCCAAAGTCGTACAAAAATCCGACAAGGCAGACCAAAAGCACTATTAACATTCTTTTTTTCATATCCATTGTTGTGCGTTCTTTCATTTTATCACCCAATTAAAAATGACTATAAGAGGAGTCTACGACCCCTCTTATACTATTTACATATTAATTCAAATATTCCAAAAAGCCCGCAAAAATACCTTTAACCGCATTTGCTTTGCGGTCACTTTTTGCCAAGTTTTTCATGTAATTGTCGTTTGATGGACTTAGGTAGACTATCTGTGCTGATGTAAGCTTTTTAAGTCCAAGCTCGGTTTCTGCGTATTCCTGGATTTTTGCCTTGTCGGTAAGACTTTCAATCTCGAGCGCGGTGTGTTCGTTTTCCATGTTGATTTTTTCCAGCGTTGCAGCCCTTGCGCTTACGTCGCTGTGCAGGTCGTATATGCGTACGTACCTAAACAACATTATAAACATCGCCGCAAAAAACACTGCCATACAAAGTATAAGCTTGCGCCTTGCGGCCTTTTGCTTTCTTTGTTTAGCTTTTTTTAGCTCTTCTTTTTTGTCAGGCTTTTGCTCTATATACATATCGAGCTGATATGCACTGCTTGAGCTATTAGGCATGTACATCAAAATCTTTCCTTTCAAAACTTAAAGTTTTTCTGCAATCCTGAGTTTAGCACTCGCCGAACGGCTGTTTAAAACCAGCTCTTGCGGCGAAGGAAGAATAGGCTTTTTGGTAATCACCTTAACTTTTGGCTTGTTGTTGCAAACGCAAATAGGAAAGTCCTTGGGACAAATGCAACCTTGTGCCAGTGAGTTAAAAGCCGTTTTAATTATTCTGTCTTCCAGCGAATGGAAGGTTATAACTGCGATTCTGCCTCCCGGAGCAAGACGCTCGCAGAAGTTCTTGATTGTGTTTTCCAAAGAGGAAAGCTCGTCGTTTACTGCAATTCGTATTGCCTGGAAAACTCTCTTTTCAGGGTGCTTTTCGTCTTTCCTTGTCTTAAACGGGATTGAGCTTTTAACAATCTCCGCAAGTTCAAACGTAGTTTTTATCGGGGACAGCTGCCTTTTTTCAACAATGTTTCTTACGATGGCTTTTGAATATCTTTCCTCCCCGTAGGAAAAGAGAATCTTTTCTAACTGCTCGGCAGAATATTCGTTAACTATGTTGTAGGCGGACAGCTCGTCTTCGCTGTTCATTCTCATATCAAGAGGGGCATCATAGCGGTAGCTGAACCCTCTGTCGGGGGTATCGAGCTGATGGGAAGAAACCCCAAGATCCAAAAGAGCCCCGTCGATTTTGTCGATTCCCAAACTGTCTAAAATATTTATGATGTTATTGAAATTGTCATTAATGTATGTAACGTTATAGCCATCGAGCCTTTGCTTTGCGGCCTTTATGGCTTCTTTGTCGCGGTCTATACCGATAAGGTGTGCACACTGCTTTGCGA
Source organism: Clostridia bacterium (assembly GCA_045660545.1). Taxonomy (GTDB): domain Bacteria; phylum Bacillota; class Clostridia; order Monoglobales; family Firm-18; genus JAZREA01. Next base: position 16,749 of record JAZREA010000021.1, on the reverse strand, counting down.
TGTGCTGCGAATGTCCCGCGCCGCCCAAAGTTCCGTCAACGTATGTTCCGTCTTTTTTTATGCACAGAGCATTAATGCATTCGTCAAGCATAACGGGCACGTGAGAAAACTCTGTCATATTCCCAGGTCCTCCATTTGCAGAGCAACATCGTCAGAGTTTTCGGTAAACTCATTGTTCTGCTTGTCCCATTCTTCCTTACTCCATATTTCTGCGCGCTTGGTAAGGCCAACTATTATAACGTCCTTTCCTATTTCAGAGTAGGCGCGTAAGCTTTGAGGTATCAGGACACGGCCCTGCTTGTCGAGCTCGCATTCCGTCATGCTTCCGTAGAAGAAACGCTGGATTTTTCTACCCTTTGACAAGGACTGCTCGGAAAGCTTTTGGTCCAGCTTTTCCCATTCCTCGGGAGAAAAGACAAACAAACATTTGTCAAGACCTTTTGTGATAACAAACTTGTCCCCAAGCTCGTCGCGAAACTTTGCAGGCATAATAACTCTGCCCTTAGCGTCGATATTATGTTGAAATTCACCTACTAGCATTTCGCCACCTCCTTTTGGGAATAGATACCACAAAAAACCACAATTCATCCACTTGGTTTTATTATATACCACTTTTTTAAAAAAATCAATACTTTTTTACAATTTTATTACATTTTTTTCACAATCACAAAATGTTGTGCAATTACAGTCAGGGCACCACATAAAGTGCTGCCCTAATCAGGAAATTAATGGGAAAAATCGTGGTTTTTAAATTATTTTGGTATCTGCATACCCGTGTGGTCGATTGTGAAGTTATCCTTGTATATAAGCTGTGATACTGTTACAAATTCGTAGCCTTTGTTTTTTAAGTCGCAAAGGAGCGATGGCAGGGCTTCGGCAGTGTTTTTTGCTCCGTTGTGAAGCAGTACGATAGAGCCGTTTTTAACCCTGCTTACTACCCTTTCTCTTATGTCCTGGGCGGTAAGACCTTTCCAGTCCAGACTGTCACTGTCGGCAACGCCTTCAAGCCCACGTGTTATAAGGGATAACAAAAGAGCTGTGGCGAATTTGCCACAGCTTTTTTGCCCTATTCTTCTGTCGAAGGAGCGGGGCAAGACTCTTTAATTTCCAGCGCTTGCTGTTCGGTTATTTGGCCTTTGTAAAGATACGCTGCTGTAAGTTCCGTCACTCTGCAAAAGGGAGTGTAGCCCTTTTTGTATCCGTCAATAATACCTTCTTTTAACCATTCTGAAAAATCAAACATTTAAATACTACCTCCTAAATTGATAATTGCTTGTCTTAGCTTTTCCATTTCGTTATTCATGTTTTTAAAAGCATTTGATGTGTCTGCCTTGTAGGTTACGCTGCATTCCGAATCACTTATAACCATAGTTGTCGGATAGTTTGTGTACGGCGCTTGTTCGTAGGGCGTTGTAACCTCCTGTACGGGCTTGTATTGCTCGAATGGAGTTGCTGTTTTGCCCATTTCCAGCTGTATTTCTGAAATGGCCATTGTACCGCCTGTCCAGCGTGCCTGTGCGTTGAAGTTTGCGATTCTTGCAACAGTTTTGCCGCTTAGAGTTGTTATTGATATCCTTCCGCTTTGGTAGTTGGCGTCTGTTATTCCAACGTATTCGGTATACCCGTCTGTGTAGGTAATCTGTGTGTACAAAAGGTTTCCGGCACTGTTGTATGTAACGTTTGACGGCTCCGCCTTTACGGAAATGGTGTACTGTGTTTTTTCGTGGAAAATGTTTTCCAGCACAAAAGCTTTTACAACATGTCCTGCGCCTTTTCCTTCTGCAGAGAACGGCTCTATGTTGGCCAGGTTTTTGCCGAAAATACGTACGCGGCAGCCGTCGGGTGCGTCTATGTTTGAAACCTCGGCCTCGGAGCTGTCGTTTATCAAAAAGCACTTTGCCGTTTCCGACACCTTTGTTATTATATCTGCCTTTGATTTCGTCCTTTCGTCTACGATACTTCCCAAGTTTTCTGACAACTCATCTACAACAGCCTGTTTTTCCTGTGGGGTGTAATAGTCAATACCCTTTTGGGGTGTGTATCCGTTCTCGCCTTTTTCGCCTTTTTCACCTGTGTCTCCTTTATCTCCCTTATCCCCCTGCTCGCCCTTTGGGCCCTGTATGCCCTGCGAGCCTCTTGGTATGCCGAATTTAAGTCTGACGTCCTTTTTTGTCCCTACGTTTTCTACGTATGCGTCATGGTCGTTTTCCAGCGTTTCCACAGAGTCCACCTGCATAGTTACAACGTAAACGTTATCTCCGCTTCCTTTTCCCAACGAGACAAAACTGTCGATATATATTTTTATCGGCTCTAATCTTTCTGTATATCCGTTGTTGTCGTAAATTTCGAACCCGACATACAGTGTACCTTTTGACATATATTTGTCGGCGATTTCCACATTATACATACCGTCGGTTGGGGTTAACTCGTCTGTAACGGCGGAGTTGTTGTTTGATGCTTTTATGTACGCTCGTACAGACTTGTCGGTTATGATTTTTGCCTCAATGGATAAAGAATTGTTTTCCTGCTCGAAATACAGTGAATTTTCAGATAATTCTTTAATTATGCAATTTTCATATTCCACCTTGATTTTTTTCATTTTTCTCCTCCTTTTTATTTTTTTAAACCATATTAACGGCAAATTAAAAAACCTCCTCCCCGGTTGCATATTACTAATATGATTCATTAATATAATACAAAAAAGGAGCACGAAATTTTTGGCAAAATAAACACTTGATTTTTGTTGATATATGGGCTTTTTTGGATTCGAAGCAAAGTGGTGTGCTGCGAAATTATGCAAAAACACGAAAAGTTTGAATCTTTCTTGTTTCTTTTGCTAAAAGTTTGACAATATGTTGATTTTTTTTGTTAATTATGTTAAAGTATAAATAATGATATAATCGCGCTTGGTATGTTATATCAATGGTTAGGGTTTTGACTTCTGTATGGACTTTTTGTATCTGCTTTAAGAATATATAAGGGTGTAAATGATATGAAAATATTGATGATTAATTCCGTATGCGGTATCCGCAGTACAGGCAGAATATGCACAGATATCGCAGGGATATTAGATAATAACGGACATGAGTGCAAAATTGCATACGGCAGGCACAACTGTCCGCAGGGATATGAAAAATATGCGGTGCGCATAGGAAATGAGACGGATGTAAAATACCATGCGCTCAAAACAAGGCTTTTTGACGGTATGGGTTTTGGCAGCAAAAGAGCGACCGAAGAATTTATAGAATGGGTAAAAGAGTATAATCCCGACGTTGTCCATTTGCATAACATACACGGGTATTATATAAATATAGAAGTTTTGTTTGAATATTTAAGCAAATTCCAAAAGCCTGTTATATGGACATTGCATGACTGCTGGCCGTTTACAGGACATTGTGCACATTTTTGTTATGCAAAATGTGAAAGATGGAAGGATAAAGCTTGCGGGCATTGTCCGCAGAAAACCTCATATCCATCAAGCTACTTTATTGATGCTTCAAAACGTAATTATAATATTAAAAAGGAGCTTTTTACTTCTGTTGCTGATATGAAGATAGTTACACCGTCAAGGTGGCTTGCGGATTTGGTTAAAGAATCGTTCCTCGGTACATATCCGGTTGAGGTGATTCCAAACGGCGTGGATTTGGATGTTTTTAAACCGACGGACAGTGATTTTCGTGAAAAATATGGCTTGCAGGACAAAAAAGTCGTGCTGGGCGTTGCAAGTGCCTGGAATGAAAGAAAAGGACTTTTAGATTTTATACGCTTGTCGGAAATGCTTGATGAATCTTATCAGGTTGTGCTGGTAGGACTTACGAAAAAACAAAAACACGAACTTCCCGAATCAATAATCGGATTAACAGGCACAAACAACACTGGTGAGCTTGCAGGGTTATATACTACCGCAGATGTTTTTGTCAACCTGACTTATGAGGATAACTACCCTACTACCAACCTGGAAGCACAGGCCTGCGGTACGCCCGTTATTACATATAAAACAGGCGGAAGTGTGGAAAGCGCAGACGAAAATTCAATTGTCGCACAGGGCGATTTGTCTGCATTGTGCCAAAAGATTGTTGAAGGAAGCAGTAAAGTAAAGGAAAATCTGCTTTTAGATAAAAAGGAAACTTTGGTAAAGTATATGGATATATACAGCCCGGCAAAAAAGTAACAAAAGGAGGATAAGGTGTCTGTTATGAAGATTGTTTTTTTATCAAATTATTATAATCATCATCAGGCGGCCTTGTCCGAGGCGTTGTATGAGCTTACAAACGGACAGTATGTGTTTGTTCAGACTATGCCGATAGAGGAAGAACGTGTCAATATGGGGTGGGGTTGCGCCGAATTACCGTCGTTTGTAAAATGCAGCTATACCAGTCAGCAAGACTATGAGGAATGCCTGAAATTGATAAACGACGCTGATGTTGTAATTATAGGAAGTGCACCTGAAAAGCTGATAAGACAACGTATAAGAGCAGGGAAATTGGTATTTAGGTATTCTGAACGCATCTATAAGAACAGGAAAAATATGTTGCAGATGCCGCTTAGAGCAATCAAGTATCATTGGAACAATGCTTTTTCAAAAAACACATATTTACTTTGTGCCAGCGCGTATGCTGCTGCTGACTATGCGAAAACGCGCAACTTTGTTGGCAAAACATACAAATGGGGTTACTTCCCAAAGGTAAAAGAATATGATGATGTAAAAAAACTGATTAATGACAAACAGCCGGTTTCTATTCTTTGGGTTGCGAGGCTTATAGACTTGAAGCATCCGGAAATCCCTGTCGAGATTGCAAGGCGCTTAAAAGCAGACGGATATTCGTTTAGTTTAAATTTAATCGGCAACGGGATTTTGGAAGAGAAGCTTAGAAAACAGATAGCTGACGCGGGACTGAGCGATTGTGTTAATATGCTTGGTTCGATGAATCCCGGGCAGGTCAGAGAATGGATGGAGAAGTCGAAAATATTTTTGTTCACTTCCGATTTTAACGAAGGATGGGGAGCTGTCTTAAACGAAGCGATGAACAGCGCGTGCGCAGTGGTGGCAAGTCATGCTATTGGTGCGGTACCGTATTTGTTGCAAGACGGCGAGAACGGCTTTATATATAAAAACGGCGACACAGACGACTTGTATAAAAAAACAAAATATCTACTCGACAACCCCGATGTCCAGGCTTCGTTCGGGGAAAAAGCGTACCAAACCATGTGCGATATCTGGAATAGTGAAAATTCGGCCAAACGGCTTTTGGCCTTGTGTGAAAATTTGATGCACGGAGGAAACGGCAGCTTGTTTGATAACGGTCCGTGCAGCAGGGCGCAAGTGTTGAAGAATAAATATTTTTAGTTATTTTGGTAAAATCAGGAGAAATGTCATGAAAGTTATGTTAGCTTGTCAGACCGCGACAAACAAAGGAGACCGCGCCATTGCGGAATTTGTTATATCTCAATTAACGGCAAAGGGTAATGAAGTTGTGCTGTCTACCACCTGGCCTGAATTGTGGGACAATTTAGAGGATAAAAATGTCCGTGTAATAAGGATGGGCTATCGCTCCATAAGGAAACAGACAAAATCCCCATTGATTAACAAAGTAATTGGCGCTGTCAACAGATTTATAATCAACAAATTGCTCTTTTCAAGCCTTATGTCTTCCGGAGGCAAGCACAGGCTTTGTAATATGGTTTCGGGCGAGTTTATTAAAGAGGTAAAGTCGGCAGACTTGGTTGTAGTTACAGGCGGCCATCATATAACAAGCATCAGGGCAAAAAATGCACAGTTCCAGTTTACATATGATATCGGACTTATCGGCCTTTATGCTAAAAAATATGTGCTTTGCTCACAGACTATCGGACCTTTGGACTTTACTTCTGAAAAGCCCAAGAAGTTTTTTGAACATGTGCTTAAAAATGCGGGCAGTGTTTATATAAGGGACGAAAACAGTATTGAATGCGTAAGACAAGTCTTTGGAGACTGCATAAATGTCAAAAAGACTTATGACTCTGTGTTTGGCTTTGGAGATATGGAGTTTGCAGAATTTTCGGCCAGAGGTAAAAAAGTAGGTATTTCTATTTTTGACGGACTTAAAAAGGCTTTTGCCACTTACGAGACGCTCGCTAAAATGCTTGACGTTTTTGCGGACCGTGGTTATGAAATCGAGTTTTTCAGAATGGAGAACAACGACCACGAGCTAAACAGCATACAAAAGGTTATAGGTATGATGAAAAACAGAGTGGATGTGAAAATACACCCGTTTTTGACCACTACCGAAGAGCATTTAAAAGAGGTTTCAACGTGCAGATACTTTATCGGATATAAAACTCATTCCGTGATTATGTCTCTTGCGACTTCCACACCGTTAATTGCGATAGCATACCATGAAAAAACGAGAGATTTTATGCGTGATTACGGGCTTTTAGACTATGTAATATCAGATGAAGAGCTGACTTTTGATAAGGCAAAAAGCTGTATAGATGCATTAGAGCAAAACGGCGTTGAAATACATAAAAGGCAAAGAGAAAAATCTTATAGTATTGCAAAAAAAGTTAAACAAGATTTTTGTGAAATGGTGGAATATGAGTAATTATTTAAAAACCCAAAAACAAAACAACAATTTAACAACTGCGGACATACAACAGTTTATGCTTGGTGTGTTTGTTTTTCTTGCGCCGATATATAAATGTCTGGATGGCTTTTCGGTGTTTGGGTATAACGTTATAACGATAGCGATAATTGTTATGTTGCTGTCATTCACTTTGAACATACCGCGCATTATAAAAACAAGACAGAAACTGTTCTTCGCACCACTTGGTTTGGCGGTACTTTGTATTGAGCTTGCTGTTGCAGATAGTGAAGCCAGTATCGGTATGGTTTTGGCTTTAATTATGTTTTCGTTTTTCCTTACTACTGACAAAGATGTGAAAATAGAAAGGCTTTACTATTCGTTCTTTGCGGCGTCTGTGCTGGCTGCCGTTTTTTCGTTGTATTACGGGTTGCTGGGAGGCAGCGTAAACCGTGTAGCCGTAATAATAGACGGAAGCATCGCGCCGATATGTATAGCAATAGCCCTTTTTGTTAATGAGGGTAAACTGAACGTAAATGAAACAAAGTGGAATGTTATGAAGATTATGTCCATTTTGTCTTCGTTTTTAATTATCGTCTTTGGTATGTCCAGGTCGCGAAGCATACTGGTTGTGTTTTTATTTGCCCTTAGTTTTTTATATAAAATATATAAGCTGTTCGTAAATAAGAGCAAAATCTCGTTTGCGACAATTTTCACTTTTATCGTGGCATTTATTTTGATTTTAGTGTTTTTGATTTTGCCCGTTTCGGACTTTTTATTAGAACCGCTGATGGAAAGGTTTGAAAACGGTCTTGTCAGCATGGGAAGAGATATCGAGCTGCAGCTTGGGCTTGATTTGTTTAGAGAAAATAAAATCCTCGGGGCCGGTTGGGGTAACATAAAGTACACCAACGAGGGTGGTTCTATCGTCTCTTATGATAACCACTGTGCGTATGTTGCTGTTTTGGCACGAGGCGGAATTTTGATGGGACTTGCTATTGTGATTCCGATACTGATTCTTTTAAAAAGGTCTGTATCATTAATTAAAAACAAGCCGCTTGCGTTTGTGCTTATGATGGTGTTGCTGATTTTGTCGTATGGTAACGCAGGAATATTCAACTACACAATTTGCAGTATAATACCACTTGTAGTGTTATATATAAAGCGAGGGTCATCCGATGGAAATTAAAAAAATACTATATTTATTAAGGCCGGAGTTGGAAACGCTGCCGCCCAGTATGTCGCAGGTTTTGGTGTTGCTGGAAAATGGGTATGAAGTTAAAGTGGTTACGACAAACGCCAGTGAATACATAAGAAGTTTTTTAAAATATCCTAATGTGGAATTTGTTACGATAAATAAAAAGTGCAAAATTGGTGTAGGCAAGGCCGATAAGTTTTTAGACATACTGCTTTTTCGTGAAGTTGTTAAAAAGGCCGTAAACAGTAACGAATATGATTTAATCTGGGTTGGATCGGCGGATACAGCAAGGTACTGCCGTGATATTTTAAAGGACAAGAGTCCTATGGTTTTAAATATTTATGAACTTTATGACAAATGTCCGGGAGTTCTAAAATCCATAAGGGACGTGGCAAAAGCCTCAAATGCCGTTGTAGTGCCCGAATATAACAGGGCGCACATATTAAAGGTGTGGTTAGGACTTACAAAATGCCCTGTTGTAATACCGAACATACCTCGCTTTGGAGAGGTTGGAATTTCTCCTGATACGCAAAAAATAGTTGACGAACTAAAAGCAACCAACAAAAAGATTGTTCTGTACCAGGGCTGGATAGGAAAAGACCGTGACGTTTCAAGAATTGCCGACGCACTGGGCAGGATGGAAAATAAAGACGACTATCTTTTGGTTTTGTTGGGTAAGGCGCCAAGCCACGATACAATACCTTATATAAAAAGCAAATTTGAAAATACAGTACATATTCCCTACCTTAATCCGCCGCAGCATCTTTTTGTTACCGAAACGGCGTATATGGGAATTGCTACTTACGACGACTCGTCGCTTAATAATATTTTTTGTGCGCCAAATAAAATATACGAGTACGCCGAAAAGGGAGTGCCCATTTTGGCACGTGATATACCCGGTCTTTCATCGACTGTCGGAAAGATGCGTGCCGGTGCTTTGGCTGATACGGATAATGTCGGTTGCATATTAAAAGCGATAGATGATATTGACGAAAACCACGACCTGTATGTTTCGAACCTGGAGCGATTCTTAAACGAATACGACGTAAACAAGCTGGTTTTGGATATTGTTACAGAATGTGAGGGTGGCACGAAAAATGAGTAGTGTTGGACATAAATCCGGTACTAAGGCGTTTGTTCTGGTTTTCAGCAAGGTGCTTACGTTGTTGCTTTCAACGGTTACGGCAATGATTTTGTCAAGGGCGCTTACGCTTAATGAATACGGGACATATTCAGAGCTTTTGACAGTGTCGTCTTTGGGAGTGTCGATTTTTTCTCTCGGCTTACCCAATGCTCTTAACTACTTTTTGCCGCAGAGGAAAACAAAAGAGGAAAAAGGCAATTTTTTGGGCTTTTACTTTACTGTTGTCACGATAATTTCTTTGGTGATTATGGTTTGTATGGCCTTGCTAAACAGACAGATTGCCGGTTATTATAAAAACCCTGCGCTTGTTTTGTACTCTTATTTTTTGGTTATTATACCGTGGACCAAGCTGATTATAAGCAGCAGAAGCAATATGCTCGTCGCAGAAGGCTATGTTAACAGGGAAGTTGTTTATTGTATATTAAACGGCCTTTGCCTTGTTGTGATATCGTTGCTTTTGAGCTTTACCGAGGGGTCTTTTGCTTTTTATCTGTTTTTGTATGTTGTGATAGAGTGCGTTTTTGCGCTTGGAGTATATTTTGAAGCGTTAAGAATTTCGGAAAGAAAAATCAATATAAGACTAAATTGGCAGGATATAAAAGCCGTTCTGGTTTATACAATACCGCTTGGACTGTCTACTGCGATTTCTACAATCAGTCTGGATTTAGACAAGCTGATAATAGGATACTTTATGGATGAGTCGTCGGTTGCAATATACGCAAACGCAGGAAAAGAGCTTCCTTTTTCTTTAATATCCACGTCTTTCACTGCCGTTTTCCTTCCGCAGATTGTTCTTATGGTGAAGGAGAAAAAGGCGGGCGTTGCCGTTGAAAAATGGAAAGACATTATGTCTTTAAACTACATTATACTTGCCTTTTGCGTGGGCGCGTCTGTTGTGTTCGCGCCGCAGATTATAACACTTTTGTATTCTGATACTTATCTTGCGGGGGTTGGTATTTTCAGGATTTATTCTTTTACGCTTTTGCTCAGAATAACTTACTGGGGAATGATGCTTAATGCTCACGGAAGGACAAACGAGATACTGTATAATTCGATAATTTGCCTTGCTGTAAATGTTGCGCTAAGCTTTGTGTTTTATAAAACAATCGGCTTTGCGGGGCCTGCTTTGGCTACTATACTTAGTATTCTTGCTATATCTGTTTTGCAGGTTGTGCGCTCGTCCCGACTGTTGGGAGTTAGTTTGAAGAATATAATACCTTATCGGCAGTTCGCATTGCCTACGGTCGCTGTGGCTTTGTCGGGTGGCGTTATGTGTTTGCTTATGAAGGTGCTTTGTGTCAGTGTCGATACAAAAAGTATTTTAACAGTAGTTATGTTAGGTATAGTATGGGGCGTTTGTTATGTTTTGGCGTTCTTAAAACATATACTTCGTTTGTGGAAAAGGTTAAATGATAAGTAGCATAATATTATTTATATAAAATATATACTTGGAGGTTGGATATGAGCTTGTTCGAGAATAAAACTTTGTTAATCACAGGAGGAACGGGTTCCTTCGGAAACGCTGTATTAAACAGATTTTTGTCAACAGATATTGGCGAAATCAGGATTTTTTCGCGAGATGAAAAAAAGCAGGACGATATGAGACATGAATATCAGGCGAAATTCCCGGAGCTTAGCCGGAAGATAAAGTTTTATATCGGTGACGTTCGCGATTTGCAAAGTGTTAAAAATGCGATGCACGGTGTTGACTACATATTCCATGCGGCCGCGCTAAAACAGGTTCCGTCGTGCGAATTTTTCCCGATAGAAGCTGTAAAAACAAACGTTTTAGGCACGGAAAACGTGCTTACTGCTGCGATAGAGGCGGGAGTTAAGAAGGTAATTTGCCTTTCTACCGACAAGGCGGCATATCCCGTTAATGCTATGGGTACGTCAAAGGCTATGATGGAGAAGGTGTTTGTCGCAAAGTCCAGGACAATAAGCGATGGCGCAACCCTTATATGCGGCACAAGGTACGGAAACGTTATGTGTTCAAGAGGTTCGGTTATTCCGCTTTGGATTGACCAAATCAAAAAGGGAGAAGACATTACCGTTACAGAACCTTCTATGACAAGATTTATCATGTCATTGGAAGAGGCTGTTGAGCTTGTTCTGTTTGCCTTTGAAAATGCGGAAAACGGTGACATAATGGTACAAAAGGCACCTGCCTGCACTATCGAAACACTTGCTCTTGCGGTTAAGAAGTTGTTTGACAAGGATGATGAGACGAAGGTCAGGGTAATAGGCATAAGACACGGCGAGAAGATGTACGAGACCTTGCTTACAAACGAGGAATGTGCCAACGCAATAGATATGGGCGATTTTTACCGTGTGCCCGCGGACAAGCGCGACCTTAATTACGACAAGTATTTTAAGGATGGCGACGTAGACAGAAACCCTCTTACAGAGTTTAATTCAAACAACACAGAGCTTTTGGACGTTGATGCGGTTGTGGAAAAGCTTATGTCGTTGGAATATATCCGAAACAGGATGGCAGAAAATGAATGATTTTAACATACAAAAGCAAGCGCTTATAAAGCTTGCGAAAAGCGCCATAACAGGTGAAATGGAGCAAATACCACATGGCGCGGATTTTAATGAAGTGTATAAATTTGCACAAAGTGCCAATATCGCTCCTCTTATATACGCGGGGATTAAAAAGTCAAAGACAGATGTTGACGACGAGGTTTTGCAGCAGTTTAAGATGGCCTCGTTAAGGTGTCTTCTCTATTGCGAGAACCAAAGGTCGCAGCTTGGCAAAGTTTATGACGTCTTCGAAAGGGAAGGCATAGACTATTTGCCTATGAAGGGCTCTGTTGTAAGTTTCCTTTACCCTGATGCATATATGAGGGTTATGGGCGATGTAGATATTTTGGTCAGAAAAGAGCAGTTTGAACAAGCAAAGAAGCTTTTTAGCGATATGGGCTTTGAAAAGACAGCAACGCACGAGAACGAAACGTCGTTTGTAAAAGGTGCGCTTTATGTGGAGCTTCATACCCTCTTTTGCGCTCCTGTTATAGGGGAGTTTTATGATTACTACCGTCAGGCGTGGTCGTTTGCTAAAATCAATGAAGACGGCAAGCACCGTTACAGCATGACCAACGAGGACTTTTATGTTTATCAGGTAGTGCATTTTGCAAAGCACTTTATTACAGGCGGAATCGGGCTTAAACATTTTATAGACTTTTATGTTATGAAGTTAAAGTTAGACGAGCTTGACTATGATTATATAAAAAGTCAGCTCAAAATAATGAAGCTTGATAAGTTTTTTGATGTCTTGCGGGACACTCTGGACGTCTTGTTTTATGGTGCCCCTTGGACCGAAGGCAGCGCAAGTATGGCCGAAACTTTGTTTAAAAGCGGAGTGTTTGGTACCGGCAAGGATAACGGAGCCTTTTTAGCTGTAAATAACGAGCAAAACGGTAAAGGAACTTCGGCTTTTTCAACCATTAAAACTGTGGTGTTTATGCCTTATAAGAGAATGTGCCTTAAATATCCGGTTTTGAAAAAAGCTCCTGTTCTGTTGCCTGCTTTTTGGATTCTGCGCATTTTTAGTGTTATGTTCTCGCGCGGGAACGGAGTTAACCCCTTTAAGTATCTTTTGGGTATCAAAAAGGGAATGAATAAGGCGTCAATATCAGAATACAAACAAAAGATGATGTCAGTAGGTTTGGATTTTTATTCAACGGAGGAATAAGTATGAACGTTTTAATAACGGGCGCAAACGGATTTGTCGGCAAAAACCTTGTTGAAATTTTAAAAACCGTCAAGGACGGCAGAAATAAAGCTTATGATGTAAAAATAGACGAAATCTATGAGTTCGACATAGATACCGACCCGTCTTTTTTGGATGAATATTGTAAAAAATGCGATTTCGTTTTCCATTTGGCCGGCGTTAACAGGCCAAAGGATGAAAAGGAGTTTATGGAAGGTAATTTTGGTTTTACCTCCACATTGCTCGATACGCTGAAAAAGCACGAAAACAAGGCGCCTGTGCTTATCACTTCTTCAATACAGGCGGCTCTTGACAACCCTTACGGCAGGTCTAAAAAGGCAGGAGAAGACTTGATTTTCGCTTACGGCAGGGAAAATGGAGTTAAAACTTTGGTTTACCGCTTCCCCAACGTGTTTGGTAAGTGGTGCAGGCCTAATTATAACAGCGCGGTTGCGACTTTTTGCCACAATATTGCACACGGCTTGCCCATACAGGTAAACGATGAGAACCATATGATGACTCTTGTTTATATTGATGACGTTGTAGACGAACTTATTAACGCGCTTATGGGCAGGGAAAACAAGGACGGCGAGTTCTGTAAGGTGTCTGTCGAGCACAAGGCTACGCTTGACGAGATAGTTAAGCTTATATATTCGTATAAGGAAAGCAGAGAGACTAAGGTCTTGCCTGATATGACGGACGGCTCGCTGTCTAAAAAGCTTTATGCAACATATCTTACATATCTTGAGCCCGACGACTTTTCGTATAAGCTTAAAATGAATGTTGACGACAGAGGAAGCTTTACGGAGATAATAAGGACGTTAAACGCAGGACAGTTTAGCGTTAATATATCAAAGCCCGGGATTACCAAGGGCAATCACTGGCATTCTACCAAGAATGAAAAGTTCGTTGTTGTCAGCGGACACGGGCTGATACAGCTTAGAAAGGTAGGAACAGATGAGGTTGTAAACTACGAGGTTGGTGGAGGGGACATAACGGTTGTGGATATGATACCCGGGTACACTCATAACATAATCAATCTTTCGGATAAAGAGGACTTGGTTACAATTATGTGGTGCAACGAATGTTTCGACCCTGACAAACCGGACACTTTTTTTGATGAGGTGCAAAAATGAGTAAATTAAAATTGATGACAATTATAGGAACAAGGCCTGAAATAATCAGGCTTAGCGCCTGCATAAAGGCGTGTGACAAATATTTTGACCAGATATTAGTTCATACCGGACAAAACTGGGACTACACACTAAATCAGGTCTTTTTCGAGGATTTGGGCCTAAGACAGCCTGACTATTACTTGGACGCTGTTGGCGAAAACTTGGGTCAGACTATGGGCAACATAATCGCTAAGTCATACGAACTGATGGAAGAGGTTAAGCCCGACGCAGTGTTTGTTTTGGGAGATACGAATTCCTGCCTTTCGGTAATCGGAGCAAAGAGACTGCACATACCGATTTTCCATATGGAAGCGGGTAACCGTTGCTTTGACGAGTGTTTGCCCGAGGAGACTAACAGAAGGATTGTGGATATAATATCCGATGTTAATATGTGTTATAGCGAACATGCAAGAAGATACCTTAACGCTTCAAGCGTTGCCAAGGAGCGCACATATGTTGTGGGTTCGCCTATGGCAGAGGTTTTGCACAACAACCTCGAATCGATTAAAAACAGCGACATTTTAAACAGATTGGGGCTTGAAAAGGGCAAGTACATCTTGCTTTCCGCACACCGTGAGGAAAATATTGATACAGAGGAAAACTTCTTTAATCTTATGAATGCGGTTAACGCGATGGCGGAAAAATATGATATGCCGATACTTTATTCATGCCATCCAAGAAGCAAGAAATTTATCGAACAAAGAAACTTCAAGTTCGACAAACGTGTAATCCAGCACCAGCCGCTTGGGTTCCACGACTATAATAATTTGCAGATGAACGCCTTTGCGGTTGTTTCTGACAGCGGAACGTTGCCGGAGGAGAGCAGCTTCTTTTTGTCAATCGGAAACCCAATCGCCGCAGTTTGTATCCGTACAAGCACAGAGCGCCCCGAGGCGATTGACAAGGGCGATTTTATCCTCGCCGGAATCACAACCGAGCAGGTGTTGCAGGCGGTTGACGTTGCAGTTTCAATGAACGAAAACGGAGACCTCGGCTTGCCGACACCGACTTATGTTGACGAGAACGTTTCTACCAAGGTGGTAAAGATTATCCAGTCATATACAGGCATCGTAAACAAGATGGTCTGGAGAAAGAAATAATTATTTAATACGCACCCTTTTGGGTGCGTATTTGTAATAAAGACAAATGCAAGGAGGATTTATCTTGAAGGGAATAAGCATAATTGCCATGAAGAAGGTTAATATCTGGTTACTTGTATTTTTGGTACTTTCGCTTTTGATAACGGGGTATATTTTCAGCAACTCGTTTAAGGATATAACGCATTCCGAGGCTGAGAGCGACGTGGTTGTGGAAAAAGTAAAGCCTGTTGTAGATCCTGACGACTCTATTGATGACGAAGTTTTTAGCAAATATGTCAGAAAAACAGCGCATGTGACAGAGTTTGCCCTTTTGGGTGTTTGTATCGGCGGGATGATGGTATGCCTGTACTGTAAACTTGGTAAGGTTTTTGTAAGTATGCCTCTTTTAATTGTTGTTTTGGCGGGAGTGTGCGATGAATTTATACAAAGCTTTAACGACCGCGCCAGCAGCGTTTCGGATGTGCTTATAGACTCTGCGGGAGGCGTGCTGGGGCTTGCGCTTTGTGTTGGCGCTGTGTATGCCTTTAAGACGTGGCGCAAAGGTTGAATGATTATAAAAATTAACTTGATTTTTAAATAAAAATAGTGTAAAATATTTGTGATTTAATATTGTGAAGAAATGCCGGAAATATAAATTTCGGGTATTTTAGCAAATGTTGGGGTGGGATAAATTATGAAGACGGTAATGTTGGTTTTCGGTACTCGTCCGGAGGCAATTAAAATGTGCCCGCTGGTTAACGAGTTAAAGTCAAGAGAGAATATAAAGACTGTTGTTTGCGTAACAGGGCAGCACAGACAGATGCTCGACCAGGTACTTGAAGCGTTTTCGGTTGTGCCGGATTACGACTTGTCGATTATGAAGGACAAGCAGACCTTGTTTGATGTTACAACTAACATTTTAAGCAGAATTGGCGATGTGTTAGACGAGGTAAAGCCTGACGTGGTTTTAGTTCATGGTGACACTTCTACTACGTTTGTTACAGCGCTTGCGTGCTTTTACAAGCAAATTGACGTCGGACACGTAGAGGCGGGCCTTCGCACATACAATATATATAGCCCGTACCCTGAGGAGTTTAACCGTCAGGCCGTTTCGATAGTTTCGAAGTATAACTTCGCTCCAACAGAGCTTTCTAAGGGCAATTTGTTGAAAGAGGGCAGGGACGAAAAGAGCATCTATGTTACAGGTAATACCGCAATAGACGCTCTTAAAACTACTGTTCGTGAGGACTATTCTCATCCCGAGCTCGATTGGGCGAGCGATAGCCGTCTTATTATGATAACGGCACACAGAAGAGAAAACCAGGGCGAACCTATGCACAATATGTTCCGCGCGATACGTCGTGTTATGGAAGAATATCCTGACGTTAAGGCGATTTACCCTATACATATGAACCCTGTTGTTAGAAAGGCAGCGGACGAAGAGCTTGGCGGATGTGACAGAATACACATTATAGAGCCGCTTGATGTTTTGGACTTTCATAACTTCCTCGCGCGTAGCTTTATGATTCTTACTGACAGCGGTGGAATACAGGAAGAAGCGCCGTCTCTCGGTAAGCCTGTTTTGGTTATGCGCGATACTACGGAAAGGCCCGAGGGCATCAAGGCGGGAACGTTAAAGCTTGTAGGAACTGACGAAGAGGTTATATATAAAAACTTCAAGCTCCTGCTCGACGACAAAAGCGCCTACGACGCTATGTCTAAGGCGAGCAACCCTTATGGCGACGGCTTTGCGAGCAAGCGTATCGCCGATGCATTAAGTGAATAATTGTTTGAAAACAAAGAGTATCTGTATGCTTTACAGATGCTCTTTTTTGTAATGTTTTAAAACAAGCTGTAATATTATTTATTATTAAGGGA
>JAZREA010000020.1:0-7519 GCA_045660545.1 Clostridia bacterium | reverse complement strand
GTACACGAGCTGAAAAATCAGTAAAAAACAAGCACACATTTCTGTGTGCTTGTGGTATAGCCCTATTTTAGCGTTTTTATTAGTCCTTTGAATATGGGAGCAATGCAATATGTCTTGCTCTTTTGTTAGCCTCAGTAAGCTGTCTCTGGTGCTTTGCGCAAGTACCACTCATACGACGTGGAACAATCTTAGCTCTCTCCGTAAGGTAACGGCGAAGCTTAGCCACATCCTTGTAATCAATTGCTGTAACCTTATCAACGCAGAACTGACAAGTCTTTTTGCGTGTTTTTCTACGCATAGGACGATCGTTCTTTTCTCTTTCAGCCATTAATAAAACCTCCAATCATTGTCAAAATCAATTAAAACGGCAAATCGTCATCAGTTTCAACAGGAGTAAAGCCTGTGCTCATAGGAGCCACCTGGCTCTCGCCGTAAACCGGCTCTGCCCCTTGGGAAGGAGCACCACTGCCTCTGCTGTCGCCGCAGAAGTTAACTTCATCAGCAACAACCTCAGTAGCATAGTGTTTAACACCCTGTGCATCGTCCCATGTGCGAGTCTGCAAAGAGCCACACACATTAATCATCTGGCCCTTAACGAAATACTTAGAAACAAATTCTGCCGTATTACGCCATGTAACGATGTTTATGAAATCTGTCTGTTTTTGTTCGCCGGGTTTTGCGTAGCGCCTGTCAATCGCAATAGAGAATGAACATACCGCTACGTTTGAAGGGGTATACTTAAGCTCCGGGTCACGGGTAAGTCTACCCATTAAAATAACCTTGTTAAGCATATCTTTCCTCCTACTCTTCGTCTTTTCTTACTGTGATATAACGCATGATACCGTCGGTAATGCCGTAAACACGTTCAAGTTCCTTCGGGAACTCAGGCTTAGAAGCAAAGTTTACTAAAACGTAAAAGCCTTCGGTCTTGTCGTCAATCTCGTAAGCGAGACGTCTTTTTCCCCAGCTGTCAACACTTTGAAGTGTCGCGTTGGATTCAATTAATGACTTCATCTTTTCAACGATTGCATTGACTTCTTCCTCAGTCTTTGTTACATCGACGATAAAGATGGTCTCGTAGTTGTTGATTACCTCAACCATTCTTTACACCTCCTTCTGGACTCTGGCGTGCGTTAAGACACACGCAAGGATTTTATTATTATACACTAACAGGACAAAATTGTCAACATTTTTTCCTAATATTGTTGAAAAATGTTTTAATTTATATTATAATATCAGTATTATATCAAATACAACGAGGAGTTGACCAAAATGAAGTTTAAAGAATTTTTAAAGAAGAAGGACATCACGTTTTCTTTCAAAAGATATTTCATAGACGCTCTTGGCGCTATGGCGCAGGGACTTTTCGCCTCCCTTTTGATAGGCACTATTATCAAAACAATAGGCACTCAGTTTGGAATCCCTGTTTTAGAGACCATAGGCGGCTATGCACAGTCCGCACAGGGAACTGCTATGGCAATCGCCATCGGGTATGCTCTTAAAGCGCCCGCTCTTGTACTTTTCTCTTTGGCGGCTGTCGGCATAGCGGCTAACGAGCTTGGCGGCGCGGGCGGACCTTTTGCCGTTTTGTTTGCTACAATTATCGGTGCAGAGTTTGGTAAAGCAGTCAGCAAGGAAACAAAGCTTGATATTATCGTAACACCGTTTGTTACAATATTCGTAGGTGTTATGTTCTCGCTTCTTTGCGCTCCGTACATAGGCAAGGCAGCAACCGCAGTCGGCGGCGCAATTATGTGGGCAACAGAGCTCCAGCCGTTTTACATGGGAATACTGGTATCCGTAATTATCGGTATAGCGCTCACTCTTCCTATCAGCAGTGCGGCTATCTGCGCGGGCTTGGGTCTTACAGGCCTTGCGGGAGGCGCGGCTTTGGCAGGTTGCTGTGCCAACATGGTAGGCTTTGCTGTAATGAGCTTTAAGGAAAACAGATGGGGCGGCCTTTTTGCACAAGGTATCGGTACAAGTATGCTCCAGATGGGAAATATTGTTAAAAACCCAAGGATATGGCTCCCTCCGATTATCACTTCCGCAATCACAGGCCCGATAGCTACATGTATTTTTGGCTTGGAAATGAACGGAGCGGCAGTTTCGTCAGGTATGGGCACTTGCGGTCTTGTGGGACAAATCGGCACATACACAGGCTGGGTTGAAACAGGCGTTGCAATCACCCCTCTTCACTGGGTTGGACTTATAGCAATCTCGTTTGTTCTTCCTGCAATCCTCACGCCGATTATCGCAATCCCGTTTAGAAAGTTCGGTTGGATTAAAGAAAACGACCTCAAATTAGACCTGTAAAATGAATAAGGGTTTTTTACCTGTCAGCAGACAGGATATGGAAAAACTTAATATAAATCAGCTAGACTTTGTGTACATAGTCGGCGAGGCGTATGTAGACCACCCGTCTTTCGGACACGCGATAATCTCGCGCGTGTTGGAGTCCGAAGGGTACACCGTGGGTATTATTGCGCTCCCCGATTGGCATACTAAGGAAGACTTTATGCGCCTTGGCAGGCCAAAGCTTGCGTTTTTGTGCTCGGCAGGCAATATGGACAGTATGGTCAACAGATACACTGTCAACAAGAAGTTTCGTTCCCAGGATATGTACGCTCCGGGCGCAAAGGCAGGGATGAGACCCGACCGCGCCACAATAGTTTATTGTAACAGAATCCGCGAAGCGTACCCCGACGTTCCGATTATCATCGGCGGAGTTGAGGCAAGCCTGAGGCGCTTTGCCCACTACGACTACTGGAACGACGACGTAAGGCGTTCAATCCTTTTCGACAGCCGTGCCAGTCTTCTGATCTACGGAATGGGCGAGCACCAGATTGCAAAAATCGCCTCTATGCTGCGACAAGGCACAGATATATCCGAAATAACCGATGTGGACGGAACAGCCTACATCGCAAAGGACAAGCCTCTTGACGCTTACGAGATGCCCTCGTTTGAAGAGGTCAGCTCTGATAAGAAAAAGTACGCCACATCCTGCCGCGTCCAGTTTACACACTACGGCAAGACTGCGCAAAGACACGGCGACAGATGGCTGGTCGTAAACAGACCGTCCGCCCCTCTTACCACAGAGGAAATGGACAAGGTCTACGCCCTGCCGTATATGAGAAATTATCACCCGATGTACGAAAAGGACGGCGGAGTCCCCGCCATAGACGAGGTAAAGTTCAGCCTCACGTCTTCAAGAGGATGCTTCGGTTCATGCAACTTTTGTGCAATCGCCTTCCACGAAGGCAGGAAAGTATCCGTCCGTAGCCACAAGTCTATAATAGAAGAAGCAAAGCTCCTGATAAAAGACCCCGACTTTAAAGGCTATATAAACGACGTCGGAGGCCCGACTGCAAATTTCAGGCACAGCTCCTGTAACAAGGCTCACCCCTGCGCAGATAAAAAGTGCCTGTACCCAAAGCCGTGCGAAAACTTAAATATTGACCACAGCGATTATTTGTCGCTTCTTCGTAAGCTTCGCTCGCTAAAAGGTGTTAAAAAAGTCTTCGTACGCTCGGGCATCCGCTACGACTACTTAATTTATGACAAAAACACCGCCTTTTTCGAGGAACTTTGTAAGCACCATATAAGCGGACAGCTCCGCGTTGCTCCCGAGCACGTGTCGGACAATGTTTTACAATATATGGGCAAGCCGTCTAAAAAGGTGTACGACAAATTTACAGACAAATTCTATACGATAAACAAACGCTTGGGTAAACAGCAGTACGTTGTCCCCTACCTTATGTCGTCGCACCCGGGCAGTACTCTTGACGACGCGATTATCCTCGCGGAGTATATGCGCGACCACCGTCTCAGCACCGAGCAGGTGCAGGACTTTTACCCCACGCCCGGAACAGTTTCGACCTGTATGTACTATACGGGGCTGGACCCTTTTACTCTAAAAAGCGTGTACGTTCCAAAGAGCTTTGAAGAAAAGCAGATGCAACGTGCTCTTTTGCAGTACAGAGTGCCCGAAAACCACAGGCTTGTTGAAAAAGCGCTTCGCACAGCAGGCAGAGACGACCTTATAGGCTATACGGCTAAATGTTTGATTAAACCAAAAGGAGATAATAAAAATGGCAAAAATACTAGACGGCAAAGCAGTTTCACAAAGAATAAAGGACGAGCTAAAAGCCCAGACAAGCCTTTTAAAAGAGGAAGGTAAGGAAATAGGTCTTGCGGTTATCATCGTAGGCGACGACCCCGCAAGCCGTATATACGTTAACAACAAGAAAAAGGCGTGCGAATATATCGGAATCAATTCTTACGAATACGCCCTTGGCGCCGAGACTGACGAGGAGACACTGTTAAACCTCGTAAAAGAGCTAAACGAAGACGACAAAATTGACGGTATTTTAGTTCAGCTGCCTCTTCCATCGCACTTAAACGAAGAGACGGTTCTAAACACCATCTCGCCGAAAAAGGATGTCGACGCTTTCCACCCCGTAAATGTTGGTAAAATTATGATAGGAGACTATGACTTTTTACCGTGCACCCCTGCGGGCGTTATGGAGTTAATCGCAGAAAGCGGCATCGACGTAGAGGGTAAAAACTGCGTTGTAGTCGGCAGAAGCAACATCGTAGGCAAGCCTCAGGCGATGCTTTTGCTTCACAAAAACGGAACAGTTACAATCTGCCATTCAAGGACTAAAAACCTTGCAGAAATTACAAGACAGGCGGACATCTTAGTCGCTGCCGTAGGCGTTGCCGAGATGATTACAGGCGATATGGTTAAAGAGGGCGCTGTCGTAATCGACGTTGGTATGAACAGGCTTGCGGACAAAAAGCTCGTTGGCGACGTAAACTTTGAAGAATGTGCTAAAAAGGCCGCCGCAATCACTCCCGTTCCGGGAGGCGTAGGCCCGATGACAATAGCTATGCTTATGAAAAACACTGTTAAGGCTGCAACTTTGAGGAGAGGTTAGTTTGGAATATATAGCTGTCGATTTTGAGTGGAATCAGGCGTTTGCCCACAAAACTCAAAAGCAGAACGATTATATTATTCAGCTTGACGGCGAAATAATACAAATCGGCGCCGTCAAGATGAACGAAAAATTTGAAATATTAGACACTTTTGAAGCAGATATACGCCCCGTCTTTTACAGAAAGATTCACAAAAAGGTAAAGGAACTAACAGGCATAGACCAAAAGAGGTTAAACAACGGCAAGCCGTTTACAACCGTTATAAACAGCTTTAAAAAGTGGTGCGGAAAGGACCACATCTTCTACACCTGGGGCGCTGACGATTCAAGAATCCTTATGCAAAACCTGCTTATGCACAAGCTTGATACTTCCTGGACAGGCAAGTGGATTAACTTGCAGGTAATCTATGCAATGCAAACAGAAAGCAACAGACAGGTCGCGTTGGAAAAGGCGGCGCAAAGTCTTGATATATCTCTCGAGCTTGACGCCCACGACGCGCTAAACGACGCTGCATATGTCGCGCTTTTGTGCGGAAGACTAGATATTAAAAAGGGCCTTGAAGAATACGAAGATAACTATGAGCTCAGTGGCTTAAAGCGTGTTTCCTGCGGCAACTACAAGGTAATCTACAATTGCCCTGTAAAGCGCGACGCCTTTACACACGACAAAATCAGGAATTTGAGATGCCCACACTGTGACGAGCCTCTCTCCGAGCTTAAACCCTGGATAAAACAGAGCGGAGACCGCTTTTTAACCATAGGCCGCTGTAACAAGCACGGTCTTTTTACAGGCAAGCTCAAATTTATAAGGCAAAAGGACGGCCGCTACACTGCAAAGTATATGATGTACACAGCCGACAAGTCGGACGAGCAATACTACGCAGGCAAGCACCGTTCGAATAACGAAAGGGCAAGAAGAAAAAGAAAAAAGAAACTTACAGAAAAAAAGGCTGTTGTGTAAACGCTTTTTTCTGTTTAAATTCATAAAATTAAAGGAGTAATGTAATGCAAAGAGAAAAATTCGGTTCAAGGCTTGGATTCATTCTGATTTCAGCCGGCTGCTCCATTGGTCTTGGTAACGTATATCGTTTTCCAATAACTACCGGTGCATACGGCGGCGCTATTTTTGTACTTATGTACCTTGTGTTTTTGATTTTAATCGGCGTGCCGGTTATGACGGCAGAGCTTGCGGTTGGCCGCGCGAGCCAGCGCAGCATCGCCTCTTCCTTTGAGGTCTTGCAAAAGCCGGCGCAAAAGTGGGGCTTTGTAAAGTATATCGGCATAGCGGGTAACTACCTTTTGATGATGTTCTACACAACAATCTCAGGTTGGGTTGGTATTTACTTTTTCAAGTATCTGACCGGCTCAATTATGCCATATAAAGGTGACGAGCTTGGCGTTTTATTTGGCGAAACGGTTTCCAACACCGGCCTTGGGATAGTCGCCACCTTTGCAGTAATTTTAATATGCTTTGGGGTGTGCTCCTTAGGTCTTCAAAAAGGCGTTGAGAAAATTACAAAGTCAATGATGCTTGCGCTCTTCTTCCTAATTATAGGCCTTGCAGTTTATTCGTGCACGCTTCCCAACGCGACAGCCGGGCTTAAATTCTATCTTGTGCCCTCAATCGACAGCTTTAAAGACGCAGGTCTTTGGACGGTTGTTTCCTCTGCTATGGGGCAGGCTTTCTTTACGCTTAGTATCGGTATAGGCTCTATCGCAATATTCGGAAGTTATATCGGTAAGGAGCGTCGCCTTCTGGGCGAGACCTTAACAATCGTAACGCTCGATACGTTTGTAGCCATTGTTTCGGGTCTTATAATATTCCCCGCGTGCTTTACGTTTAACGGCGGCGTTACCGCTGACGCAGGAACTGTCGGCGCAGGATTTTTGTTCACAACGCTGTCTAATATATTCAACACCATGCCGGGCGGCAGGTTAATCGGAAGTTTGTTCTTTTTGCTGATGGTCTTTGCTTCGTTTTCGACAGTTATTGCCGTTTTTGAAAACATCACATCCTTCTGGCTTGAACTTACCAAGCTAAGCAGAAAGAAAATTGTCCTGACAAACATCGTCCTGTTAACAGTTCTTTCACTCCCCGCCATTTTAGGTAACGGAATCTGGAGCTCGTTTGCAATAGGCGGTAAGGCTATTATGGATATCGAGGACTTTTTAATCAGTAATACCATCTTACCGATTGGTGCTTTGTTCTACATCATTTTCTGTTCCTGGAACAAGTTCGGTTGGGGATGGACCAACTTTATAAACGAAACAAACACAGGCGAACATGGGGCAAAATTCCCCAAATTCTTACGCGTTTATATGAAATACATTTTGCCATTGATAATAATCTTCGTATTAATACAAGGCTACATTTCAGTCTTTGCAAAATAGTTTTGGTGAATAAAAAAAGAGCCACGGCAAATATGCCGTGGCTCTTTTAGGGCTGGACGGAAAATAGTGCAGATTAAACAAACTGAACCGTCAGGGTTACCCGAAGGCGTACAGAGGTACGCCGAGAGGTGAAGTTTGTTCAAAGCACAAGGCAACAGAAAAGAAGGAATTCGACTTTGTCGAATTCCTTC
>JAZREA010000019.1:0-115492 GCA_045660545.1 Clostridia bacterium | reverse complement strand
CGCATAAAAATGTAACACGTGAGCAGATAGCTCTGATTATGTACCGTTTTGCAAGAGCGCAGGCAATTGAGGTAACTAAAGCCTCAACGCTTGAAGGCTTCAGTGATCTCAGCAGTATCAGCAATTGGGCTGTAGATGCATTAAGCTGGGCAAATAAAATAAATCTTATAACGGGTACAAGTGCAACGACTCTTTCACCAAAAGAAACGGCGAACAGAGCTCAGGTTGCAACAATTCTTATGCGTTTTTGTGAGAATGTAGCAAAATAATAATTTGCGGTAATCAGCGAACAGTCAGCCTGAAAACTGACTGCTCGCTTTCGCCGTTTGAATAGGGAGGAACGCTAATGAAGAAAATTGTATCAATATTGTTATGCATTACAATGTTACTCGGTCTTGTCGGTATTGTATCTGCCGCCGAGGCTTATGATATAAATTCTGTTATTTTGGATACAGCAAATTATATTTATAAAACTGTAAGCAAACCGCAAGTTGGCTCAATTGGTGGCGAATGGGCAATCCTCGGACTTGCAAGAAGTGGTGAAAACATCCCGAAAGAATATTTTGAGAATTACTATAAGGTAGTAGAAAAATATGTTAAAGACTCGGGTGGTGTACTTCATAACAAAAAATATACCGAATATTCAAGAGTGATTGTAGCACTTTCATCTATCGGTAAAAACCCTGGGGATGTTGCAGGATATAATCTTTTGACACCTCTTGGCGATTATGATAAAACAGTATGGCAAGGCATAAACGGTGCTATATGGGCACTGATTGCACTCGACAGTAAAAATTATAAAATCCCTCAAAATCCTGATGCGACTACTCAGGCCACAAGAGAAATGTATGTAAATCACATTCTAAAAAAGCAAACTTCTGATGGCGGATGGTCACTAACAGGTGATGTTGCTGATCCTGATGTAACAGGCATGGCACTTCAGGCACTTTCTAAATATCAGGACAATGAAAAGGTCAAGTCTGCAACAGAAAAGGCACTTCTTTGTCTTTCAAATATGCAAAATGAAAATGGCGGATTTTTAAGCTATGATACAGAAAATTCAGAGAGTAATGTTCAGGTTATAGTTGCTCTTTGCGAACTTGGTATTCCCTATAACGATGCTCGATTTGTTAAGAACGGAAACACAATTTTAGATGAGCTTATGTCTTACTACAATAAAGGAAATGGTTTTAATCATACCGAGAGCGGAATCGGTGCAAACCTGATGGCAACAGAGCAAGCGTTTTATGGCCTTGTTGCTGTTAAAAGACAACAAAATGGCAAAAGCAGTCTTTACAGAATGTCCGATGCAATTCGGGTTACTGATAACAATGAAACAGTTGTTGGATTAAAAAATAAAAATCCTGATGTTCAGAAAATGAATATCATAAACCACGGTAAAACTTTTACAGATATTATTGGTCATAAAGATAAGACTGCCATTGAAGCTTTAGCATCAAGAGGAATTATAAACGGTAAGACAGAATATAGTTTCGAGCCTGAAAGCACAATGACAAGAGCGGAATTTGCGACTATTATCGCAAGAGGTCTTGGACTCCCTCAAAAGAATAGTGCAAACTTTAAGGATGTTAAATCAAGTGATTGGTTTTATAATTATGTGGGGACTGCATACGGCTATGGTATTATAAAAGGCGTATCCGAAACGGAATTTAATCCAAACGGCACTATCACCCGTGAAGAAGCGGCGGTAATGGTTACAAGAGCAGCAAAACTTTGCGGAATGAATACTGAAATGGATACACTCGCAGTCCGTGATGTTTTGGCACAGTTCTTTGACTATGTTTTAGGCTTTGATTGGTCGCAAAGCTCACTTGCATTCTGCTATAATGAAAAAATCCTTGATGACAGCGTAATGGATATAAAGCCGAAAGAGGCAGTTACAAGAGCAGAAATAGCATCTATGCTTTACAATATGCTTTTTAATGCAAATCTTCTGTAAGGAGGATTCTGATGAGAAAACATAAAAACAAAATAATAGCAGGTGTTATAATTGGGTTAGTGTTGGTATTTGTTTTTTGGTATGGCGGAGATGCGCCGGGACTACGTGGGTGGGAGCCACAGCCGAAAGAAACAGTAGCTCAAACGACCCCTGAAGAAAAGATAGCTATGACAGAGAATTTTGCTGAAAACACACAGCCACCTGCCCAAGAACAAGGAATGGTTATAAATGATACTGCAGGAAAAGACCGGTACAGAACCGACCCTGTTCCCGAAGGAAAACCCATACCCGTTGAACCTGAAAATGCGGTGATTACAGATAAAGAGCTTACTTGTACTTTGTCTGTAAGGTGCGATACAATTTTACAAAACATCGCTTGGCTCGATAGCGAAAAGGTCGATATCGTTCCAAAAGATGGTGTTATCTTTGCCGAAAAGACCGTTACATTTTACGAGGGTGAAAGCGTCTTTAATCTTCTTATGCGAGAAATGAAGCGGAACAAAATACACATGGAGTTTGAAAATACTCCAATATACAATAGTGCATATATCGAGGGCATAGCAAATCTTTACGAATTTGACTTAGGTGAGCTTTCGGGATGGATGTATAAGGTAAACGGATGGTTCCCTAATTACGGATGCTCCCGTTATCAATTAAAAGCAGGAGATAAAGTCGAATGGGTTTATACCTGTGACTTGGGTATTGATGTAGGAGGTAATTACTCTGCAAGAAATGGAAGTTGAATATGAGCGAATTTAAAACATATCACGCGATTGTGAATTTTACATACTTTGTGTGCGTAATTGGGTTTTCATGCTTTTTTATGCATCCGATAGCCTTGTGCATTTCACTTGCAAGTGGATTTACATATTCCGTGATGCTAAAAGGCAAAAAGCAGGTTAAGAACAACTTAATATATATGCTCCCGATGCTCCTTGCGATGGCGCTTATAAACCCTGCCTTTAATCACGAAGGAGTGACAATCATAGAGTATCTGCCGAGCGGAAACCCTCTGACGCTTGAATCTGTCATTTACGGAATCTGTGCGGCTACGATGATTGTAAGCGTTATCTGTCATTTTTCTTGCTACAACGAGATTATGACAAGTGACAAGTTTATCTATCTGTTCGGAAAAATCATTCCGGCAATGTCGCTTGTAATCTCTATGACACTTCGTTTTGTTCCAAAGTTTGCGTCCCAGCTTAAAGTAGTAATCAATGCCCAGAAGTGTATGGGGCGGGATGTGTCGAATGGCAGTATTATTAAACGAGCAAAAAACGGACTTAATATATTATCCATTATGACAACGTGGTCTTTGGAAAATGCTATCGAAACAGCAGACAGTATGAAATCCCGTGGATATGGAGTTCCTGGAAGAACAGCTTTTTCCATATTCACATTTGATAAAAGAGATAAAAAAGCACTTGTTTCTATCTTGATTTTAGGGATATACACCCTTGCAGGAAATCTAACCGGTGCAATAGATTTCAGATTCTTCCCATCTATGAAAATGGAAGAAGTTTCTGTGTTTGGTATAAGCGTATTTGTAGCATATTTATTGCTTTGTGTAAGTCCTATTATAATTGAATTTTGGGAGGTGAGAAAATGGAAAGCTTTAAGGTCGAAAATTTGAGTTTTAGTTATCCAGACAGAAGCGATAAAGCACTAAAAGATATAAACTTTACAGTAAATCAAGGCGACTTCGTTTTGCTTTGCGGAAAATCGGGATGTGGTAAGACTACACTTTTAAGACTGTTAAAACCACCACTTTCACCCCACGGTGAATTAAGCGGAAGTTTTTATTTTAACGGCAAACCTCTTGCGGACTATAATACAAAGGAACAAGCATCGGGCATTGGCTTTGTGATGCAGAACCCCGATAATCAGATTGTAACCGATAAGGTATGGCACGAGCTTGCATTCGGTTTAGAAAGTCTTGGGTATAAGCAAAATGAAATAAGAACAAGAGTTTCCGAAATGGCATCGTTCTTTGGTATACAAACTTGGTTTTATAAGAATGTGGCAGAACTTTCAGGCGGTCAAAAGCAACTTTTAAACCTTGCATCTGTTATGGCAATGCAACCGTCGGTTCTTATATTGGACGAGCCCACAAGCCAGCTTGACCCAATCGCCGCAGGTGAGTTTTTAAAAACACTTGAAAAGATAAACCGTGAGCTTGGAACAACCGTTATTCTCACAGAGCATCGTTTGGAAGATGCTTTCCCTATGGCAGACAGAGTGATTGTAATGGATGAAGGGAAAATAATTGCAGAAAGTACACCTGAAAAAGTTGGTAAAATTCTCAAAGAGAAAAATCACGATATGTATAAATCGCTTCCGACACCAATGCGAGTTCATGGCGAAGTGGAAAATACTTTGCCGTGTCCTCTTACAGTTCGTGAAGGCAGAACTTGGCTTTTAGAATATTCAAGAGAAAACACATTAGATTCCACCGTAATTCCGTGCGATGAATTAAAAGAAAATAGCGACATAGTTATAGAAATTAAAAATGCGTATTTCAGATACGAAAAGGAATTGCCGGATGTAGTAAAAGGCTTTAATCTGAGCATACATAAAGGCGAGCTTGTCTGTCTTGTGGGTGGTAACGGAACCGGTAAGACAACTGCACTTTCGCTTATATCAGGTCTTAACACACCATACAGAGGTGATGTTCTGATAAATGGTCAAAGCATTTCTAAGATAAAGAATTTATATGATGGCTTGCTCGGCGTACTTCCTCAAAATCCGCAGAGCGTATTTGTTAAGAAAACAGTTTGTCTTGATTTAATGCAAATACTTTCGGACAAGAAACTGTCAAAGGGAGAAAAAGAAGAAAAGGTACATAATATTTCCGCACTTTGCAGAATAGAAAATCTTTTAGATAGTCATCCTTACGATTTATCAGGCGGAGAACAACAACGTGCGGCACTTGCCAAAATCCTTCTTATGGAACCTGAAATATTACTTTTAGATGAGCCTACAAAAGGGATGGATGCACACTTTAAAGAAGAATTTGCAGATATTCTTTTGGATTTAAAAGCAAACGGTGTAACAATTTTAATGGTATCTCACGATATAGAGTTTGCGGCAGAATTTGCCGACAGATGTGCTCTTGTATTTGATGGAAGCGTTACATCTGTTGACACACCAAGAGAGTTTTTCAAGGGTAAAAACTTCTATACTACCTCTGCAAACCGTATGGCCCGAACAAGCCTGCCTGATGCAGTTTTGGCAGAAGATATTATCATCGCTTGTGGCGGCAAGGCAGAAAAAAGAGAAAGAAAATCCTGTTATAACAAGCTCTATAAACCTCAAGAGCCGACAGCCCTCGCAAAAGAGGCTTTAGAAGTAATACAAGTTCCTAAATCAGACAGGAAACTGACAAAACGAACACTCCTTGCAGCATTTCTGATATTGTTTTTAATACCGCTTACAATTTATATCGGCTTTTTCTTCTTGGGCGACAGAAGGTATTATTTTATAAGCTTACTTATCATCTTTGAAACAATGATACCGTTTTGTATGGTATTTGAATCAAAAAAGCCGAAAGCAAGAGAACTTATTATAATAAGCGTACTTTGTGCAATCGCAGTTGCGGGCAGAGCGGCATTCTTTATGCTGCCACAGTTTAAACCCGTTGTGGCTATTGTTATTATTTCAGCTGTTTGCTTCGGTGGTGAAACGGGGTTTTTGGTAGGTGCAGTAAGCGGATTTGTTTCAAACTTTTTCTTCGGGCAGGGTCCGTGGACACCGTGGCAGATGTTTGCCTTTGGTATTATCGGTTTTATCGCAGGAATACTTTTCAAAAAAGGATTTCTTCGTAAAACAAAAGCATCGCTTTGCATCTTCGGCTTTATTGCAACACTTGCGATATACGGAGGCATTATGAACCCTGCATCCGTAATTATGTATCAAGCCAACCCAACAAAAGCGATGATAATATCTGCTTATATTATGGGAATACCTTTTGACTTAATTCACTCACTTGGAACAGCCTTTTTCCTTTGGTTTATATCTGAACCTATGATGCATAAACTTGAAAGAATCAAGGTTAAATACGGATTGGTTGAAAGATAGTTTATATCAATATATAATAACCATTAATTAAAGAAAAATAAAATCGAGAAAGCGTATTAAATACAGCGCCATTACATCTGAAACGGATGTGGTGGCGTTTTTTTCTGGATAAATTGTACTTTAAGATACATAGAAGAAAACATACAAACATATCATACCTTCATTACATAATTCACAAAAAATATATTTTTATGGTAACAAGCATTGCCTCCTGGTACACAAATTTACCAGGAGGCTTTTCAGGGGATGCCCCTATAACCCCATTTTTACCTCGCAAAATGAATTTTACGAGTTGGGGTTAAGCCCCAATCGTTCACATTTGTTCACTTAAAGGTTTTGAAGAAATCTTCAAAAAAAATAAATTTTTAAGTTTTATTAAGTTTTGTTTCCTTTTTTAAAAAGAAAAGTATAATGTATTTAGAAAAACAAAGTTGTTTTTCTAAATGTGTCTGGCACAACATTATATAAATCACAGGTAGTACATATTTCTTAAAACTGACATTAATTGTTTTAGTAAAGCGTAAAATTATATGAGGTGATTGTATGAGTGAGTTTCGTATAGAATGTTATATGAGCGACAATAATGCAAAAGATGTTAAGCTTTCCCACTTAAATGAACAAGACTTGACTAAATGGAAGAAAGAAGTTGAAGCATACGCTTTGAGTAATTACTATAACAAAAAAATAAAACTTCTAAGTAAAAAAATTGATTTCTAAACGCGGTTTTGCTATAATCAAACTATGATAAATAGTTGCCGCAAAACGGATAGGAGGAAAATATAGTGAAAATAGCGGCAGCTTACATACGAGTTTCTACTGATGATCAGCTTGAGTACAGTCCTGACAGTCAGCTGGAAAAAATAAAACTCTATGCGGAAAGAAATCAAATTTTATTGCCAAAAGAATTTATATTTGTAGATGAAGGCATCAGCGGAAGAAAAACAAAAAACAGACCTGCATTTAACGAAATGATTGGTCTTGCAAAGCGTAAACCAAAACCTTTTGATGTTATCTTGGTTTGGAAATTCAGCCGATTTGCACGAAATCGTGAAGACAGTATCGTTTATAAATCTATGCTCCGAAAAGAGCACAATATTGATGTTGTATCAGTCAGCGAAGATATTGGTGATGATAAGTTATCTATACTCATTGAAGCTATTATCGAAGCAATGGATGAGTTTTACAGCATCAACCTTGCAGAAGAAGTAAAACGAGGTATGACGGAGAAAGCAAAAAGAGGCGGCGTACTTTCAATACCTGGCTTTGGTTACAAGGTAGAAAACGGTGAGTATGTTGTTGTTCCGGAAGAAGCGGATATTATACAAAAGGTTTTTGACGATTATGTAAACGGCAAAGGTCTTTTAACAATTGCAAAAGCTCTGAATGCTATGGGAATAAAAACACATCGAGGGAACAAAATCGAAAACAGAACCGTAGAATATTGGCTTAATAATCCTTTGTACATAGGTAAAACCCGATGGAATCCTGACGGTAAGCTGTCACGGAATTATACAGCAGATACTGCAATTATAACCGATGGTCCACACGAGCCTATTATCGAGGTTGAAACTTGGAATAAGGCACAGAAAAAAATGCTAGAACAAAAAGCAAGGTTCAGAAAACACTTTAATTATGATAGAGAAGGATTGTCCCATTGGTTGACGGGAATCCCCAGATGTGAAAAATGTGGCAAGGTTTTGTCTTACCAGGCAGGATATTTTGGTTGTTCAGAGCGAAGCAGAGGAAAATGTGATGGTGTTGGATATATAAAGGCCGAAAAAATTGCTAAAATCATTCTTAACATCTTATCAGAAATTGAACTTCAGAATGTTGAGCTTGAATTTGCTGAGCCTGATTTAATCGAGGAGATAACTTCTAATGATGACAGCAAAATAATCCTAACACAAATTCAAAGGCTTGAAATTCGTCTTGAACGAGTTAAATTAGCTTATAAAGATGGTGTTGACACGCTTGAAGAATACAAAGCCAACAAAAAAGCTATTCTCGATGAGATAGAAAAGTTAAAAGAAATGCTTGAAACAACCGGAGAAGATGAGTCTAAAGATGAAGCCCAAATTGACAAGAAAGAGCTTCGCAGATTGACCGAAATTTTGAAAGATGCTGATGTAAGTAATGTTAAAAAAAACAACATGGCAAGGACGATT
Organism: Clostridia bacterium; assembly: GCA_045660545.1. Lineage (GTDB taxonomy): Bacteria > Bacillota > Clostridia > Monoglobales > Firm-18 > JAZREA01. The sequence continues at coordinate 107,290 of JAZREA010000019.1, read as the reverse complement.
TTTAAAGAAATCATAAAAGGCGGAAAAGACGGAAAGTCCTTAAAATGCGTATTTTGGAGACGTTAGTAAAACTACTCTAACATTTTGGCACGCTCCACCGTACTGAGAAATAATAAATTTTGCAAGCTTCGGGTTTGGGTTTTTAATATTAACAGGATATTGAAGCTTTTTATTATATGACCACATTATTTACATACCCCCTCGTTTTTGGATGGTTCCCAAGGCCATGGCCCCTTAATCCATTTCCACTCTGTGTCGCAGTCTTCGATCGAGGACATTTTCAAAGGTCCGTATAATTTCTCGAAGTTAGCGGCCATTGAGTTGTATTTATTAAGAGCAGACTTGTACTCTGCCAATGCACAATCGTCTGATGGATGGGTATCTAAAAACAGTGCGATATCATACATTCTAAAAGCTACTTCCTGAAGTTCCTTTAAAGCTGATTCTCTGTTTCTGATCATCTTGTTTCCCCCCATTCGTATTCGCACATGGGCTGGTTTAAACACGGGAAAATTGTACCTATCATAAGACCTCTTTCAAAGTCGTAGATTTCTTCCGGCCATTTTTGCCACGGAATAAACGCACGGGCAAGAAGGTTGCATTCGCATTTTTTCATCAAAATACCTCCAAAAAATTTATAATACATTATATAATATTCGGTTTTAACTAAAATGTCGCATATTTTGTAAAAAAATGTTGTAATTTTTAGAATAAAGGCAGAGGAGGAGCAATAAAAAAGAGCCCTGTCAAAAGGGCTCTTTTTAGCAAACATAGTCAGAATCGACCGTTATTACGGGAAAATACGTGTTGTCATGTTTTTTTATTTCTGCAGTTATTTTGTCAATCAGTTCAAAGTTGGTCATATTTACACCGTATGGCAGAACAACGTCAAAAATAAGGTTACTGTGAGTGTTGCCCCTTACCATACGAAAGTCGTGCATCGTAAGGTCGGGATTTATTCCTTTTACAATATCCAAGACCATATTTCTGATTTCGTTAGTTTCTTCGTCGTTAGTAACTACGGGGTCAAGATGTATGACAAGGTTAATGTTGAGGTCTCTGTTAAAATCACGTTCAATGTTGTCAATCATATCGTGGCTTTCTCTAATGTCGTCATCTACACCGACTTCTACATGTACGGTAGCAAAGCATCTGTCGGGGCCATAGCTGTGAATTACCAGATCGTGAATACCCAAGACACCGTCGTACGAATTTAACTTGTTAACCATTTTATCAACAAGCTTTTTATCCGGTGGTGTACCAAGAAGATGGTCGGTTGTTTCGCGGAATATCTTGATTCCGCTGTACGTTATAAACACAGCCAAGCCAAGGCCTGCAAATGCGTCAAGATTAACATCAGTAAAGATAAGTATTATTGTTGTTAAAAGAACAGATGCAGTTGATAAAACGTCGTTGCGCGAGTCTGTTGCATTTGCCAAAACAACGCCGGAATTAATCATCTTTCCGATTTTTGTATAAAAAAGACTCATCCAAAGCTTGATAATTATAGATATTACAAGAACGACTATCGCCAGACCACCTGTACTTACCGGCTCGGGATTAATAATTTTCGCAAACGAAGTTTTAACCATTGAAATACCGAGAAGTATAATTAAAAACGATACAGTAAGGCAGGAAATATGCTCTATTCTTGCGTGGCCGTACGGATGGTCTCGGTCCGCAGGCTTTGAAGCGATTTTAAAACCTATCAGCGATATTATTGAATTACCGGCGTCGGAGAGGTTGTTAACCGAATCTGCAACTATGGCGGTAGAGTTAAAAGTGATACCGATTATTCCTTTAATCGCGCAGAGTAAAATGTTGCACGCAATACCTATTATTGAAGCGAATTTACCATAATTCACCCTTGAAGTTGGGTTTGTCGGGTCTTTGTAGCCTTTAACAAAAAGCTTGATTAAAAGATTTGTCATACTATCCTCCAAGAAAACAAGTTACATGTTTTCGCTGTCTAAAACGATTGTAAAAGGTCCGTCGTTTGTAAGCTCGACTTGCATATCTGCACCGAACTCTCCGTGGCTTACCTTTCCGAAATGTTCCTCCATAATGTTCAAAAAGATATTATAAAGCTCTTTCGCCTTATCAGGCGGTGCGGCGGAGGTAAAGCTGGGGCGAGTGCCCTTTTTGCAGTTTGCGTATAGTGTAAACTGCGATATTACCATAACCTCGCCGTGCACGTCGTCTATTGATAGATTGGTCTTGCCATTTTCGTCTTCAAAAAGCCTTAGCTTAATAATTTTCTCGGCCATGTAGCGCAATTTGTCTTCTGAGTCCTCGTTACCTATGCCGAGTAAAATTACGTAACCCTTTGATATTTCACCGTTTAGGTTGTTATCAATATAAACCTTTGCTGATTTTACACGTTGAAGTACTACTTTCATTATATTTTCTCCCGTTTAATATATGTGCTTACAATATAGAATATAGTATTTTAAGCGATTCAGCCTTTGTAACGTTATTTAGCGGCTTTATAGTGCCGTCCGTATAGCCGTTGATTGCCTTTAAGAAAATAAGCTTTGATATACCCTCGGCCGACCATGTTGGAATGTCGTCCTTGTCGGTTGCTGATATTTCGCTGACATTAACTCCATCCGGCAGTGTCCTTGCAATTAATGTTGCGGTCTCTGCCCTTGTGATGTTTCCGTAGGGGTTTGCGTATACCTTGCCGTTATTAGAGCTACCCTGCATTATTCCGAGCTTATAAAGCGCCTTAAAGCTGTCAAGAGCCCAGGATGGAATTTCGTTAACATCAGCGTATGGTAATTCGACATTTTTGTAGTCAGACAAATTTAAGTGCAGATAGTTTGCGGTCATAACCGAAAATTCAGCTCTCGTCATCGTTTTGTTAGGGTTGAAAAGAAGCTTGCCATCCACTGTCGAGCCATTAACTATGTTGTTTTTATACATATACGATATGATGTCTTCTGCCCAGTTTCCCTTTGTGTCGTCAAAGGGGTTTTCATATGTTTTTTCAGATATAGTTTCGGTATAAAATGTAGTGCATTCCTCGGAGTTTGTAACGAAGACAGTTACCTTTGTTGAATCATCAGGAAGGTCAAAGTAAAGGACATCGTCATTTAAAGTATATGGAATATCCTTGCCGTCGGCTTTAACGATTATATCCTTGCTGGATACGCCTATGCCGTAATTGCTTATAAGCACAATTTTATACGAATCAGACTCTTTAACTACGTCAAGAGTTGTGTAAAGTTCTTCGTCGGATTCGTTACCCGTTCTTGTGATTTTAACAGGCAATGTTACGGTTTTGTCGCCGGCTGTAACGTAAATATTACCTTCTGCCTTTAAAACGTCCGCTGCGGTAAATGAACCTTTGCTGTCGATTGAGCCTATGTTGTCATCACATTCCCACTTAAAGTTATTGTCCTTTGCTTCAAGCAGATTGTAGGTTTTGTAGGCGTTTGCCGTAAGATTAATTTGCTCAGTCCTTTTTAAAGATATGGACGTTACTTGTTTGGATGTAGCTTCGTCTATAATTTCAATATCGGTAGGAGTCTTGACGCATACGATATCTCTTGTAGCCGTTAAGCTGCCGGAAGCAGCGGTAAGTGTAACTGTGCCGTCGTCAAGCGCAGTAAATGTGCCGTCTTGTGTAATCGTACTGTTTGCAGCATTGTTCAGTTTAAAGTTAACGGCAGAGGAAAGTGGAAGCGCGTAATAGGCAGTATCCGCAGCTTTTGCGCTAAACTGTGTTGTGGCTCCGGTTAACACATAAGATGTAAGCGGATAGATAGTCAATGAAAATGGCTTACCCGTCTTGTTAAGATTGTTTTTAAAGAACAAAAAGTTGGAAACAGGCCTGAGGTATCCGCCTGATGGCTTGTTTGAGACGGTCGCCGTTGTTTCTCCGGGAAACTGTAAGGCGAAGGAGGTAGAGCCACCGCCGTCCAAGTTGATTGCATCAACGCACCCGAGTTCCAAAAGCCTTGTAGCCAGTGATTTAAGCTGCACGCCATAGCTGTAACCTTTTTGTCTGCCGTCAATTGTGTAGAGTATTACAGTGCCGTCGGCTTTAATACCGAGAGCAGTACGAGGGTTAGCACCTGCTTCAAATTTAGAATTCATCACACCGTTTTCTATAAGCATACCGCCTGTTGCGCCTATTGCGATTTTGGCATCTTCGAAGCGTTCGTCGCCCTCGAGTCCTGTGGTAATCGTTACTTTTTCGCCAATCGTAAGAGAAGTAAGAGCGTTTACATATTCTTCGGGAGCTTTTTCGTCAACGGAAAGCACAAGCTTGCCTTCCGGTATGGCAATAGAGCCGTTGTACTCATCTACCGATTCTACAATTGCGCTAATCTCACCACCGATTTTGAGGTTGCCCTCTACTGAGCCTAAAATCACATCAAACCCGTTGGTGTTGTTGTGAGTCTGTGTTGAAAACTCGTCCGTAAACATATATATACTGTATGGTTGTCTGTATTTATTGACGTTGTGGATTCTAAACAGTGTTCCGTCTGCTCGTCTTAGGGTTGTGTATATTGTCATCTTGCCCATAAACGCGCTGTTGTCTTCTAAAAAGCCAACCGCATACTGCGATGTCTCGTCCTTGCAGGCGATACGTCCGTCTACAATGACGTTGCTCATAGGAACGCCCGTTTCAAAAGAGAAATAGTCCGCATTCGTACCGGCAAGCGGCACGGTTCCCTGAGAAGTAAGTTTTGAAATTTCCTGCTTGATTGTAGATGTGCCGTATATGTGGCCACCGTTTGTCAGAACGACTTCGGTTTTCTCATTCGGCGTGTATAAAAGGTAGTTTTCGGTCTGTTTACCGACGCCGCTTTGGTCACTGTACCAGACGTTGTGGTAAGCTTGTAGCCCCTTTCCGATTTCGAGTGTATATTCATCAATCTTTGTGCTGCCCAATACTGACGCACTAACGTTTAGTGTAAAAGTAAATGCTGTCAATATAGAAAGTACTGAAGTTTTAATTGTTCTTTTCATTGTATTTACCCCTGATTAAGTATTTTAGTTGATTATACCATAAAATTGCCTTATTGTAAACCTGAATTATAAGGCTAATTATGACAAAAAAAGAAGAGGCATTGCCAAAAGGCAATGCCTAAAAGATTAATTTAATTCTTCAAGTTTTTTAACGATTTCTTCAAGCCCTGTTGTATCTGCGGTTTCGATAGCACCTGCGTCGCAAAGATAAGCCAGATTAGGATTTATTGGCAATCTGCCTACCGATGGAATAGAGAACTTTTTAGCTATTTCATCAATATTGCTCTCGCCATAGATATAGTGCTTTTCGCTACAATTAGGACAAACAAAGTAGGACATGTTTTCTACAATACCAAGTATCGGAATGTTCATCATGTTTGCCATTTTAACTGCCTTTTCAACAATCATGGATACAAGCTCCTGAGGAGAAGTAACAACAATTATGCCTTTAATCGGTATTGACTGAAAAACAGTAAGAGGAACGTCGCCCGTTCCCGGAGGCATGTCTATAAAAAGGTATTCCTCGTTTTGCCATATAACGTCAGTCCAGAATTGTTTTACCGTTCCTGCAATTACCGGGCCTCTCCATACAACCGGGTCAGTCTCGTCAGGTAGCATTAAGTTTAGAGACATTATATCAATGCCCTTTGATGTGGTAGCAGGAATAATACCGTCGTCCGTTCCCAATATCTGAGAAGAAGCACCAAACGCCTTAGGTATTGACGGACCGGTTATGTCTGCGTCCAAAATACCCACGCCATAGCCTTTGTTTTTCATCGCTACGGACAAAAGGGATGTAACCATAGATTTACCGACGCCGCCTTTACCGCTGACTACTGAAATAACATTTTTTATATTAGAATTAGGATTTGGTTTTTCAATTAAGCTTTCCGGCTTTCTTTCGGAGCAGTTTTTAGAACACGAACTGCAATCGTGTGTGCAACTTTCACTCATTTTAAGACCCTGCCTTTCTGATGGATATCAATTTATACCTTTGATATTTTACAACTATTTTCGATTTATGTCAACTTTATTTGATAAAAATTGCTTTTTTGTGTTATTATTTCTTGACACAAATCAGTGATTTTGTTATAATATTTTATGGCATATTATGTGCCCTATATTAGATATCTTAATTGATATATATTTGTAAGGGGGAAGGTTTAATGGCAAGAAAAATGAAAACAATGGACGGTAATAACGCCGCTGCATGGGCTTCATATGCCTTTACTGATGTAGCGTGTATTTATCCTATCACTCCGTCTTCTGTTATGGCCGAAGTAACAGATGAGTGGTCCGTTGCAAAAAAGGAAAACATCTTCGGTCAGCCGGTTAAGGTTGTTGAAATGCAGTCAGAAGCAGGCGCAGCAGGTGCTGTACACGGCTCTTTGGCAGCAGGTGCTTTAACTACAACTTACACGGCTTCACAGGGATTACTTCTTATGATCCCGAATATGTACAAAATGGCGGGCGAGCTTTTGCCGTCAGTTATCCACGTTAGTGCTCGTTGCGTAGCTTCGCACGCGCTTAACATTTTTGGTGACCATTCAGACGTAATGGCATGTCGTCAGACAGGTTATGCAATGCTTTGCTCAAACAGCGCGCAGGAGGTTATGGACCTTGGTGCTGTTGCTCACTTGGCTGCTATCAAAGGAAAAGTTCCATTCCTTCACTTCTTTGACGGTTTTAGAACTTCTCACGAAATTGACAAGATTGAGTGCTGGGATTACGAGGACTTAAAGGAAATGGTTGATAAGGACGCCGTTAAGGAGTTCAGAAACAACGCTTTAAATCCTGAGCATCCGGTACTTCGCGGTTCTGCTCAGAACCCTGATATATTCTTCCAGAACAGAGAGGCTTGTAATACATATTACAACAACATTCCTGCTATCGTTGAAGAATACATGAACAAGGTTAACGAAAAGATCGGTACAAACTACGGTCTCGTTAACTACTACGGAGCTGAAGACGCTACCAAGATTTTGGTTGCTATGGGCTCAGCTTGTGAAACTATCGAAGAAACTATCGACTACATGCTCAAGAAAGGCGAAAAGGTTGGTCTTATTAAAGTTCATCTTTACAGACCTTTCCCTGTTGAAGCTTTCTTAAAGGCTGTTCCTGCAACATGTAAGAAGATTGCAGTTTTGGACAGAACAAAGGAACCTGGTTCAATCGGCGAACCTTTGTATCTTGATGTATGCGCTTGCTACAACGGTGCTAAGGACGCTCCAATGATTATTGGTGGTAGATATGGTCTTGGTTCAAAAGACACAATCCCTGCTGATATTATTGCTGCATACAAAAACCTTGACGCTAAAGAACCAATCAAAGGTTTTACATTGTCTATTACTGACGACGTAACTAACCTTTCATTACCAAGAGAAGAGAACCCACACACAGCAGCAGAAGGTATCACTTCATGTAAGTTCTGGGGTCTTGGCTCTGACGGTACTGTTGGTGCTAACAAGGATTCTATCAAGATTATCGGTGACCACACAGACCTTTATGCTCAGGCATATTTCGACTACGACTCTAAAAAGTCGGGTGGTATCACTGTTTCTCACCTTAGATTCGGTAAAAACCCAATCAAGTCTACCTACCTTATTAACAAGGCTGACTTCGTAGCTTGTCACAACCCATCATACGTTGACAAGTACGATATGGTTGACGACTTGATTCCTGGCGGCAAATTCCTTCTCAACTGCGCTTGGAGCGACGATGAGCTTTCTGCACATCTTCCTGCAAAGATGAAGAAGTTTATTGCTGAAAACAACATTTCGCTTTACACAATCGACGCTATCGGTATTGCAAGAGAGATTGGCCTTGGCAACAAGACATCTATCGTTTTGCAGTCTGCATTCTTCAAGCTTGCTAACGTTATTCCGTTTGACCAGGCTGTTGAATACATGAAGGACGCTGTCGTTAAGAAGTTCAGCAAAAAGGGCGAAGCTATCGTTAACATGAACCACAAGGCTATCACTCTTGGTGCTGAAAACGTTAAGGAAGTTAAAGTTCCTGCTGACTGGAAGGATGCTGTTGACGCTCCTAAGCCGGAAAGAGACGTTCCTGATTACGTTAAGAACATCTTAGAGCCATGTAACGCTCAAAGAGGTAATAAGCTTCCTGTATCTACATTTATGGATATGGTAGACGGTCATATGCCTCAGGGTATGGCTGCATACGAAAAACGCGGTATCGCTGTTGACGTTCCGGAGTGGGATGTTGATAAGTGTATCCAGTGTAACCAGTGCGCAGCTGTTTGTCCTCACGCTGCTATCCGTCCTATCGTTCTTAACGAAGAAGAGGCTGCTAACGCTCCTGAAGGTATGAAGATGAAGCCTATGACAGGTAAGCCTCAGTACAAGTTCGCTATGGTTGTTACTCCGCTTGATTGTAGCGGATGCGGCAACTGCGTAAAGGTTTGTCCTGAAAAGATTCAGGCTCTCTCCATGAAGCCACTTGCTTCACAGATGGGCGAACAGGCTATTTACGACTACGCTGTTAAGACTTCTGTTAAGGAAGACATTATTTCTGCTAACCTTAACGTTAAGAATTCACAGTTCCGTCAGCCGTTACTCGAATTCTCGGGCGCTTGCGCAGGCTGCGGTGAAACACCTTACGCTAAGATGATTACTCAAATCTGTGGTGACAAAACATACATCTCCAACGCAACAGGTTGTTCTTCAATCTGGGGTGGTTCTGCTCCTTCAACTCCTTACACAGTTAACCACGAAGGACACGGCCCTGCTTGGGCTAACTCCTTGTTCGAAGACAACGCTGAGCACGGTCTCGGTATGGCAGTTGCTGCTAAGCAGTTAAGAGAAAGACTTGCAGAAAAGCTTGATAAGCTTGAAAATGCAGACGTTAAAGCTGCTGTTGCTGAATGGAAAGCAACATACGAAGATATCGACGCTAACGCTCCTGCTACAAAGAAGCTTGTTGCTGCTTTGGAAGCTTGCGGATGCGACGCTGCTAAGGAAATTCTTGACATGAAGGAATACCTCTCCAAGAAGGCAGTTTGGATCTTCGGTGGAGACGGCTGGGCTTATGATATCGGTTTCGGTGGTCTTGACCACGTATTGGCTTCCGGTGAAGATGTAAACGTAATGGTATTTGATACCGAAGTTTACTCCAACACAGGCGGTCAGGCTTCTAAGGCTACACCTACCGGTGCTGTTGCACAGTTCGCTGCAGGAGGTAAGCCGATTAAGAAGAAGAACCTCGCTGAAATCGCTATGTCCTACGGCTACGTTTATGTTGCACAGGTTGCTATGGGTTACGATGCACAGCAGGTTGTTAAGGCTATTAAGGAAGCTGTTGCTTACAACGGTCCTTCACTTATCATCGGATACGCTCCATGTATCAACCACGGTATTAAGGGCGGTATGACTGATACACAGAAGATTATCAAGAATGCTGTTTTGGCTGGTTACTGGCACACATTCAGATTCGACCCAACTCTCGCTGCAGAGGGCAAGAATCCGTTCCAGCTTGACTCTAAGGAGCCATCAGCTTCTTACAACGACTTCATCATGAACGAAGTACGTTACAGCTCACTCAAACGTAAATTCCCTGACAAAGCTGACGAACTCTTCGCTGTTGCTGAAGAACAGGCTAAGGAAAGATACGAACACTGGGCTAAGTACAGCAAGCTTTTTGATTAATCCTTGCAAATATATTTAATAAAAATTGGGATACAGACCTATTGGTCTGTATCCTTTTTTATTTTGGATAGATTACTTAAAAATGGTAATAATATGAGTATCAAAAGAAGGGAGAGTTAGATTTATGGCAGTAGATTTTAAAAACAGTGAGACAAAGGTCAACCTTATGAAAGCCTTTGCGGGCGAAAGTATGGCAAGAAACCGCTACAACATTGCAGCAGGAGAAGCAAAAAAGCAAAATCTTCAGGCAGTCGAGATGATTTTCAAATTCACAGCAGACCAGGAGAGGGAACACGCCAAGATATTTTATAACCACCTAAAAGAATGTGGCGGTGAGGGTATTGAAATATGCGGTCAATATCCGGTAGACATAGACGATAAAGTAGCAACCCTTTTAAGATACGCTCAGCACAATGAATTTGAGGAAGCCGACGATGTTTATATTCATTTTGGAAATAAGGCGAAGGAAGAAGGGTTTGATAATATTGCATATTCATTTTTGGAAATTGCAAAGATAGAAAAAATTCACGGCGAGCGCTTTGGTAAAATTGCAGAATTATTAGAACAAAATAAACTCTTCGTTTCCGACGTAAAGTGTAAGTGGATGTGTTTAAACTGTGGTCACGTTATTGAAGAAACAGGAGCACCAATGGTATGTCCCGTTTGTCAGCACGACAGAGGATACTTTATACGAATTGAGCTTGCACCCTTTACGGAGAAGCAATGATTTACGATGTAATAATAATAGGCGGTGGGTTTTCCGGACTTACTGCCGGTATATATTCCGTAAGAAACGGACTCAAAACCGCGCTTTTTGAGCAAAGCGTTTTTGGCGGACAAATCTTTAACACAAACTCTGTTGAAAACTATCCGTGTTTAGAAAAAATCTCAGGTTACGAACTGTCAAGCAAACTAACTTTACAAGCAAAAAATAGCGGTGTGATGCTAAAAAACGAAAAAGTTATATCTGTAAATTTATTGACTAAAAATAAGATTGTTAAAACGCAAAACGGAGAATTTTACGCAAAAAGCGTAATAATTGCAACGGGTTCGTCGCCTAAAAAGGCAGGCTTTACAGGTGAAGAAGAATTTACAAGCAAGGGAGTAAGCTATTGCTATATATGCGACGGTCCGATATATAAAGATAGGGAGGTCTTCGTTGTAGGAGGCGGGCATTCTGCGGTGCAGGCATGCTTGTATCTTTCCTCAATTGCAAGTAAGGTTAATTTAGTCGTAAGAAGCAACGCTCTAAGATGCCCTAAAAATTTTGAAAATAATTTGCTTTCAAAAAACAACGTAGAAATATTATATGAAACAAATGTATCAAGAGTAGGCGGAGAGGAATATCTTGATACTGTTGAACTTAAAGATAAAAAGAAAGAAAATAATATTATCAAAAAGTCAAGTTCGCAGCCGTACGGGGTTTTTGTCTTAGTGGGCCACAAGCCTAACTCTGAGCTGTTTGAAAAATACGTAAACGTAAATCCCGAAGGATACATTATAGCAAACGAAAGCTGCAAGACAAATATAAACGGCGTATTTGTCTGCGGAGATGTAAGAACAAAGAATATAAGACAATTGGTAACCGCTACATCTGACGGAGCAACAGCCGCGATTGAAGCAGGCAAATACGTATCTTCGGTATATTAACGTTTGAAAGTTTTTTATAAAAATCCCAAAGCACATAAAGCTTTCTGGGATTTTTATTCTTTTATAATTAACTATTGATTTATTTATAATATTAATGTATAATATATTTAGAAACGGAGGTTTATTAAAATGGCTAAAATAACAAAAGATACAATTATAATTGACGTTCTAAGAACGGTTCCTCAGTCTGCAAACTTGTTTTTAGAAATCGGCATGCATTGTCTGGGCTGTCCTTCTTCAAGCGGAGAGTCTATCGAACAGGCTTGTATGGTACATGGCGCCAACTGTGACGAATTAGTCGCAAAAATCAACGCTTTAATCGAAGAATAATCTTAAGGAGGCTTACAGATGGCAGCATCAAAGACTGACAATATACCTTTAACTTACAAAGGTAAGCCACTAATGAGAAAAGGTAACAAGATTTACTACGGTAACACAGAAGATAAGTACAGAGTTTTCCTTGAAATCGACGAGGATACGCAGATTATGGGGCTTAGCATTGCTACACATGTTAATGTTCAGTTACAGACCAACGACATCCCCGGGAAAGAAAAGGTCATTAAGTCGGCTGAAAGAGATGGTCTATATGCTGCTCTTGACTTAGGCGAATTTTGGCTTACCGACATTTTATCAGAAGAAGCTTAATATCAAACAATAATGACGTTGCGTTTGCAACGTCATTATTTGTGTACTGGTGAGGGCGGCAGACAGATATCTGAAGAATCTGCCACACTCTATATAAACAACCAACTAGGTTGGCTGGTACCTATGTTAATATATTTTATGTTTAATTTAGAAGTTTGGTGATTACATGCAATTTGTTAACCCTACTATTCCAGAGAGCAACGTAAGGCTTGTAATAGTGGATAAAAACGCGCCGATTCAGCTGCTTGAATATCTTAAAGAAAATAATATTGAATATATTTTGTCCACCAATGTTAAAAACACAATTGACGCTGTATCCACACATCCCGATATGCAGATTTGTAATATTTCAAAAAGAGAGTTCGTTTGTGAACCGACTACTTATGAATATTACAAAAAACACCTTGAAATATACGGTGCAAATGTTTCCTGCGGTCATTTTGTTTCAGGCGTGAACTATCCTGCCGACGTTGCATATAATGTTGTTGTAGCGAATAATACATTGATACACAACGTCAAATATACCGACACCACTGTTTTAAGCGCCGCCAAACTCAACGGATATAGTATATGTAACGTAAAACAAGGTTATACTAAATGTGCAACTTGTATAATTAATAAAGACGCAGCTATTACCGCTGATGTTGGGATTTATAACACGCTTACATCAAATGGATTCGATTGTCTTTTGATTAAAAATGCAGGTATTAATCTGGGGAATAGGAATGATGGCTTTATAGGCGGCTGCTGTGGCTTAATATCTTCTGATAAACTGCTGTTTTGCGGCGATATAAACATGCACTCCGACGCTGAAAAAATATGCAGTTTTGTAAAGAATCACGGTGTAGAGCCGATATCTGCTTTTAAGGGTAGCCTTACAGACATAGGCAGTATAATTCCTGTTATGCAAGAATAAAATTTGGGATGTGAGTAATTGCGCAATTTATCTGTAATTTTTAACTCTACAGATAAGAACAATAGTTTCTTAAATAAACTTTACTCGGAAATTTCCGCTGATTTTTTAGCTGATTATAAAGATGGAGCAGTTGAGATTTCCAACATTTCTGAGGAAAAATCGTCAATACTTTGCACAACTATTGCAAGGAATATAATAAGTGAGTATCAAAAAAAGCTTCTTGTCAATGCAATAAACAAGGTTTGCACATTTCTTGGTAAGACCGAAAGAACAAAGGTGTGGCAAATCGCCATGCACAAGCTTTTAGAAGAAGAATATAACTTGTCACAAAATTACTTATATCGGTTAGAATCAATAAAAAGAAAGATAATGGAATATATTGTTTCGTCCGACACGCTTTCGATAGAAGGCTTTGTTAATTTCAGGCTTGCCGAATATAAAGCGGAGCTCGAAGATATGGCGGATGAAGCGCTTGACGAATTCGTAATAGAGGAAGAATATCGCGAATTTGTCAGAATGTTAAAATACTTTGTAAGCTTACAGACGCCAAGATACATGTCCGTCGATGTATTTTACACAGACGAGGTCAGAATATTTTCACAAGACAAGGAAGTTACAAAGGAATGTTGTATCGAGTTCGGAGATGACAGAGGCCCATACAATCAATTTAAAGACGACTTTTTGCTAAATTCTTTAATAGTTATTGCACCTAAAAAAATAGACATTTACTGTGACGAAAATGTTCTTGCGAAAGAAGTTGCGGAAACTATAAAATCAGTGTTTGAAAACAAAGTAGAGTTCCATTACGGATGTTTAAAAAACGGCTTACATTAATTGTAGCCGTTATTTTTTGCCTGTTGCAAAAACTTTTTAGTGCAAAGTGCATAGTTTTTTGAGTAAAAATTGTTGAATTTTTATTTCAAATAGATAGGAAAAATAAAGAGGTTTGTCAAAAGTTAGATTAGAAATATTTTTTGGAAGGGTTGAGGCTATTATGAAAGACTATTTGACAAATGAAATTAAAAATGTTTGTATCTTAGGCAGTGGCCATTCAGGCAAAACTACGCTTGTTGAATCAATGCTTCGTTTTTCTGGCACAATCGAGCGTAGAGGTGCTGTCCTTGACGGTACTACCGTGTCAGACTATGACCCGGAAGAAATTAAAAGACAAATTTCCATTAACACTTCATTAGTTACTTTCGAGTTCGGAAAGTCTAAGTACAACATTTTAGACACACCGGGTTCTTACGATTTTGTCGGGGAAACTCTACAGGCGGTCAAAGTTGCTGATGCGGCTGTTATCGTTGTAAGCGGCAAGTCGGGTGTTAACTCGGGCGTCGAGCTTGCGTGGCAGCTTTGCGAAGAAAATAACCTGCCCAGAATTTTCTTTATAAACAAGGTTGACGACGACAGATGTAACTACCAGGTGGTTTTGGAACAGCTGCGCGAAAAGTTCGGCAAGACGGTTGCTCCTTTCCAGGTTCCTATTTCAAATGGTGAGAAGATAATAGGCTTTGTTGACGTTGTGCGTATGAGAGGAAAGATTTTCCAGGACGGTCCGCTTCTTGATACAGACATTCCCGACAATATGACTGACGAGATTGAGCCTGTCAGGAATATGATTATAGAGTCGGTTGCAGAAACTGATGAAGCTCTTATGGAAAGGTACTTCAACGGCGACGAATTTACAATCGACGAGATTAAAAAGGCGCTTAAAAGAGGAACAGAGAACGGTGACATCGTGCCCGTGCTTTGCGGTACAGCTCTTCACAATAAGGGCGTAGGCGTTCTTTTGGAATCAATAGAAAGCTATTTCCCGTCTCCTAACGAAAAAGACGAGGCATATAACCCTGACGATAAAACTTCGTTGTTTATATTCAAGACCGTTGCAGACCCCTTTGTAGGAAAGCTTTCGTTCTTTAAGGTTATGTCAGGAATGTTAAAATCCGATATGACACTTACAAACGCAGAAAACAAGTCTCAGGAAAAGTTCGGCAAGTTTTTCTATATGCTGGGTAAAAAGCAAATTGACGTAAAGGCTATGGTTGCAGGAGACATCGGCGCTGTTGCAAAGCTCTCGTCGTCAAAAACAGGTGATACTTTGTGCGAAGCAGGTTGTGATAAGAAGTATGAGCCTATAAACTTCCCGGTTCCTAACATTTCTCTTGCTATATTACCTAAGACAAATGGTGATGAGGAAAAAATCAGCTCCGGTCTTCAAAAGCTGATGGAAGAGGATGGCACGTTCAAATTTACCACTAACCACGAAACCCACCAGATGTTAATCAGCGGTATGGGCGAAGTACATATAGACGTATTAAAGAGCAAACTTAAAACTAAATTTGGAACAGATACTGATTTGATAGAGCCAAAAGTAGCTTACAGAGAAAAGCTTAAAAAGGCTGTCAAAGTAGAAGGTAAGCACAAAAAGCAATCGGGCGGACATGGCCAGTACGGACACGTATGGATTGAGTTTGAGCCTACCGACTCACAAGAGCTTGTATTTGAAGAAAAGATATTCGGCGGCTCTGTTCCTAAAAACTTCTTCCCTGCTGTCGAAAAGGGTTTAAAAGAGTCTATTGTGTCAGGCGCTTTGGCAGGGTATCCGGTTGTTGGTCTTAAAGCTACTTTGGTTGATGGCTCCTATCATCCGGTAGATTCATCAGAAATGGCGTTTAAGGTAGCAGCTTCGCTTGCCTTTAAAAAGGCTATGGAGGAAGGCGGCGTTCAGCTTTTAGAGCCAATCGGCCATCTTGAAGTTAGCATTCCGTCTAACCTGATGGGCGACATTACAGGCGACATTAACAAGAGAAGAGGAAGAGTTCTTGGCATGAATCCACAGGACAAAAATCTTGTTATCGAGGCTGATGTTCCTATGTCGGAGATGCACAAATATGCTACCGACTTGCGCTCTATGACTCAGGGCAGAGGCAGGTTTACTTTTGAATTTATAAGATACGAGATTGCTCCAAAAGAAATAGAACAGTCCGTAGTTGCCCAAAACAAATAATCAGATAAAGAAAAACCCGTAATACAAATTGTATTACGGGTTTTTTTAATGTTCAAAAATTATTTTTTAGCCTTGTTAACGATTGCAATACCTATCGAAACCAGGACAAGAGCTATAATGTTATATGCGTTAAATGCAGTAGAGCGCTCTGCGTTTAAAAGCAGTGCCGAGAATATAACTCCAAAAACAGGTATCATAAAGCTATATACCGTTACGCTTGATACCTTGTTGTGTTTAAGAAGTATACCCCATAGCGAATAGGCAATCGCCGACAAAAAGCCGAGATACAGTAAAACCAAAACAGCTTTTGGCGAAAACTCTGTAATCCTGCCGCCGAGTAAAAATCCGACCAACGTAAGCACAAGCCCGCCTGTAAAGAACTGGTACCCGCTTAGTGTAACCGGGTTTTCATCCTTGGAGTATATTTTAATTAAAACTGATGAAAAGGCGTAGGAGATGGTTGAAACAAATATCATAAGGTCTCCCGCTATTGTTTGTGCAAAGTCAAGTCCGTTAAGATTAGATAAAATAACACCACCAAAGCCAATTACAGACGCAATAATTTTAATAGGCGTAAGACGTTCCTGACGATAAATCAGGCTCGCAATCAATAAAGATAAAAACGCGCACGTACCTTCAATTATCGAGGCCTTAACACCTGTTGTTATCGAAAGTCCTATGTAAAAGAACATATATTGAATAAACGTCTGAAAAAAAGCGAGAGTGAAAACTTGCTTCCACGAACTCTTTTTCGGGAACAAAAATCCACCGCCCAAAGCGCTTCCTATCATAATTGTAAGTATACCGGAAATTGTAAACCTCAGTCCTGCAAACAACACCTGTGATGAGGTAGTTGTAATGTTGAATAAAGAGTATCCAATCTTTACAAAAGGAAATGCACTGCCCCAAAGAGCACAGCATATTGTAGCAAGTATGCAAACAATTATTTTGTTGGTAAAAATGTTCTTGTTTTCTTTTTTCATAATCGTAACCTCGTTTCAATATCATTATAATCCTGCGAATACGCTGTGTCAATAAATAATTGACACTTAATTTTTAATATGTTAAAATATTTTTATTGTGCTGATAAGAAATGAGGATGTAAAAAATGGATAAAAAAGCACTTTTGCAAATGATTATCTGCTCCGTTCTTTGGAGCATCGCAGGCATATTTATAAAACTTATTGACCTAAACCCAATGGTTATTGCAGGTTTTAGAAGCACCTTTGCTGCGATTACGATTTCTTTATTTTTAAAATTGTCGAAAAGAAAGATATACATAAACAAACGTATCGCGCTCTCAGCTTTGGTTATGTGCCTCAGCTTTATAGGGTTTATAACGGCAAATAAGCTTACAACATCGGCTAATGCAATTGTTTTGCAGTACACACAGCCCGTGTTTATTGTTGCGATTTCAATTATCTTTTTGAAGAAGAAGTTTTCCAAAGTAGATATCGCAACCATAATGATTACTCTTTTTGGAATTATTTTATTCTTTTTGGACAGCATGGACTTTGGAGGCTTTTTAGGAAACGTTATTTCAGTAGTCTCAGGCTTGTTTTTAGCTATTTTGTTTGTAATGATGGGCGAATTCAATGAAACTGACAGAATGAACACAATATTGTTCGGTCATGTCTTTACAGCCGTAATAGGCTTGCCGTTTATATTCACTTATCTTGGAGCTCTGAGCTTTACAAACGTTGGTATGATAGCGATTTTAGGCGTGTTCCAGATCGGTATTCCGTACATCTTATTTGCAGTTGCAGTGGGCAAGTGCAGCCCGCTTACCTGCTCTTTGGTCGGAGTAATTGAGCCGATATTAAATCCCCTTTGGGTGGCCTTGTTCTACGGAGAAATGCCGGGTACTGTCTCGCTCATAGGATGCTTTGTTGTCCTTGTAACAGTTACTGTCTGGTGTGTTTATAAAAACAGATTATCGGAGGTATAGCTTTGGAAGAAATCAGATTGCAAAAATACATGGCCGATTGCGGAGTTGCTTCGCGCAGAAAGTGCGAGGAAATCATACTGCAAGGACGTGTAAAGATAAATGGAATTAAAGTTAATGAACTGGGTAGCAAGGTTTGTGAAGGCGACACAGTTTTAGTCGACAACGAGGAGATAAAACCGGTAGGTAAAAAGGTCTATATCGCGCTCAATAAGCCCGTGGGCTTTGTAACTACTGTTTCCGACCAGTTTGACAGACCAACCGTTATGGACCTTGTGTGCGACGAAATTCACACCCGTGTTTTTCCGGTCGGACGTTTGGACTACGACACAGAGGGACTGCTGCTTTTGACAAATGATGGCGACCTCACGTATAAGCTGACACACCCAAAGCACGTAATATATAAAACATATCTTGCACACCTTAACGAAGTACCAAACCCAAAGGAAGTTGAAAGGCTAAAAAAAGGTGTGGTGGTCGATGGCAGAAAGACCAGACCTGCAAAGCTTAACTGGGTTAAGGATAACGTTATTGAAATTTCAATCTCAGAGGGCAGAAACAGACAGGTAAGAAAGATGTTCGAAGCAATAGGCTATACTGTTGTCAACTTGCAAAGAGTAGCAGTCGGTAACCTCACACTCGGTAATATACCGATTGGTCGCTGGAGACACCTCAGTACTGCCGAAATAAAGTATTTGCAATCACTATAATTTTAAAATTTGCAAAAAATGTTGCAAATTTGTGTAAAATTTAGTATAATTAATTTAATAATTTACACATTAGTTTTACAAATTTTGAGGTGATTTTTTTGAGTAACACAAATTTGTTGGAAAAAATCGAAAGCGCGTACCCCAAATTCAGCAAAGGTCAGAAAAAAATTGCAAACTATATATTAAAAAATTACGACAAAGCTGCTTTTATGACAGCTGCAACACTCAGCAAAAACACTAATGTCAGCTGTTCAACTGTTGTCAGATTTGCGGTTGAAATCGGCTTTGAAGGATACCCTCAGCTTCAAAAGGCTATGCAGGAGATGGTAAGAACAAAGCTTACGTCCGTACAGCGTATAGAGGTATCTTCAAACAGAATCAGCGAAGAGGACGTTTTGTCCACCATACTTAGCTACGATATAACAAAAATTAAACAAACACTCGAAGAAATAGACAAATCGGCCTTTGATGCAGCGGTAGAAACTATTGCAAACGCAGAGAACATATACATACTCGGCGTCAGAAGTGCTTCGTCGCTTGCAGGATTTTTAAGCTTTTATCTAAACCTCGTGTTTGATAACATAAAGCACGTCGACACAACGAGCGCCAGCGAGATTTTTGAGCAGATTATGAGAATCGGACCTAACGACGTAATAATAGCGATTAGCTTTCCAAGATATTCCTCACGTACTTTGCAGGCGGTTCAATATTCCAAATCGCAAAGCGCAAAGGTTGTTGCAATTACAGACAGCGAAACATCTCCGCTTGTCGAGTTTGCAAACCACACTTTAATCGCAAGGAGCGATATTGCGTCCTTTGTTGACTCACTTGTTGCACCTCTTAGCGTAATTAACGCTTTGATCGTTGCACTCGGTATGAAAAAGAAAGAAAATGTATATTTGAGTTTCAACAAATTAGAGAAGATTTGGGACGAATATAACGTTTACAAAAAGGTTGACAAAAATGAAAAATAATACCGACGTAGTTGTTATAGGAGGCGGTCCGTCTGGGCTGATATGTGCAGCAACCGCTTCAAAAAACGGCAAAAAGGTTTTGCTAATTGATAAAAATAAGCTTTTAGCAAGAAAGCTCAGAATTACAGGAAAAGGTCGTTGCAACTTAACAAATTCAGCGGATATATCCGAATTTATCCCCATGGTATGTTCCAACCCGAACTTTATGTACAGCGCATTTTATACGTTTACAAACGACGACTTGATGCGGCTGTTTGAAGGGCTTGGCGTTAAGCTGAAAGAAGAAAGAGGAGGAAGAATCTTCCCTGAATCTGACTCCGCAAAGGATATTGCAGACGCACTGATTCGCTACGCAAGGGAATGTGGAGTTACTTTTTGTCAGGATACTGTTACAAAAATTGATGTTAATGATAAAGAAATATCAGGAGTACAAACACTCCAAAACGGCATGATAAACTGCAAGCAAGTTGTGATTGCCTGCGGAGGTATGTCCTACCCTCTGACCGGCTCTAATGGAGACGGATATAAGTTTGCAAACGCTTTCGGACACAAAATTGTAGAGCCAAAGGGTGCTTTGGTTCCGCTTTGCTCGGACGACTGGTTTTTGCCGGACCTTCAGGGATTGTCCCTGAAAAACATTTCTATTAAGGTTTTAAAAGGGCAAAAGAAGATTTACGACGACTTTGGAGAGATGTTGTTTGCGCATTTTGGACTTACCGGACCGGTTATTTTAAGCGCAAGCTCAAATATAGATTTCGACAAGGATAAAGACATATCAATATTTATTGACTTTAAGCCCGCCCTTACAGACGAGCAACTGGACAAGAGAGTTTTAAGGGATTTTAACAAGTATATTAACAAAAACTTTTCCAACTCGCTTGGTGATTTGTTACCGCAAAAGCTAATCCCGGTAATTATCAGCCTTAGTGGGATAGACCCATTCACAAAGGTCAACGTTATTTCAAAGGAACAAAGACAAACTCTTTGCAAATTGATTAAAAACTTTGAAGTAAAGGTATGCGGTACAAGGCCGATAGACGAGGCTATAATAACACGCGGAGGAGTAGATGTTAAAGAAATTAACCCGTCCACTATGGAGTCTAAGCTCCAAAAAGGTCTTTATTTTGCGGGAGAGGTTATAGATGTCGACGCATACACCGGCGGATACAACCTGCAAATCGCATTCAGCACTGGTTATTTAGCGGGTATAAGCTTGTAGGAAGTATAAATATTTTCTTTTTAAATATGCTATTAACAGAGGTGAGGTTAGTGCTTAAATTTAAAAGAATATATAAAATTTTGTTAATAACTCTGCTTTCGATAAGCGTTTTGTCGCAAATTCTGCTGCTAAACGACAATACCAAGACTGTGCTTTCTCAGGTATATGACATTGAGTCAAAGTACGTTTTTTCGCAATCTTCGCAACCTGTGGGAACTATTAAAATCAGTGTCTCAAACCCGTCTGATAACCTTTCGCTTTTGCAAAATGGTGAGAAAATAGCGGTACTTAACCAAAAGACTGCCGAAATCGAGGTTTCAGACAACTCAGTTATAGAAATTGACGGAACGGCATTCAAAAGCAAATCTTTGATAAAGATTGATGTGCTTTCCGATAGTTTGCAGGGGTATTACGAAAAAGAGGTACAGGTCTGCGGAAACATCGTAATTTTGGGCAGATTTTTTGTAAAATAAATATTGTCTATTACGCTAAAATAGTGTATAATGTAATTTAAGAAGGTGATTTTTGTGTCATATATTTCTGTGGCAATCGACGGACCGGCAGGAGCAGGCAAAAGCTCTATCGCAAAGGCCGTTGCAAAAAAACTTGGTTTTATATACGTTGATACGGGCGCGCTGTACCGTTCCATTGCGTTTTGTGCAATAAAAGCAGGGATTGATATTAAGTCGAATCCGGACGATGCAGCATCGTTGGCCGAAAAATGTACCCTCGACATCTTGTACAAAGATTCCGTACAGCACATACTGGTTGACGGAGTTGATGTTACCGACTACATAAGAACTCCCGAGGTTTCAAAGGGAGCTTCTGACGTTTCGGCGATACCAAGGGTCAGAGCAGCACTTCTTAACATACAACGTAGTCTTGCCGAGAAAAACAGCGTAATTATGGACGGCAGAGACATAGGAACTGTCGTGCTTCCAAACGCTGATATAAAGATATTTTTAACCGCTTCTGTTGATGAGAGGGCAAAAAGAAGATATAAAGAAATGCTTGAAAAGGGTGTAGAGTGCAACTTAGAAGATATTAAAAAAGATATCTCGTACAGAGACCTACAGGACTCTACCCGTGAAACCGCCCCTCTTAAACCAGCCGAAGATTCCGTTTACGTCGACAACAGCGACATCACTTTTGAAGAATCGGTAGAGCGTGTTTTGGATATAATTTCGCCTTTTATATAGGAGAGATATTTAATGTTTTACATACTTATAACAAGACTTCTTAGGATATATTATAAAATTATATACTGGTATAGCGTTGAAGGCCTTGAAAATCTTCCAAAGTCCGGTGGGTATTTAATCTGTCCTAACCACAAGCAATTTAACGACCCGCTGATTTTAGCTGCTATCATTAAAAAGAGGCTTTGTTTTTTTGCAAAGGCAGAGCTGTTTAAAAATAAAATTTTAGATAAGTTTTTCCGTTCGGTAGGGTGCGTCCCTGTTGACCGCAGCACCGGCAGTTTAAAGTCGCTGAGGATTTGTATCAAGCTGTTAAAGGACGAAAATTCGTTAATTATTTTTCCCGAGGGGACAAGACGTTGTATGCACCTTGCAGACGTAAAGCCCGGGGCAGTTATGTTCGCGATAAAAAGCGAGGTGCCGATCATCCCTGTCGGAATCAGCAGGCTCAGGCCGTTTTCAAAGACGGTTGTTAAATTCGGCGAGCCGATTTACTATAACGAATACTACGAAAGTAAGCTTTCTAACGATGATTATAAGTCGCTTGTGAACAAGCTTATCAGCAAAATATACGAGCTTGTAGAAGATAAGTGTTGTTATTACGATGAAATAAAGGGTAGTGTTGAAAATGGCTGTTAAGCTTGCTAAAAGTGCAGGGTTTTGCTTTGGCGTTAAACGCGCGGTTGATATTACGCTCGACATTGCGGGGCAGACCGACGATAAAATCTATACACTTGGGCCTCTTATTCATAACGAACAGGTTGTTAAGTTCTTAGAGGAAAAAAACGTATTTGCGCTTGATTTTGCAAGCGATATACCGGACAACAGTACCGTAATTATAAGGACACACGGTGTCCCAAAATCAACGTACGAAGAGTTAGAAGCAAAGGGATGCAACATTATTGACACCACGTGCCCGTTTGTGAAAAAGATTCATAAAATCGTACAGAAAAAGCATAATGAAGGTAAAAAAATCATAATTGTCGGCGACAAAACACACCCCGAGGTCATAGGCATCAACGGTTGGTGCGATAATTGTGCAGATATTGTTTGCACAGAAGAGGATTTTCAAAGTTTAAAGATAACCGAGCCGACTTGTATTGTGGTTCAAACTACCTTTTCTGTAAATATTTGGAAAAATATAAAAAAATTTTCAAAAACATCTTGCCAATTGGTAGAGATTTTTGATACAATATGTAGTGCGACTGATGAACGACAGACAGAAGCGAAAGAACTTGCATCAGAAGTCGACACTATGATAGTTATTGGCGGAGGACACAGCTCCAATACCAAAAAGCTTGTTGATATCTGTATGGGACAATGTCCCAATACGTATCATATACAAACGGCGTCCGAGTTACCTAATGAGACTTGGAATGGCCGTAACATCGGTATCACGGCGGGAGCCTCGACACCGGAATGGATAATTAAGGAGGTCATTAGTAAAATGTCAAAAGAAAAAGTTATGGAAGTAACAGACGAAATCAGCTTTGCAGAAGAGCTGGAAAAATCATTGGTGAGCCTTAGAACAGGAGATATTGTTAAAGGCATTGTCATCGGTATTACACCAACTGAGGTTTATGTAGACCTTGGCTCGAAGGCCGATGGAATTATTCCTGTAGGAGAGCTCAGCGACGACCCGTCTGTATCTCCTGAAGATATAGTGAAGGTTGGTGAGGAAATCGACGTATTCGTTGTTAGAGTTAACGACGTTGAAGGTACTGTTAAGCTTTCTAAGAAAAAGCTCGATATTATTGCCGGCCAGAAGAAGCTTATGGAAGCTGTTGAGACCAAAGAAATACTCGATGGTAAGATTATAGATGCAGTTAACGGCGGTGTTATTGTTTTATCTAACGGAACAAGAGTTTTCGTTCCTGCAAGACAGGCTTCTTCAAGATTCGTTAAAGACCTTGAAACTTTGGTTGGAAACGAAGTACAGTTCAGACTTATCGAATTTAACCCAAGAAGAAGAAAGATTGTTGGTTCAATCAAATCAGTTGCTGATGAAGTTGTTTCCAAGCAGCTTGAAGAATTTTGGGCTAGCGCTGAAGTTGGCAAAGAATACGTTGGTACTGTAAAATCTATTACAAACTTTGGTGCTTTTGTTGATGTTGGCGGCGTTGACGGTCTTGTTCACATCTCTGAGCTTTCATGGGGCAGAGTTAAGCACCCATCAGATATACTTAAAGTTGGCGACAAGGTTAACGTGTTTATTCTTTCACTTGATAAGGAATCTAACAAAGTTTCCTTGGGATACAAAAAGGCTGAGGACAACCCTTGGGAAATCATTAAGACAAAGGTTGCTGTTGGCGACGTTGTAAAGGCAAAGATTGTAAGAATCGTTTCTTTCGGTGCTTTTGCAGAAATCATTCCTTTTGTTGACGGTCTTATCCACATCTCACAGATTGCCAACAAGCACATCGACACTGTTTCCAGCGTACTTAAAGTAGGAGACGAAGTTGAAGCTAAGGTAACAGAGTTCGACCCTGAAAATAAGAAAATCAGCCTCAGCATGAGAGCTTTAATCGAGCCCGAGACTGTTGAAGAAGCAGCTGAATCTGCAGAAGTTGCAGAAACAGAAGAATAATATTTTAGTATTTAAGCACTTATAATATTTTATAGGTGCTTATTTCATATAACGGGGTGGTTTTATGCAATTGCTAGACAAGCTTTGTTCGGTTAGCGCAGTATCCGGTGCAGAAGCCGAAATTGCAAATACAATTAAAGAATATGCAAGCGATTTTTGCGACGACGTATATATCGACGACGCAGGAAGTGTTGTGGCTAAAATTAACAACTCATCAGATACAAATGTGCTTTTAGAAGCACACATAGACCAAATCGGGCTTGTTGTTAAAAGCATTGACGAAAACGGATTTATAAAATTTGCTAAATCCGGCGGAATTAACCCATCAATTTTACCTACCGCAGAGGTTACTGTCCACGGCAAAAAGGAGCTTTTTGGAATAATCGGCGCAAAACCGCCACACCTGCAAAACGAAGACGATAAAAAGCTGTCCGATTGCGGTGAAATGTATATTGACTGTGGCCTTTCGAAGGAAGAAATCGAAAAAATAGTCACAATCGGAGACACTATAAGTCTTTGTTCCAAATTTTCAGAGCTTAAAAACGATTTTTACGCCTCAGGAGCTCTTGATAACAGAGTTGGTGTATTCGTACTGCTTGAATGCCTAAAAAGGCTTAAAAACGAAAAATCGCCCTATAACGTTACCGCTTTGTTTTCAACACAGGAAGAAGTAGGCTGCAGAGGTGCTGTACGGTCTGCGGAAAAGTTAAATCCCGACTTTGCGGTTGTGGTAGACGTTACGTTTGGCATTTCTCCATACACCAACGAAGAAAACGGTTTTAAAACAGACGGATTGATAACTGTCGCCGTTGGGCCAAACTTGGACAGATTAGCTACAAACAAACTTATGGATGTCTGCAAAGCAAAGAATATTCCGTTCGAAAAGGAAGTTTGTTCCTCAAATCCGGGCACAAACTCGTGGCCAATACAGGTTTCCGGGCTTGGTGTAAGGTGCGTTTTGGTTTCGGTGCCGATTAAGTATATGCACACAACCGTTGAAACAGTTAACTCAGATGCAATAGAAAACGCCATAAATTGCATTCACTCTGCTTTACAAGGGGGTGTGTTTGATGCTTAAAACACTGTCATCCGCTTTTGGACCATCAGGATGTGAAGATGAAGTTAGGAAAATACTTTCGGATTTTATGTCCAATTACTGCGACGAGGTTTACGAAGATAAAATGGGCAACCTCATTTGCCACCAAAAAGGTAAACTAATCGGCGGGAAAAGCATAATGTTAAGTGCACATATGGACGAGGTTGGTTTTATAATTTCGCACATTACCGAGGATGGATACTTGAAATTCCAAACCGTAGGAGGTATCGACCCTAACGTATTAATATCAAAGCGTGTAGTAATAGGCGAAAACAAAGTAGGAGGAGTTATAGGTACTGCGCCCGCACACCACCAGAAAGAGGCGAAAAACGTATCAGAATCCGACCTTTATATAGATATAGGAGCAACCTCTCGAGAGGATGCGAAAAGGTATATAGAAATCGGCGATTACGCATGTTTTGACAGCGGTTTTGTTCTCTTTGGCGACAATATGGTAAAATCCAAGGCTTTGGACGATAGGATCGGATGCTATATCTTAACCGAAATTGCTAAGGTTCAAAAGGAGCTTGACATTTATTATACCTTTGTTGTGCAAGAAGAAGTTGGTTGCAGAGGCGCGAAAATTACCGCAAAAGCTATTAACCCGATATTCGCTATTGTTTTAGAGGGAACTACTTGCTCTGATGTACCCGGTACTGATGAATTTGGTTTTTCCACCCATTTAAAGTGCGGACCTGCGCTTTCGATGCGTGATGGCGGTGCTTACGCAGACATCGGGCTAACTAATGAAATTATAAATGTTGCTAAAAAGCGCAATATTAAATGGCAATATAAGCAAACTACAAAGGGCGGAAACGACTCGTCATCGATACAAGTAAGCGGTGGAGGATACAAGGTTGCTTCTGTATCTGTTCCGTGCAGATATATTCACTCTCAATCTAACGTAGCAAGCTTGGAAGATATAGAAAACACAATAGCTCTCATAAAAGCATTTTTAGAAAGCAAGGTGATTATAAATGATTAAAAAACTTTCAGACTGTTATTCGCCGTCAGGCAGAGAAGAGGAAGTAAGGAATATAATTATAAATGAACTTAACGATTTCTATTCCGATATAAAAGTTGATAGTTTGGGTAATTTGATTATACACAAGGCCGGTAAGGGCAAGAAAATTGCCATTACAGCACCTATGGATGAGACAGGCTTTATAATTACTCATCATAATTCACCTGATTTTGTCGTCACATCATCAATAGGCACTGTAAAGTCGAAATCATTACACAATATTTTACTGTCTGATAATAGCGGAAATTGTTTTTTAAACACACAAAATGACGAAATAAAAGGAAATTATGGCAAGGTTGATGGTTACAAACTGAATGTTTTATCAAAGTGTAAAGCAAATATACTTAACAGTGAATTGATATCAAAAACCCTTGTTTTTAGCAACAATTTAACTCAAAGTGATAAATTCATTGTAGGAAAAGCTTTAGAAAGGTCGGTTTGTTGCAAAATTTTGTGTGATTTGGCACGTGAGGTCAGAGATTCACTATTCGAATATTACTTTGTATTTTCTGCTCAAAATTATTGTGATAAAAAAGGTGCACAAACTGCGCTTTACGGTGTAGATATTGACGAATTATATAACATTTGTGCAGTAGAAGACGAAGAGGCAATCTTAGGTAATGGACCTGTTGTAATTCTAAGAGATAAAAACTATATAGCAGATATAAAAATTACTCAAAAGCTTGATAAATACGACAAGATTCAAAGGTTAGTAACAGACAAGCTGATTTGTGA
Organism: Clostridia bacterium; assembly: GCA_045660545.1. Taxonomy (GTDB): domain Bacteria; phylum Bacillota; class Clostridia; order Monoglobales; family Firm-18; genus JAZREA01. The sequence goes on along the minus strand of JAZREA010000019.1, from coordinate 79,939 downwards.
AGCAGGCTTTATGCAAAGAAATTCAACAATATCGAATGTTTTAGCTATTGGTATACCGATTAAAAACCTATATACACCTAACGAATGGGTTTACCTTTCGGATGTTGAAGTTTTAAAAGATATTTTAAAGGAGATAGTTTTACCATAATTTTATTATGTAAACTAAAATGATTATGAAAAAATGTATTTTATATGATAGAGGATGCATTGACTGCGGCGAATGTAATATTTGCGATTTAGATTCAAGCAAAATCTGTGATAACTGTGGTAAATGCATAGAATTTGAAGGTGATTATGCCGAAATAGCTATTAGTGATGTAGAAAAGCCTGAAAATCAATAAATTTTTATAAAAAAAGACAGCCGGATTTAATTTTAAAGCTGTCTTTTAATATGTAAAGTATTAATTGTCCTTAGGAGAATATTGCGCCAGTGGATTGCTTTTAATAGCATTTTCAATTTGCTTATCGTCCGTGTGGGTGTATATTTGTGTAGTTGAAAGATTGGTATGGCCCAAAATCTTTTGCAACGTCAAAACGTCAACGTTTCCATGCTTATACATAAGCGTTGCTGCCGTATGGCGGAGCTTGTGAGTAGTGTATGAATTATAATCAAGCCCGGCAAGCATAAGATATTTCTTAACTATAAGCTGGATTCCGCGCACTCCAAGCCTTGCGTCGTGATGGTTTAAAAACAGCGCGTTTTCAGAGCCGTGCTTAGCCTTTGGACGTACAGAGAGATAGTTGTTTATAGCATCTATACATGACTGATTAAGGAAAACCTGGCGTTCCTTGTCGCCTTTACCTATAACTCTAAGGTTGCTCTCGCTGATATCTGTAAGATTAATTGAAACCAGTTCAGATACACGCAGCCCACAGTTCAAAAGCAAAGTTAATATGCAAAAATCACGCTCATTTAGTGTCTGCGCAGCGTCTAACAGTTTAATACTGCTGTCCAAATCGAGATATCTGGGCATCCTTTTGCTGATTTTCGGCGCATCAAGCTCGACAGTTGGGTCTATGTCAATCAGCTCGGCCTTGTTGGTCAGGTATTTAAAATACGTTTTCAGCGATGAAACCTTACGGGCACGTGCGGAAGAAGAATTGGAACGATATCTGTTAACGTAATTCATATATTCATACAAATCAGTAAGGCGTATCTTTTTGATTTGTTCAAAAGGTACATCGTTAATCTGAAGCTCATCGATTTGTTCCAATTTAAAAGAGCTGTTGTTTTTGTACTTTACAAATTTATAAAACAGTCTTAAATCGTAATAGTATGCATTAACAGTGTTATTTGATTTACCTTTGATAACCTCTAAATATGTAAGAAAATCCTTTAATTCAGGGGTACAGTCGTCAAAATTAATCATATCGCCAAAAACACCTCCCTCGTACTTCGCGAAATATTTATTTCACGAAGTTGCATATACTATTTTTTAAGTACAGGGATATTAACCCCTCTTCTGTTGTAACTACCGGTTTCGCATGTCCGCCCGGTTCATAGCTATCTTTTAGTAATTTGATTACGGAAAATTTGTATGTCATCAGGTTTATCCAAAAACTTTTGTGCAAGCATCATAAGTCCTGTTTCATTATGATAGCAATATGCAATTGCACATTTTCTGGTTACGCCGGTTTTAAAATTACGAACATCGTATTTGGCAATATGAACACTTTCTCCCTTACCGGGATAAGATGAAAAGTCGACTCCTCTTCCATCATCGCTAAGGAGTTCTTCGATTATAGCGCAATCATCACTGCTCAAAAACTCATCGTCAAGTGCAATATCTACTCCCATACCGCTATTTACTACTATTTCGCAGTCATCGCCTATAAACGCATACATTTGATCCTGCCAGTCGGATTTCGTATCTTTACCAACAATGTTCATTACTGCTGTGTAATATTCATTAAAAGTTTCAGTGCTATTAAAAGCAGCGTCTATGTATTCTTTATGAAATATATCCATTCCTGTTCGTTCGTGCACAAGCTCCCTATCAAAATACGAGCCATTAAACGATGTTTCGAGGTTGTTTTCATCACCATACTCATCAAATACATAAAAAGCTACCGCATCTGCGTCAGGTATAAGCGCAAGCAAAAAGGCAGCTGTTTTATTTATAGCTGTGTAATCCATATATCTGTAATTAGAACGATCATCAACTTTAAACTTCACATCAACTCTGTCATTCCCAGCATCGTTCCAGATATCAACTCCCACGTATTGATATCCTGTCATATTGACCGTTTTCGCCACCCTATGCACCTCAACCTTGTCAGTTATAGGAGTATTTCGCATAGCGTACATCTTTTTTACATTAAACATTTCGTCGTTTGAATTATTTCCGACATTTTCAAGCAAGAATACAGTCAAAGCAACAAGGACAATAAAAATCGTGGATATAATTAATCTCTTTTTCATAATAGTACCCCATATTCTAGAACGGTGTTTGCCTGAATGTTATTCTATAATTATATTAGTTATATAGGGTATTCCGTGCGACTCCGCATCAAATACACCTGATATTGTAACGGTTTTACCAACATAATCTTTCATTAGGGTCGTATCTTCGCCCTTGGTGCAAAACACATCGCTCGACCATTTGGATGTCTCGCCATAAATATCTATGTAATTATATTCTACCTTCTCACCTGTTGTTATAAAGCAATATTCCTGTCCAATATCACTTGGCTCGTCCGAGTAGTTTACAACACCCGTTATGAAAAAAAAGTCTCCCTTTTCCAAAATCGTTACGGATTGAGATACTGATGCCTTTGGACTTTGCGAATTTTGCTCTGTTCCCTGTGAGCATCCGCAAAGAAGCAACAAAGCGCAAAGTAATGCGGCAAAAATTTTCATCAACCCAAATCCTCCTCTACCGGACAAATTATAGAACTTTAATCAAGAACAACAATGTTGCTCCAGGCGTAATTCCCGTTGTCGTCTGTTACTTCGACTCTTACCCATTTTTCAAAGTCTTTAACACGGTACTGCGCATGTGTTAAATTTTCTCCACGAATTATTCTGTCCGATACCCACGCCGCGTTCGACAAAAAGGCGATTTTTGTACACTTGCTGCAGTTGACAACAATTTTATCTTCTTCCCTTGTAACATAAAGTTCAGGCCCTTGCGAAGAATAAAAGTTACCTTTTTTTATAGCTGAGAGGATTTCCTCTGTTGAATCATTTTCCGCGTTTACCATTATATATGATTTAGCGTCGTCAACGCCGCCGTAGTAGTGTGTATCGTCGGTTGCGACTAATTTATACGTTATCCCTGCGTTTGCCAAAACATCAACAAAATGTCCTGAATAAGGACGACTGCTTTGCCTTACGCCGGAAACAGTATTGTAAATTTCTGTCGCAACAAAGCCGGACAGCGCTTTGGCGTCCTTTAAAGTATTTAACGACCACGCAGGATGTGCTAAAATAGCAATCCCGCCGCTTTCGTTAATAGCGTCAATAACTTCCTGACGTGTATAATGTTTTTGGATGCACGGGTCTTTTTTCATTCCGACACCGACAATATGCATTACTCCCGAAATCGAGTCAAAAGCACCAATATTGTATTCGCAACCGGAAATTAACTTTAATCCGCATACAGTATCTTCTCCGAGATATTTCCAGTGGTCAGTAACAGCAATCGCATCAAAACCGGCAGCTTTATAAATAGCCGCCGACTCTTCTACTGTTGCTGCACCGTCCGATTCCGTAGTGTGTATGTGCAATCCTACTTTATACCATTTTTGTCCTTGTTTGTCTATATACATATAACCACTTCCGTCTACAACGTTATTAAATATTTTGCAATTATGCTTCTTTGCTCATAATTTCAGAAATTACATCATAATTTTCTTTCATAATTAATAGCTCCATTAATTGCTTTTTATTATTTTATCATAATACTTTGTTTTTTTCAATCACTTAAAGACAAATTTCAACAATAATTATATCATCACCAATTTTTTTGATATTTTCCCACGGGATAACGTATTCATCCTTCTTCCCAAACAGACCCAAAAAGCTTATTTTGTGAGGCACAATCAGCGCTGAAACCGTACCACAAGACAGGTCAAAATCCACATCGCAAACATACCCCAGCCTTTTTCCGTCAACAACATTGATTATTTCTTTGTTCCTCAAATCTGCATATCTGCTCATAGCTCCTCCTGAATATAGGTTTAATATTTTATTAAAGCTAATATATTTATATTAAACCAAACATTAAATATGAAATGAGGACAAAGATGAAAAGCTCATATAACAAGCATAAATCACGCTTAATTTATAGCCTTAACCTGAACAGCAAAAAGGTTGCTCTTCTTCTGATTGTATCCATTATGCTCGTTTCTACAACTCTTGTTTACAACTTAACAGAGCGCTCACTTCGTCCGTTGCTTACCAATCTTGCTGTATCGGAGGCAAAGTTGTACGCTATTGATCTTATTAACAAAACATCAACCGAAACCGCCAAAAGCAATATCGATTATTCAAAGCTTTCAGTGATAACAAAGGACGAAAACGGAAACATAGTTTCGATAGATAAAAACACAAAAATCATTAACGAAATCAAGCTGAAATCGAGTAAAAAGCTTGTAGAGCTTCTAAGTAATTCAAACTATAATGAACTAAGCATACCGCTTGGTAACATAACCAAAAGCAGCTTATTCTCAGGCCGCGGCCCGTCAATTCCGATAAGAGTGCTTATATCAGGCACCCCAAAAGCAGAAATCGACAACCGGTTTGAAAGCGCAGGGATAAACCAGACCAAGCACAAGATTTCAATGATTATAAGTGTTGAAATTTTGATTATTTTACCCTACGAAGAGTTAAAGACAACAGTCTCCTCCGAGAGTATGCTGAGCGAAACAATAATACTTGGTAAAATCCCGAATGTTTATATAGCTAAATAGTTGTAAAATTACCAAAAGTGTGATATTATAACTATATATGGAGGGTTACGCAAATGAAAGAATATATTGAACAACTTGCGAAACAAATCGAACAACATAGCTACAACTACTATGTCATGGATAATCCGACAATAACCGACTTCGAGTACGATAAGCTTTTACACGAGCTTATGCGTCTTGAAGCAGAATATCCGCAGTTTAAGATTAAAAATTCCCCTACCGAACGTGTAGGCGGCAAGGTGCTGGACGGCTTTTCGACAGTTAGGCATGACGTACCCATGGAGAGCTTGACAGATGCCTTTTCATTTGAAGAACTTGCCTCCTTTGACGCTTCTGTTAAAAAGGTTATTCCCAACCCAGAGTACGTAGTAGAGATGAAAATCGACGGTCTTTCCGTATCATTGGAATATACAAACGGCGAATTCACCCGTGGCTCCACAAGAGGCGACGGCGTAGTTGGCGAAGACGTAACCCAGAATTTAAAGACTGTAAAGTCTATCCCTTTACACATTAACACTCCTCTTCCCTATCTCGAAGTCAGGGGCGAGGTTTATATGCCCGTTTCAAGCTTTGTCGAGCTCAACCAAAGACGTGAGGAACAAGAACTTCCTCTCTTCGCTAACCCGAGGAACGCCGCCGCAGGCTCACTTAGACAGCTAAACAGTGCAATAACAGCAGAGCGTAATTTAAGCATATTTGTTTTTAATGTACAGCAGGTTCGTGGTGCAGAGCTATCTTCTCACACAGAGTCTCTCGAATTCTTAAAATCGCTTGGATTTAAGGTCAGCCCAACCTATCGTACCTTCACTTCAATCAAAGACGCATATGACGAAATTCAAAGAATAGGCGAATCAAGAGGGGAGCTTGGCTTCGACATAGACGGCGCGGTTATAAAGGTAAATAACTTTACACACAGAACAGAGCTTGGTAGTACTGCAAAAGCTCCAAAATGGGCAATTGCCTATAAGTATCCTGCTGAACAAAAGCAGACAAAGCTTTTGGACATAACTATTCAGGTCGGCAGAACCGGTGTTCTTACACCAACCGCAGAGCTCGAACCCGTCAGAATTGCCGGCTCGACTGTCAGCCGTGCAACTCTTCACAACATAGACAATATAACGAATAAAGATATCCGAATAGGCGACACTGTTATAATACAAAAGGCCGGCGACATTATTCCTGAGGTTGTAGAGGTCGTAAAAGATAAAAGGACAGGGGACGAATCCTCCTACTCTATGCCTAAAAACTGCCCTGTTTGTAACTCGCCTGTTGTGCGCGAGGCAGACGAAGCGGCCACAAGGTGCATTAACCCCAACTGCCCTGCACAGAAGATTCGAAACATAATCCATTTTGCCTCCAAAGATGCTATGGATATTGACGGCCTTGGCCCTTCGATAATAGAGCAGCTTGCACAGTTAAAGCTTATTAACAACGCAGCCGACCTCTATTATCTGAGATATGAAGACTTGGTAGAAATAGACCGTATGGGCGTTAAGTCTGCAAACAACTTAATTAAAGCTATCGAAGCTTCAAAAACAGCAGGACTTGACAGAGTAATCTACGCCCTCGGCATACGCAATATAGGCAGCAAGGCGGCAAAAACTCTTGCAAAGCGCTTTGCAGACATCGATTCACTTTCCAACGCAACGCTTGAAGAACTTACGAAAATCGAGGACATAGGTCCTATAATGGCACAAAGCATTGTCAACTATTTTTCCTCATCCGGAAGCATTGACACAATCAGCAAGCTTCGTTTTGCAGGCGTTGATTTAACCTACACTTCTTCTGTTACCGACAACCGTTTTGCTGACAAGACGTTTGTTTTAACAGGAACTTTACCAACATACACGCGCGACGAGGCGGCCGCGATAATAGAGCGCTTCGGAGGCAAGACCTCCTCCTCTGTATCCAAAAAGACAAGTTATGTCTTGGCAGGAGAAAACGCAGGCAGCAAGCTTGATAAGGCAAAGGACCTGGGCATTACGATTATTGACGAAAAAGAATTTATTTCTATGCTTAATTAGCTTGAAATATTACAATTTTTGTTATATAATAAAAAAATAGGGTTAAAATCCAAAGAAAGGATGACACAAGTGAAAATTACAACAGACAATGTAAAATACGTTGCAAAGCTCGCAAGGCTTAACGTAACAGACGACGAAGCCGTAAAGCTTGCAAACGAAATGGAAAGCATAATAACCTTTGCGGATATGCTGTCTGAAATAGATACATCTTCCGTAGCGCCTACCAATCACGCCATGAAGGTACAAAATGTTTTCAGAGAAGACAAGGTTACAGGCTCTTACGACAGAGAAGCGATTTTAAAGAACGCTCCTTCTCAGGACGAAGGCTGCTATCTTGTACCAAAGGTTGTTGAATAGGAGGTAATGTTATGAATTTATACGAGCTTACTGCGCACGAGCTTTCGGACAAGCTTAAAAGCAAAGAAGTTTCAAGCGTCGAGATAACCAAGTCGGTTATTGACCGCATAGATAATGTTGAGGGCAAAATTGAAAGTTACATCACTTTGACGCCTGAGCTTGCCCTTGAAACTGCAAAAGCAGTTGACGAAAAGATTGCAAAGGGCGAAGAAATCGCTCCACTCGAGGGTATCCCTGCTGCAATTAAGGACAACATATGCACAGACGGCATTAAGACTACCTGCGCTTCAAAGATGCTTGGCAACTTTGTTCCGCCGTACGACGCTTTTGTCGTTAAAAAGCTTAAAGAAATTAACGCACCAATTCTTGGTAAGTTAAATATGGACGAGTTCGCTATGGGCTCTTCTACTGAAAACTCATACTTTAAAAAGACTAAAAACCCATATGACATCACAAGAGTTCCGGGTGGTTCTTCCGGTGGTTCCGCAGCTTCTGTCGGTGCAGACCTTGCTGTGTATTCACTCGGTTCGGATACAGGCGGTTCTATCCGTCAGCCTGCGTCATATTGTGGCGTAGTTGGCTTAAAGCCTACTTATGGCCTTGTTTCACGTTTTGGTCTTGTAGCGTTTGCTTCTTCCTTGGACCAGATAGGTCCGCTTACCAAGGATGTTACCGACACTGCTTTGGTTTTAAACGCAATCGCAGGCCACGACTCTATGGACAGTACATCAATTAATCTTCCAAAGGTAGATTATACAAAGGCTCTTGTTAACGATGTTAAGGGTCTTAAAATAGGTGTGCCAAGCGACTATATAGGCGAAGGTATAAACGAAGATGTCAAAAACGCAATTTTAAAAGCAATTGATGTTTATAAATCTCTTGGTGCAGACGTAGAGTTTTTCGATATGAAGGCTTCAAAATATGCGCTTCCTGCGTATTACATCATCTCCTCTGCCGAGGCAAGCTCTAACCTTGCAAGGTACGATGGTATTAAATATGGTTACAGGACAGAGAATTTTACAAACCTCACAGAGCTTTACAACAACACCAGAAGCGAAGGCTTCGGCAGCGAGGTTAAGCGCAGAATTATGCTTGGTACTTACGCTCTTAGCTCGGGCTATTACGACGCATATTATAAAAAGGCTCAGCAGGTACGTACAGTTATTAAAAACGACTTTGAAGCCGCTTTTGAAAAATACGACTTTATCCTCACTCCTACTGCACCGAATACTGCGTTCCAGCTTGGTTCTAAGACAACAGACCCGTTACAGATGTACTTAGAAGACATCTGCACAGTTTCAATCAATATAGCGGGTGTTCCTGCAATATCTGTTCCGTGCGGCTTTGACAGCAACAATATGCCAATCGGTATGCAGCTTATTGGTAAGAATTTTGACGAATCCACGTTGATTAGAGCAGCTTACACATTCGAGCAAAACACAGACGTTCATACAAAGCGTCCACAGTTGTAAAGGGGTGAACGAAAATGAAATTCGAAACAGTCATAGGTCTTGAAGTTCATGCAGAACTTGCTACAGACTCTAAAATATATTGCGGTTGCGCAAACGAATTCGGCGGCGATACAAACACACATTGCTGTCCGATTTGTACAGGTATGCCGGGCGTTTTGCCGGTACTTAACAAAAAGGTTGTAGACTACGCGATAAAGGCGGGCCTTGCCACAAACTGTGAAATCACAAGAGAGGGCAAGCAGGACAGAAAGAACTACTTCTACCCCGACCTTCCAAAGGCGTACCAGACATCACAGTACGACCTTCCTCTTTGCGTAGGCGGACATGTTGATATTAACGTAAATGGCGAGAAAAAGTCGATTGGTATTACAAGAATCCACATCGAAGAGGACGCAGGTAAGCTCCTTCACGAAGCAGTTGCTGGCAACACGCTTGTTGACTATAACAGATGCGGAGTTCCACTTATCGAAATCGTTTCAGAGCCTGATATGCGCAGTGCTGAGGAGGCCAGAGCTTTCCTCGAAAACTTAAAGTCTATCCTGGAATATACAAAGGTTTCTGACTGCAAAATGCAAGAGGGTTCCCTAAGATGCGACATCAACGTCTCCGTTCGTCCCGAGGGACAAAAAGAGTTCGGCACAAGAACAGAGATGAAAAATGTCAACTCGTTCAGCGCCGCTTTCCGCGCGATTGAGTACGAGTCAAAAAGACAGATTACCGAAATCACTTGCGGTAACGAAATAATCCAGGAAACAAGACGTTGGGACGACTCAAAGGGTATGTCCTACGCTATGAGAAGTAAGGAAGAGGCTCAGGATTACCGCTACTTCCCCGAGCCGGACCTTGTTCCGATTGTTGTTGACGATGAATGGATAGAGAGAATCAGAGCTTCCATTCCCGAGCTTCCGCAACAGCGTAAGGAAAGGTATATCAATGAACATGGCCTTTCTGAATATGACGCAAGCCAAATCACGCTCAGCATCTATCTTGCCGACTTCCTTGACGAATGTGTTAAACTCGGCGCAAAGGCTAAGGCTGCAAGCAACTGGATTTTAAGCGATATTTCAAGGCTTCTTAACGAAAACAACTTAGAGCCGTCACAGATACCTTTTAAAGCAGAACACCTCGCTAAACTGATAGAAATTATCGAAAAAGGCACCATCAGTAATACAGCAGGTAAAAAGGTTATTGAAGAACTCTTTAAAAACCCAAGAGACCCTGAAATCATAGTTAAAGAAAAAGGCCTCGTTCAAATCAGTGACGAGAGCGCCCTTCTTAAAATTGTAGTGGAAATCATAGATAACAACCCACAGTCCGTTACAGACTATAAGGCAGGTAAGGATAAAGCAATCGGCTTCTTGGTAGGCCAGACAATGAGAGCAACCAAAGGTCAGGGCAATCCGCAAATTTTAAACAAGCTAATTAAAGAAGAGCTTGACAGAAGATAACACCAACAGGGGTTTGAGTTAATAGCTCAAACCCCACATTATTTACCTATTTTTCCATAAAAAAGTGTTAAAATCTATTGACACATCAAACACAATGTGTTATAATCTATTACGTTGACTTGGAGAGGTGTCTGAGTGGTTTAAAGAGCTGGTCTTGAAAACCAGTGACGTTTTGCGACGTCCGGGGGTTCGAATCCGCCCCTCTCCTCCATTTTTTTATTTAATATTTTTATTTTTTTCGTCCGTGGAGAAGTACTCAAGTAGGCCGAAGAGGCGCCCCTGCTAAGGGTGTAGGTCGGGAAACCGGCGCGAGAGTTCGAATCTCTCCTTCTCCGCCAGAGAAAACACAATTTTGAAAAAAATTGTGTTTTCTTTTTTTGTCTAAAATTCTGGCAGGAATAAATTCAACAATCCTAAACCGCAAGGAATTATCCTTGCCGTAGTCATCTGCTACAAGTTTTAATAAATCATTACCATAGCATAATGTTATTTCCACTTTATCTTCATAGACTACCACTTTATCAACAAAAAGATTTACAATTTCTTTAATACCTTTCAATGTGCCGTTTTCAAACTCTGATTTAGCATATCTGAATGCTTCAAGAATTACATCTTCTGTTAATGTTGTTTCTCTGGCTTTCGCCTTTACATTTTCAAGTTCAATATCTAAACTGATTTTTTCATTTTCAAGAGATTTCAAACTATCAGCAAGTGCTTGTGAAAAACCTATTGAAGCAATAGCATTAGTTGTATTGTTGATTTTGTAATTTACACTATCAATGAGTTTTTCAAGCCTTTTAATCTCTTGTGTATAGTTATCATCTTGTGAATTGTGATATTTCCTATAAGCAGAAACAATTTCTTCAATTCTGCTTTCGTCAAAGACAATTTTACTAATAAGTTGAACTACACTCTTATCAAGGACATCACGATTGACTTCGCCATTATGACATTTAACCTTTTGATTTTTATGGGTGCAACGATAACTTACATATTGTGGGTGTGTATCATTTGCCTTTCTGCTATTTCCAACATAGGCAGATTCACATTCGCCACAGATAATTTTCCCAGACAATAAATATGTTTCTCGTGCTTTGAAACTGCCTGCTCTCTGTTGCCTTTCTTTCATTATCTTTTGAACCTTATCAAAATCATCTTTACTTATAAGGGCAGGGCAACCATTTTCAATTCTGACAATTTCTTCATCTGGCTTGTATTTATGCCCATTTCTCTTTTTTGTAGCACTATTTGCCTTTTCAGACTTATTGTAAATATATGTGCCACAATACTTTTCGTTTTTCAAAATTGAAAATAGTGAGTTCTTTCCAAACACATTTCCAGTTTTGGTCTTATAGCCTTTACGATTTAATTCATTTACAACATCCATATAGGATTCTCCCTTTAAGATGTTTTCAAATATCAGTTTTACCGCACCTGCTTCGTCTGGATTGATTACGAGTTTCTTTGTTTGTTTATCTACATTGTAGCCAAGCGGGGGAAGTCCCCCCGTATGATTACATTTTAAGGCGTTTTCCATTTTGCCTTTTTCAACTTCTCTGGCAAGGTTAAGAATATAATATTCAGCCATACCTTCTAAAACCGATTCCAGAATAACACTTTCTGGACTATCATCAAGCCTTTCTGTTACGCTGAACAGTTTAACTCCGTTTGACTTAATAATATACTTGTAATGTGCCGAATCATATCTGTTTCTGGCAAAGCGGTCAAGTTTATGTACTACAATGGCATCAAATCTGCCTTTACTACTATCGGCAATCATCTGCTTGAAAGCAGTTCTGTTATCGGTTTTTGCCGATTGTGCTCTATCTTCATAAAACTTGATTAGGGTATAACCCTCTTTATCGCAAAATTCTCTAATTGCTCTTTCTTGTGCTTCAATACTTTCTTCTCTTTGTAGGTCAGAAGAATATCTCGCATAACCTACAACTTGTAATTCTCTGTTTCTCATATCTGTTAATCCTTTCTGCTTTAATAAGCCATAATATAACCATTTTTAGTAAAACAACCACAACCGTCAAGGTCTATATCTCTGCCATAAGATGAATAATCAAAATAGCATTTTAGGTTTTCTGGAATATCAATACAACAACATTCCTCCGCAAAGTAATAGCCTAAATCATAGTCATTTTCAATATTTTCATATAAAGTATAACTATCTAAATCTTCAATCAGTTCCATTACCTCTGTTGCTGATGTAGCACCCTGATACTCTAAAACTGCTTCTAGTTTCTTAATATCATAAGAATCAAGTGCTTCAATCATTTCAGCAAGTTCATTTAATTTATAAATATTGGAGTATTCACCTATAACTTTTGTTAAGCCATAGATTTCACTTTCCCAATCGGTCAGAAAAAATTCTTCATATTCTTTGTTAATACCAATTCTCTTTAATACTTCGTCAAGTTCCTCTGTGGGAACGGGTAATTCTACCCATTCCCCAACGAGAAAGCCTTCTACATATTTTCCGAGATTACTAATATACAAATTTAACATCATTAGTGCCTCGCTTTCATCTTTTAATATAGTTATTCATATTTTCGCATAAAATCTTAATTATCTCATTGTAATCAATGATGTTTTCTTCCTTTGGAATATAGATTATTTTTTTATTTTTACTTTTCATAGCTTAAACGCTCCTTGATTTGATTTTTTGTTTGTGATGCACATCTTACAATTATATTTTAACATAAAAATCATTATAAATCAAGAAATCCATTCCGTATATACGGAAGAAATCAAACTATTTTAATCAATAGTCCGTAAGTGGTAAAAACTCGTTTCCCCTTGTATTCTCTGGTGTTGTAAGCACTTTCATCTACATTTTGGATTAACTTATAATCTTTAAGGCAATCTAAAATCTTAATTAAATCATCAGAACTTGAATAATTGTATGCTTCAATAAAAGCACAGAGTTTATTAGTATCATCATTTGAAAGATTTCTTAACCGCCCTGCCAAATTATTCAGTTCTATAATCTTCTTGTGATTATCTAACTTATTGCCTTTGCCGAATACTTCGTTTTTACATTCCGTGATGAAACATTCCATACATTCATCATTCTTACCGATTTGTTTCAGCACTCTTTCAAGTGCTACTCTACCTATGGGTAATCTAACCCATTTCCCCTCAATACCTATTTTGTTGCCTGCTTTACTTTGGGTAATAAAATATACCGCCATTCTACTCATATCTTTTGTTCCTCTCTTTCTATTTTGTTTTTTCTTATATACTACTGTGAGAAGAACGCCATTATTCAAGTAAATGCGACAAAATCTATCTATTTTTATTATAACACACCTACACTATGTGTCAAGAAAACCATTCCGTATATACGGAAGATATTGAAAAATATTGAAATCAACACCAACCAGACTAATCGCCTTGTTTCAACATCTTCAAGTTATAGAACACTTATAAATAAAGTATTATATATAATACGGTAAGAAAACAATCTCGCAAGACCTCACTCCGCAGGTATAAAAATTATTTTAATAATTTTTTCATACCACCAAAAGAAAAATGGCTATGCCACCATATTCCCAGAATGTGAATATTTTTTTCTTTCTTGCTTCGTTCGGTCTTGCCAGAAGCTCAAGGGGGTGATTTTCTTGGGAAGAAAATCTCATTATATACAAACACCGAACCACAAGGACATTCAATTCTTGAACGCCCTTAGATGTTCTGGTGTTTGCTCAAAGGAACAAGCACTCAAATTTATTACGGCTAACCGCCTTAAAAATTTCGTGCTTGATAGGACAATCCAGAAATGCTCATACATAGATGATAAGGGCAACAGACAAAGCATTTACCGAATATCAGATGACGGCAGAAAATGGATTGCCCAGAATGTGCCGACACTTGCCGACCGCAAATATTATACAAGCACTGGCACAGAACACGATTTAAGGCTGATGAACAAGATAATATCATTAACGCCAGAACAAAGGCTTACTATGAGATGTGAAGCAGAAATCAGGGACGAGTTCAAAGAACATCTGGACAAACTGTTAGAAGACAAACAATATGACCGACACGAAGAACTATATAATGCTTTGACTAATCACACAGTATCAATGCCAGACCTTGCCTACGGCACAAATGAGTATTACGAGGTGATTACTTCGGCATATAGTGAAATTGAAGTGAATGCTAAAATTGAGACGGTTTCTATAATTGGTGGAAGTCTTGAAATGGAACGAATTTAATTAACAAGGGGGAATTAAAAATGGACGGAATAAAAGAAATGTGCCAGAAAAGACTTCTGGCAGATAACGAAAAAATTATATATATAATTATTTCAGGGTGTGGGGGCGTGATGTTCCTGAAACACTTTTACAGTATGATAGGAAAAACCGACACCAGACTAATTGAAAGACTTATAGACAATGGCATTATCAAGGTAAAGCAGATAGGAAGAAACAAGGTTATAATCGTCAAGCATATTGCCTATCGTCATTTTGGATTATCAACAAAATCGCCCAGACTAACGAGTAAGCACCTGCTTCACTCTGCCTTACTCTGCGAAATGCTGATACATACATATTTTGACAACACCGAGAAAATGGTTAAAATCCTACAACAAGGGAATTTCTGCTACTATGCCGTAGAGAACAGTTTGAATTTCTTAAACCGAGTATTTTGCTTTATGAGTGGCAAAAGTGCCGACACAAGCACATTAAAATTATATCTGGACGAACTGAAAGAGAAAACCGAGTTTCTGAAATCAAGCACCAAAGGGCGAAAAGACACCTTGAAGAAAACCGCCTGCCAGACAACAGACCTACTTATTATGAGAAATAATAATGTTTATGTTCGTTATGCCGACTACACCGAGAACACGCTCCAAGTTCATCTGGCTATCTTTCTACACCAGAACAATGCCGAGAAACTTATAAGGAACATAAAAAAATCTCTTGAAGCGGTATCATCAATGATGTATGGCATACCGACAAGAGTTATATTTGATGTGTATTCTCTTAATGAAAAATCAGAATTCTTACAAAAGAAAGTTTTTAATCATTTCCCAGATGAAAACATAAGATTTCATTGGTATAATGTAAAAAATCGTCTCTTTTCTGGGATTGATGTAGAAAAATGGTTATAGTCCGAGTTCCTACCTTATATAATATATAAAGGAAAGGACGGCGGATTAGATATGAAACTGACAAAAGACGAGATTGAATTTCTGGAAGAAATATCAAGAGAGACCTTCCAGAGAGATTTTGAACAATGGGTAGAGAGTATGGAATTTTCTCTGGGAGAAATTTAAAAAATGGCTTTATACTGCGGTATAAGGCTATTTTTTTGTTATAAAATGCCTTGAAATACTTATGTTATAACGATTTCAAAAATCGTCAGACACTTAAAATTTATATACTTTTCATTTTCTCCGTATGTTTCTAAAAATAGAGATATGAGAGTGATACAAATGAAAAGAAAGACCAAAGTTATGATGCTTACTGTTTCAAGCAGTATTTTTAGCAACACCAAAGAAGCAGTAAAGGAAGCAAACACCATTAAAATATGGCTTCAAAGACTATGTGCGAGAAAAGGCTACTTTTGTAAGGCGGTTATCGGTGTTAGTGAATACAATCCAAAAGCAGGGACTATGACAACTGTGCGAACTGGAAAAAGGGGCAGACCGAAAAAGAGATTTGCCAGAACTAACTACTATCTACCTAACCACAAGACCGCACCGCACATACATATCGTTCTATACGGCAATCCTGCTGATATGATATGTTCCCTTATGGCTGACCGCTTGAACAACAAATATAAGACCAAAGCAGTATGGTATAACGATTGCCGAGAATATCAAGAAGAAGCATTGACCTATGTATTAAGACAATCCCAGACCATACGAACAGTAGAGATAGACGAAAAAGGAATATTATCAACCGACAAGCACGGATTTTATACCGCCGTATCAAAAGCAAACGCCACCATTAAGGCACAACGAATTAAATTTACACATATAGAAAAACCGACACAACCGAAGAAACAAGGCAGACAAAGACATTCCCGAACACAATTAAATACAAAAAGACTACAATGTAATATGACTTATATAATATATACCCCTCTATTAAGTAAGAGAAAGAATATATCAGTTAAGAAGGTATATCTATTAAGAATAGATAAGAAAAGAATATATATTCCACCATAAAACAATAAATATTCAGAAATTATCCTTTTATGCGGAAGAAAATTGACTTTTGGGAAATTATGTGTTATAATAAATTTAGATTGTTTTGAAAAGAGGTGTTCAAGTGAAAAATGTGCTTATTAGCCCCATACTAAAATGGGTTGGTGGAAAAAGGCAATTATTAGATAGTATAATTCCTTTAATAAATGCCAACTGTTCTACTTATGTTGAACCATTCATTGGTGGTGGTGCGGTTTTCTTTGAACTACAACCTAAAAAAGCTATTATCAATGACTACAATGAAGAATTGATAAATGTATATTTGACTGTTAGAGATTACCCAGAAGAACTAATTAAGGAACTGGAAAAACATAGTTTAAATAACAACGAAGAGTATTTTTACAAGGTAAGGGCATTAGATAGAGTTAAAAACTTTGATTCTCTTACCGATGTGGAAAAAGCGGCGAGAATAATATACTTAAACAAAACTTGCTTTAATGGTTTATATAGGGTTAATTCAGCAGGGCAATTTAACTCCCCTTATGGTAAATATAAAAATCCTAACATAGTCAATGCTCCTACAATCAGGGCAATGTCAAAATATTTGAAAAATAATAACATTACAATTAAGCAGGGAGATTATAAAGAAGCTTTAAAAGGATTGAGAAAAGGGGCATTTGTTTATCTTGATCCACCTTATATGCCTATTTCATCATCATCTTCTTTTACTGGCTATACTGAAAACGGCTTTTCTTATGAACAACAAGTTGAGTTAAAAAGAGAGTGTGATAAATTAAAAGCCAAGAATATAGGCTTTTTGCTTTCTAACTCTGATTGTCCAGAGATTAGAGATTTATATAAAGATTATTCCATTCTTACAGTTCAAGCAAAACGAACAATAAACAGTAATGCTGAAAAAAGAGGGGAAATAAATGAGGTGTTAGTTTATTATGTCCCAGAACAAAAGTAAAAACCTTTCTACTAATGACGCTTGGAAAGAGTTAATAGAAAAATATAATATCATACAAGAAGTTGAAACAAACGGAATATTTCATATAAAGGCAAGTCAAATAAAAGAATATAAAGAACCTAGACTTATGGCAAAATGGGACAGCACATCATCACTTCCAGATATATTGAGGAAAAACAAACTAAATATTCTGCCTGACAGTAGCAGTTCTTATGTTATAAGTGATTTTATACTATATCAAGAAATACCTGAATTGGAAGAAAAAGTGGAAAAAATGACACATGTTGATGTGCCAGAGTATGAGTCAATAGACATAAACAATATAAACTCCGAGGCTAATGCTATAAATGTATTGATTCTAACAGGCATACTTGACGATTTTCTGGGAACAAGTAAAAATGTTTCAACATTTAATGGAAAAATGGGGACGGGGACTTTTGAGTTTCAAGTAGATACTTTTAGAAACATAAAAAGGAATGTTGTAGTTAATAATGCTCGTTGTGAAATTGACGGTGGTTTTGAAAATGATGAATCAGTAGTTATAATGGAAGCCAAAAATGTTGTATATGAAGATTTTCATATAAGACAATTATATTATCCATATAGATTGTGGAAAACAAAAGTAAATAAGCCTATAAGACTTGTGTTCTCTGTATATTCAAATATGATATATAGATTGTTTGAATATAGATTTACAAAACTTGAAGATTATTCTTCTATTGAATTGGTCAAGACAAAAAACTATTCATTACAAGATACCAGTATTGATATGGAAGATTTAATCTCTGTCAGGAACAATACAAACATTATAACAGATGATAATATGGAAAAAACAACCATACCATTTGTTCAGGCAGATTCAATGGATCGCATTATTTCTCTACTTGAAAATATGTATGATAATCCTATGACAACAGTCCAGATAGCAGAACTTATGGATTTTCAAGAAAGACAATCTGATTATTATTTTAATGCTGGGAAATATTTGGGGTTGTTTGAAAAAGTCAAGGAAGATAAACAAATTTTCGTACAACTAACCGAACTTGGAAATAGAGTTTTTAAGTTAAACTATAAAGAACGACAACTTAAAATAGTCAGTTTGATTTTACAACATAAAATATATGCTCACTTCTTTGATGAAATTATTAGTTCTGGGGAACTTCCAAAGAAAAGCGATATTACAAAGATGATGAAAGAATTGAATGTTTGTAATAAAGGACAGATAGAACGGCGTTCTACTTCGGTTTCTTGTTGGCTTAAATGGGTATTTAACTTGACTAAATTGTAATAAAGGTTATATTCTGACATATTCCTGCATAGTATATAAGGTAAAGGGCAACCTTTACACCCTCATATCTATTTTGTTAGTCTAAAAGAATAACAATGGCAGGAAACAAAATGGTTAAGAAATGGTATTACTCCTGCCCTTTGGGGCAGGCAACAAATACAAATGGTAGGAATAACAGAAACCGTCAGAATGTGTTTTTACATTCTGGCGGTTTTCTCTTTTAGGTGGTGTATTATTATGAATGGTTTATTTTCAGTTGATTTATCAAAAATGAATTATAAAGAGATTGCCGATTGGATTATCAGTTGCCGTCAATGTGTAGTTCGTGAAAATTTTGATAGAATTGAAGATTATTATATTGAATTAGAAAATTTTTGTGATGAATGGGAAAGACATTCAGAAGCAAACGAAAGCATTTACAAAAGTGAAAAATATAAGAAAGCGATTATTTATACTTCATACCGAGATATGATTTCATTCCATTTTGATTTCGGTAGTGGAAAAGAAACAATCAATCCTTTTATTTATAACTTTGAAAATTCTATTTTTGCTTCCAGTAAGATAGAAAACGAACTTTCACAACAGTTTAACAAATATTATGATAAACTGATTAAGGTCTTTGAACAGAAAGAAGCAAAGGACACAGACACTTCAAAAGAAGAAAAAGCAAAACACGAAATTTCTTATAAAGACACATTACACGATATTATCTTAAATCAGCGATTTAATGAATTAAAAATAAGAACAAGAGTATTTATTGACAATAAGTGGCTTAAATCATCTTCTTATGATGAATTCTTGAAAGAGTGCGACAAGAAAAGAAATTATGAAATTGAATTTACTGAAAGAACAAGTAAAAGCAGTTATTGTGAAGCACTTGAAGAATATGGAGTTCCCAAAAGTGTATATAATGATTTCATCAGTAAAAACAAATGCGAACAAGAATTTAGAAAGAAGATATTTATAAATCTTTCTTTTGCCCTTTCATTCCCTCTATCGCTTACAGAAAAATTGTTAAATCTAAATGGCTATACTCTAAATGGTAGTGATAGAGTTTTTGACATCATCTGTAAGAAATCATTTTTCATAGGTTTCAGCAGAACAATGACAAATGACCTTATTGAAAAGAAAAATGCTGAATCAAAAAAAGACTTTAAGACCTATAAGGGAATACCAGATTTGAATAAGAATAGAAAATAAATTTTGCCCCCAGAAATTCATCTGGGGACAAAATAAGTTTAACGATATGCTCTTTTCAGATTTTCTCTTGAAATATAGAAAATCAAGTGGCTGAAAATGGCTTGTTTAGGAGAAGTGCGTTTTGTGTTTTCTGACGGTAAAAGTCCTTCTCCGCCACTAAAAAGCAAGCATCTTTAGATGCTTGTTTTTTTTTATGCCAATATAATACATTATGGTTTTATCGACTTAAATTTAATTTTTCACTATAATTCCACAAGCAATCTTTTCCCCCGAGTTTCCTGACGGTTGTGTTGTAAAGTCGTCGGGCTTGGAATGAATAATAAGACTTTTGCCGATAATATCTTTTGCAGAAAACCTATCAGTTAAGAAGGTGTAAAAAGCTATTCCATTGGCTCCAAATAAAGGCGGCATATCTCCTGAATGATAAGGATGTGTACAATTGTTTGGATTATAATGCGTCATAGCATCAGCGAAAGGGTCTTCTTCGTTTCCTGTGCAACTGCCCCCGTTGTGAATATGCATAGCAAAAATCGGTTGTTTACACACATCATCGCTTTTGGGTAAACCTGATACATAAACCCACACCAAGACACCCTCTTTTCTTTGATAGAATCTAACCAAGCCCTGTATCTTTGGATAGTTGCTGCTGCCTTGTATCCTTGCCACAGCATAAGGTTTTTTCGTGTATGACAGAATATTTATGTTTCTCAAGGAATCATCTCCAACCAAAAAATTATATTATCATTATATGCACCAACATCTTAACTTCGACAGTAAAATCATAAAAAATCGCTGACTCAGATATTAAAAAAGACACCATACGGTGTCTTTTTGTTTGCACAAATACAAAATCTGTCTAATCAATAGCTAGAACCTTGTATCCCTGGTTTTCTATTACAGCTTTGACAGTTTCTTCACTTATATTTGTTGAGGAAGTTATGTTCGCAGTGCCTTTTTCGTGGCTTACCTCCACCTTTTCTACTCCTGCCAACTCTTCTAAGGTCTTTTTAACCCTCGCCTCACAGTGTGGGCACATCATACCTTCAATTTTTATTAACATCTTCACCGTCTCCTCTTTTTTTAGTTTTATAAAGTTTAACCTAAGCGCATTAGACACAACAAATATACTGGAAAAGCTCATAGCCGCCGCACCAAACATCGGGTTCATGGTAAGTCCCAGATGTGTGAACGCTCCGGCCGCAAGCGGTATTCCTATAATATTGTATCCAAACGCCCAAAACAAGTTCTCATGTATGTTCTTAATCACACTTTTACTGATTTTAACAGCCGCCACAACGTCCGAAAGCGAATCTCCCATTAAGACTACATCCGCCGCATCAATAGCTATGTCGGTACCACCTCCTACCGATATCCCAACATCAGCCGTTGTAAGCGCTGGTGCGTCGTTAATCCCGTCGCCTACCATAACAACCGTTGCAGTCTTTTTTAATTCGCTAACGATTTTCTCTTTTTCATCGGGTAAAACATCCGAAAACACTTCATCTATTTCTGTCTTTTCGCTTATCGCCTTTGCAGTTCTTTGGTTATCTCCGGTTATCATCACTACACGGATTCCCATCTTTTTAAGCTCTGTCACAGCGTCAGCTGCGTCCTTTTTAATAGTGTCAGCTACGGCAATTATTCCAAGCAGACTTTCTCCCTTGCTAAAATATAGCGGTGTTTTCCCCTGCGCAGAAAGTTCCCGTGCCTTTTTTATAGTATCTTCGTCAACATCAATCTGTTTTTTTATAAATTCAAGATTTCCGGCACAAACATCTGCGTTTTCAAGCTTTGCAATCAGTCCGTTCCCGGGCACGTTTTTAAATTCAGTAACCGTAAGCCGTTGTACATCTGTCTCATTTGCATAGCTGACTATTGCCTTTGCCAACGGATGTTCACTGTTTTTTTCCAAAGCATATGCTATACTTATCAGCTCTTTTTCTCCGCCCGGATTTACGGATATCACGTCTGTTACAACAGGTCTGCCCTGTGTAATAGTGCCGGTTTTATCAAAGGCAATTATCTTAGCCTTTCCTGTAACTTCAAGAGAAGTCGCCGTTTTAAATAAAACTCCATTTTTTGCAGCAAACCCGCTACCTACCATAATAGCGACAGGGGTTGCAAGTCCAAGGGCACAAGGGCAGCTTATAACAAGCACAGAAATCGCCCTGGCAAGCGCAAATTCAAATCCTTGTCCAATCAATAACCATACAATAAGAGTAACAACAGAAACCCCAATTACAACCGGCACAAACACACCGGAAACCTTGTCCGCTATCTTTGCAATAGGAGCTTTTGTTGCAGAGGCGTTGTTAACCACCTCTATAATCTGCGAAAGTGTTGTGTCCTTACCGACACGTGTTGCCCTGCAAACAAGGTAACCACTCAGATTTATTGTAGCGGCAGAAACATTATCTCCAACCGACTTGTCGACAGGGATACTCTCTCCGGTAAGAATCGCCTCGTCTACTGAGCTTTGTCCGTCAATAACTACGCCGTCAACCGCCACGCTCTCCCCGGGACGAACTATAAATACATCTCCAACTTTAACGTCATCAACTGATGTTACAACTTCATCTTCGCCTCTTTTTAACGTCGCAGTTTTGGGCGAAAGCTCCATAAGGCCTTTTATCGCGGTTGTAGTTTTACCTTTTGCCCTTGCTTCCAGCATCTTACCCACTGTAATCAAAGTCAGTATCATAGCGGCCGATTCAAAGTAAAGTCCGTGCAGATGATGAGATTTGTTAATCAGCATGTCCGCAAGCAGAACAACGCTGTATAGATAAGCCGAAAGCGACCCTATCGAAACAAGCGTGTCCATATTTGGCGAAAGACGTACAAGCCCCAAAAAACCATTTACAAAGAACTTCTTGTTCAAAATCAAAACAAACGTAGCAAGAACAAGCTGTACAACTACAATCAAAGCATCACTACGAGCCAAAAATTGAGGCAGGGGCAGATTGTACATAACATATCCCATCGATATATACATCAGCACACACAAAAGAAGGGCGGAATAAATCAGCCTCTTTCTAACGCTGTTGACTTCTTTTGCATGACTTAGCTCGTCGTTTACAGCTTTGTTGTCGTCTTTTGAGGAAGCTTCATACCCGGCCTTTTTTACAGCAGCAATAATTTCGTCGTCCGTAGCACTTCCCTCTACAACCATCGAATTACTAAGGAGGTTAACGGCGCATTCATCTACCCCGTCTAATGAAGCAACCGCTCTTTCCACACGGCTGCTGCACGCCGCACAGCTCATCCCCTTAACGTCAAATTTTCTCAAAGCTCCCCCTCCTCTTCTTAAATTTTACACTATTGTTTTTCAATATTTATTTCATATTTTATAAAATCATGACGATGCCACTTATAATCATCCCAAAATAAACCAATTGCTTGAGTCTTTGCGCATTCAATTTATCAAAGATATGCTTGCCTACAAAATTTCCAACCAAACTTCCAACCAAGCCAATAACAGAATAAACAACTACTTCCATAGTAATAATTCCGTTAAAAAATCTTACAAGTGTTGAATAAATACCTGTCAGTCCAAAATAAAATTGCGTTGACGCAAAATACATAACGTTGTCTGTTAAAGCATTCATAAGATATAGTACAATAGGTGGTCCGCCGGTTGAAAACAATCCGGTCAGCACTCCGCCGAGACCTCCGGCAATTGCACCGTTTTTTACGGTTGGCTTCATCTTTATACGGTTATTCAGAAAAAGAAAGTAAAGACTAAGCACAATAAGAACAATACCAAGTATTTTTTTAAAAACATCTCCCGATACCATAACCGAAAAACGAACAGCAATAGGAATAGTAACCAAAGACGCTGCAATTAAAGGAAAAACTTTTTTATAGGGTATTTTTGTTCTGTAAATAATTGAATTGTACATAGATAATATGCATGAAACAATCATAGATACTGCCGCTGCCGAAGTATGTGTCTTTATAATATACGGGAAAAATATCATAACAAAAATACCATAACCAAAACCGGTTACTCTTTGTATAAATGCACCCGTTGCCGATACGAGTAAAATCGCTATAAACTGTATCTCGTTAATCATTTATATCACCTTCTTCAAATTTTGTCATTCTTATAGGCTCGTGTAAAATCAGGACAAAATACATTAATTAAAATGCCGAATGGCTACTTCAATGCAATCTTGCCTGGCCTTTTGAAATGTTTTTTCATACAAAGTACGCACAGCAGACCGGCAACAGGAAAAATCCCTGCCACAAGCAGACCTGCCCTCATACCAACTTGTTCTGCACTTATATTAAAAGTCTGTGAAATCTTCATAGCATAATCCGTAAGGCTGAATTTGTCAGATACAAAGCCAAGCAGCTGTGGAGCAACAGACGCGCCCATATCCCCACCGGCAGCCATAAGTGCGTAAACAGCCACACCAACATTTTCGAACTTTTCTTCTACGTAAATTAAAGTTCCCGGCCATAACATAGACGTAAAAATACCTGTCAGCGCGCACGCTATAATTCCAATTGCAGGGCTCAGCGACAAACTCGCCAGGAAATAACAGATACTCGCACCTAACATACCGAAGAGCAAAATATTAATAATTTTTTTACCATATTTTGAATATAAAATTCTTCCCGTCCCCAACAATGCTGCGAACAGCGCAACACCTATGACATCCCCATACAATTTCGGAACGCCAATAGCATTTTCAATAAATCCTGATGCCCATTGAGACATTGTACATTCTGCCGCTCCGCCAAAAAATATGCAAAAGGCGCATAGTACAATACCTTTGTTAAATATTTTTGTTTTCTTTTGTTTAGATTCAAAAGTGTTGATTGGAGGAAGCTTTGCCTTTAAGAACATTAAAAAGGCTGTAAACGGCACTACCGACCAAATTAGCGCAAGATACGTCCAATTTGTGCCGCCAAAAATGGTTAAGAACAACGTGCTAAGTATTACTACACCTACTACGCCCCAGGCATACATTGAGTGAAGTATACTCATTTCGCCCTCGGGATTTTCGCTCGGAATTGCCGCAATCACAGGACTTAGTAAAATCTCGCTCAATCCGGAAGCAACAGAGAATATTACCGTCCCAATCGCTATCCACAAAAACGCCTTCTCCGGAAAAACCATCGGCAAAACCGCATACAGTATTAAGCCAACAAAGATAACTAATGGTGTACTTCTTACTGCTTTATGTATATTGAAATGTTTAGCAAAAAACGTAAATATTAAATCAACAAAGAGTTGGGTACAAAAATTGATTACCACCAAAAATCCAAGCAGCGTATAAGATAAATTATACATATCTTTAAACGTCAAAAATAAAAGAGGCGACAAATTCGCTGATATTGCCATCGTCATACCTGTAAGGTGGCAAGCTTTTTTTGTAAGTTTATACTGATCCATATTGTTAATCCTTTCGTCAATACTGCACGAAACTTATTATGGTTATACCTTCATTTTTTTAATCACAACAGCTTTTTGTGGGCAAAGTTCCTGACAGCAAAAACATTTAATACATTTTTCATAATTAATAGTAGCTTTGCCTTCCACCATCGTTATGGTTTCGGCAGGACAGCATCTTGCACATTCTCCGCAGCCTACACATTTTTCTTTTAAAACAAAAGGATGCGGAACCTTCTTTTCAAAGCTTCTTTTAATAAATTTGGGCAAAATTCTTACAAGGCCAATCGTAGACTTGCTGCCCTTTGGTCTTTTAAACTTAAAACGATATGAAGCAATATCCTCTCCCTCAATTTCAAGCTCCTCAACCTTTGGGCAAAGGCCTCGTTCCTTTGAAATCCTCACGGTGTCAACTTCATCTTCCCCAAAGCCCATAATGTGTGCGCATAAGCAGTCTGCTGCAAATGGATTTGCAGAGCCGATAATTACGCCTGTTTTGATAGGTGTACCGTTTGCAGGGCCATCCCCCTCCATACCAACAACTCCATCAATAATATTAATTTGCGGAGCGTTAGCAAGGCAAAGGTCCACAAGCATATCTGAAAAAACTTTTTTGTTCGGATATTTTGCGTGATATTCCGCCTTCAACAATCCCGGAACAGAGCCAAAGAGATTCTTAACCGCCGCCGTCATATCACACAACGTATGCGTTTTCATCCTGGCGAGGTTTACGATTATATCCGCCTCCACAAGCGGCTTTATAATGTTAAACTCTTTATCCTCCCACTTTACCAAATCCGATTCAATATTAAAATTGAGCTCTGCACAGTCTGCTTCGTCCATTTTGCAGACTTTGTACAGGGATTTTAATAAAGTAGGGTGATATACGCCACCCGGGCTATCGGCAATTATAACATCAGCACCTTTTTTAGAAAAGTATTCTGATGCCGCCACAACAAACGAGGGTTGCGTCGTAACTCCCATATCAGGAGCTCTTTTCGCGAGCAAATTCGGTTTCAGAACAACCTTTTTGCCCTGAAAATCCGTAAAATTGTTGTCAGCACATATCTTATCAAGAAGATTGTTCAAAACCGACGAAACTTCTTCCTGAATATATGTCTTGCACGAAAACAAATACACCTTATCAGTAAATTCAATTTCTCTCTTCATATTTTCCCTCTTCTCAATAATATTCTCCACAATATAACTCGTGTCAAGTCGGGACAAAACAACACGTTTTTTAAAGAGGTTGTATTTCCCCGTCAAGATTCTTCCATGTGAAGATTCCATCCTCCAAAACAATATATCCATGCCACGAATCTTCCTTGGGGATGGAGACAGAACCCGGGTTAATGTAGCGAACATTTTCTTTAACATAATCTACCGGAATATGAGTGTGTCCCGAAACGAAGACTTCTCCCGATTGTAATGTAGGAAAATCGTGATGTCCGTGGGCGGCATAAATAGTCACACCTTCCCAGCAAATCAAAGCAGAATCGGACAAAACAGGAAAATCCAGCATCATCTGGTCGACTTCCGTGTCGCAGTTACCCCGCACGCAAAGGAGCTTTTCTTTAATTCCATTAAGCATATGCGCCACCTCTTTTGGCGCATATTCAGCAGGGAGATCATTACGTGGTCCGTGATATAATAAATCGCCCAGCAACAACACCTTGTCAGCCCCTTCCCTTTCTACCGCTTTAATCAGCTGACGGCAGTACTCCGCGGAGCCGTGTATATCAGAAGCAATCAATAATTTCAACATCTTTTCCTCCTATATCCTTACAACAAAACTTAATCCTTTATATTGGATTTCAAAACTGCTCGTAAAGTACCATTTCTTCAAAAGGGCGGAATTTGTTGTGCATTTCAAACGGCACAGATGTATCCGTCGGGTATCCCATAACCAAAAGAGCTAACGGTTTTATATTATCGGGAATATTAAATGTTTCTTTCATAGCATAAGGGTCAAAGTGCATAACCCAACAACAACCTGCTCCTACATTATGTGCGGCAAGCATCATATGGGTTGCAACAATTGCAGCGTCAACCGGTGCAGAAAGAGCACCGTCGTACACCCTTTTCCAGCTTTCATCCTCATTATAGCATACAAGCATCGCCGTAGGCGCATTAAAGTGACACTTTGTGCAGTTTTTCAGTTTTTCCAAGCTCGAATCTGTGTTTAAGACCAGAATTCTCTGTGGCTGATAATTACATCCCGTAGGTGCCTTATATGCAGCCTCTAATATTTTTGAAATATCCTGTTGCGACAGATGCTCAGGCTTGAAATTTCTGACAGAGTATCTTTCTGTTATTAACTTTTCATATTCCATGATTAAATACCAACCCTTCCTGCGCCATTGATAATATCTTACTCAAACCAACCGTCAATAAAATAAGCGTTTGTATAAGCAAATTTACCATTCTCATCGGTTATTGTCAGTCTGACATATACATCTTCCGGCCTGACTTCAAAATCTGCTGAATTTATAAATTCGCCTTTTGGCGCGGCACATCTTTTACACCTTCTCGCACCCGTGCTGAGCCTTATGTTCTTCGCGTCCGAACATTCAACATGCAAAATACCGTCTTCAAACCAAAGGTCAAATATTTCCGGCCCCTGAGAAGCGTAAAAATTACCGTTCATCAAAGCGGATGTAATAGCTTTGTATTCGAGCTTATCCGCTTTAATCATAGTATAGCCGCCAAAGCAAGATTCCCTGGGGTGCGTGTCGTCCGTAGCTATACAATAGATTCTTTTTCCGGAGCAGAGCATATCGTCATATTCTTTTTCGTTATATTCATAATAGCCAACCAGTTCGCATTCGGAATTGTAAATTTCCATTGCGTGCATACCGTTGTACTGAACATAATCGTTATATCTTTCTCTTGACCAGGTGGGATGATTATATGTAACAAAAAATCCGTTGTCAACTCCCTTTTTTATTATGTCGTTGACACATTCGCTGCCATACTCTCTCTCATAATCAGGCTCTGACTCATCATAATTAATCTGCGATAAGTAATTTACCGTGTTGCCCGGTAAATACTTGGTACGATGAAAGCATACCTGCTTTGTGTTTTCGGGGTCTGTTGCAATCAGACATATATGGCATCTTTTTCTACCGATTTTTACAGAAGCGTCTTCGTTAATTTCCATCTCATACCCATTCAGCGGCAAAAAGTTTTCGTCCGCAAGTTCAGGATGGGGAACCAAAACGTCATGGTCTGTAAAAGCGATTACAGAGTAACCTTCCGCCGTATAGATTTCCTTTATTTCTTCCGGTGTCATCTTACCGTCAGAAACGGTTGTATGACAGTGCAGGTTTGATTTATAAAAATTTCCTGTTTGTGGTAATAAGTGTTTTTTCATAGTATATTCCCCCATAGATAATAATTTAAATATTGCCGGTTATAAACCACATCGAAAGCAATCGTCAAAGCTTTTAAATAATATTATAATTTTATCATAAATTTGTTGAAAAATCAATATTTTAAGCACCTATTACAAACAGAAATTGTAAGAAAGTCAAATTAAAGAAAACATTTGCTTGACTATAAGTTTTAGTTTTGATATAATGTCTAAATCATAACACTATTATCTTGTTTGGCAAGGAGCGAAAAGTATGATACAATCAAAAAAGATTGATTTAAAATCCGACAACAAAAATGTTGTGTTAAAAAAAGGTCAGGAATTGACCTTCAAATTAGATGGCAGCAATATTAATACAAACAATCTGCACAAGCTCTTTTTTTCCTGTGAAGATGCATCGGCTCCGACACTTAAAAACGAATCAGGAGCGGAGCTTTTGTATATGCTCATAGACGATTCTCTTAATTATGAAGAGTCAAAAAATAACCGTTTCTGTCTTGATTATTCAACGCAGAATCCTCTTCCATACGCAAAAAGAGTGTTAAAAAAAGTTGTATGGCAGGGGTTGTTGTACGGGCTGTTTCCGTATGAAGATTTTACCGAATACTCTGACGAATGGTCTTTTGGTATGAGCGCAAAAGCGCGTAATCTTAAAATTGAAGATGGCGGATATGTGCGCATAATACTCGATGTGTGGTACACAAAAGACGGAATAAGCCCTAATGATACAACCGCCGCACCCGACGAACGTCATATTATAAACGTGCCCGAGGGTACCTATGATTTTACTGAGCTTAAAAAACATATTAAAATAGAACAACAGAAAACTGCCTGTGTAATTATCACGCTCGAAGGCGAAAACTATTCAGGAAATCTGTATTTTGAATCACCGTTTATCTGCGACACAGAAGGCAGAAATCTTCTTCCCGAATTTGACAGAGGCAACATTGGTCTTACAAGGTTTGCCTGGCTCGGACAGAATCTTTCAAAAAGAGATTGGCCGGAATTTGAAATATCAGTAAACGGAAATTTGTGCTATAAAGGTGAGGTGTTTCTTAAAATCCATCGTTTTTCACCTGTGGAAATTGAACTCCCCGAAGGTGTATTTACCAACGGCGAAAACACAATTTCAATTAAATATACAAGCAATTACCACGATGTAATACCTCTTCTGTTTGACGAAATACTGGTTTTAGAAAAGGAAAATACTCCGTTTACACTTATGAATTCAGCAGACGAATTCTATGCAGATAAAGATCTGAAGCTCCTTGTAGAAACAAAAAACAACGATGTAAATATAGAATTTGAAAGCTCGGATTTTGAACTTACAGAAAAAACCGTTTTTGATGAGGTTAATCTTGTGGTTTTATCGCTAAAACCGCTTAAAGCCAAAAACGGGCTCTCCTTTACCCTTAAATCAGATTCTTTTTCAAAATCATATACCATGAGGCGCTGCGTTAGTAAAACCAACGATAATGTTATTACTGCAAGCGGCGATATGATCTACATTGACGTATCAAGCCTAAAATCTGTTTGTGACTACATTAAATGGTACATAGCTAACGATATTGGTAGCTTCATTACCATTCGTCCTGTTTACCGCTGGGGCGGTCAGAGATTTGTAAACTCTCGTGTATGGAATGTGTTTACACGCCTTTGTGAAAAGCTTGAACTTAACTATGTTCACATATCTGACGGACGCGACATTCCCGGTGTACACACAAACCCGAGCGAAAAAATGCTAAGTGGAAAGCACTTTATGGGACGTCAACTCCACGAAAGGGACGGCCAGTTGTTTTACTGGACTCAGGAAAACGGCAGACCTCGCGAAATAGAAGCTCCTCTTGAAGAATTTTACGACCTTGCGGCAAGACTTGCCAGAGAGTATCCCGAAACAATAGAAAGCTCATACAGACCTTTTAACATTATGTATAAAGACGGCGAGTATTCTTATGCAAGAAAAACTCCCGAGTCAAACGATATGGCTATGGCACACGATATAGCCTCGCAGGAATTAAAGTTACTTAGCAGCGGCAACTTTACAAGACATACAGGCCCTTCCGTTATGTACAAATACTTTTTACAAAACGGTTTTGAGTGGGTTGGTACAGAAACAATGGATAGTTCTACCGAGATTCTTTTGTCTTTCTTAAGAGGTGCATCACAGGCATACAACAAAGACAAATACGGTGTACATCTCGCTCTTCAGTGGTCAACATTTCCTCACGACAACCTAAGACGTTACAGGAGATACCTCCTCTCTCTTTATGTTCCATATCTTCAGGGAGTAACCGATATAAACACCGAAGAAGGCCTGTGGTTTATGGAGGCTTTTTATGCCTACCACAATCGTTTGTCCTTAGCGTGCGAAAAGCACAGGGAAGAGCTTTTACGCTTTAATAAGTTTGTAAGAACACATTCAAGAACAGGTACTTTCTATACTCCGTTTGCATTTTTACACGGAAGAATGGATGGATGGAACGGCTTTTTGGTTAACACCCAGTGGGGTATTCCTTCTATCAAGCCGGGCGACGAAAGTGATTCATGGATACACCTTAAATCTTTCTATCCGCTCGACGCACTTAACGAACAGGGCGCACACAAAACAGGCTTTGTTTCGCCACAAAGGGATGTGCCTTTCGGAACTTTCAGCGGTACACCAAGAGGTAATGTAGATGCAGTGCCGGTTGAAACAGGCGATTTATCAAAATATGCTCTCCTTGTTTTTGCAGGATACAACTACTCTACCGTTGAAGATACCCAAAGGATTTTAAATGCAGTAGAAAACGGCTCAACTCTTATTTGCACCTGGGCGCATTTCACCGATACAACAAACAAAGATGAACTCGATAATTTTAATATTAACGTTGTTTCAAATCCAATTACCGACAAGCTTGCAAACGGCGCTCCAAAATTCGAGTCAAAAAATATTGCAGGTACGCAAATCAAGGTTTGTGTAAATCTTTCTGATAACCTTAAAAAAATCAGTCCGGATTTCGATACAGAAGACGTTGTGTATGAATTAGAATGCGGAAAAGGTAAAATTATCCTTGTAAACACCCTTTGCTACCCGGGTAATAAGGCGATTTATTCCGTATACAACAATCTTATAAAAAGCTGTGCCGACGAAATACTTAAAAACGAAAAGGTTCGCGTCGAGTGCGGCGATGATGTCCAGTACAGTATCTTTAAACAGGAAGATAACACATACCACATTTACCTTACCGCGGTAGACTGGTATAATACAGACGATACTTTACGAAAAGCAAAAGTTGTTACCAAAAACACATCCTTCGATGTAGAAATGCCGTTTGGCAAAATTGTTAAAATTGTTACCGACACAAACACTTTTGTTTGGCCGGAAAACGAACTTGCAGAAGTTGTTTGTGTAAACCAAAACAGCTTTACAGCTCAAGGCGAGGCAAAAGAAAGGTTTTATGTTGCACAAAACAGCAATATAAAAGAATACGTATTGGATTTTTCCGATTCAAATTTGCAGGAACAAAAAATCTGAAAGTTAAATAGCAAATAAAGTTAAAACCGGTCGATTTTATCGACCGGTTTTTGTTATCAATATTTTTTACTTTTCCGTTTCTCTTATAAATTCACAAACCATTTTCCCAAATGCTTCTGTTTTTGAATAGTGACAGTGTGTACCATTCATAAGTCGATAATATATTTTACTCTCATCGTATACAAAATGCTTTAATGTAGAAATAGTTAACTGGGTTTGTTCATATCGATTTTTCATATCATTATCCGAAACAATAAACATCATAGGCGGATAGCTATCAGCGTTTCCAATATGATATAGTGGCGCCGCCTCGTCAATTATCACTCTTCGGGAATCAATCCCACGTTCTCTAAGTACGTTATAATGTGTTGTTGGCTGACCGGCATCATGAACATATCCTTTTATTACATCAGAAGGCAACTTATACGGAGACAAAAATCTGCTATCAAAGCAAAGCATCATTGAAAGATATCCACCAGCACTGCTTCCGCCGATATATATCCCTTCGCATTTTCCATACTGATTAATATTGTTATATATCCAGCCAACGGCCTCTGCCGCATCACAAATAAACTGGGGATACATAGCCTGTGGATACATCCTGTAATTTACTGACACAAACGCTATACCCTGGCTTGCTACATATTCACCAACTATACTTGCACTTTTTTTGTCACCGCGTTCCATTCCGCCGCCGTGCATATACACAAAAACCTTGAACTCATCACTATCCGGAAGGTATAAATCAAGATACTGCTCCGGATGTTTAGATTTACCATAACAAATGTCTTTTATTAATTTCATAACAAACTCCCCTTTATATCGTTTTAAAATTATTCTTTGGCTTTTCGCCAATATTTTACACTCTTTATATAAAGACTGTATAATCTATATGACAATCTTTTTAGCGTCAAGCTCGTGTCAAGACAGGAGTAAAAAATCATATAATCATAATTCAAAAGTTATCGTTTTCAAGCTATTCAAATTACACGATTTCTATTTGCACTGCCTTCATAGCCTCAAGTGCTGTTTTGTGACTTTCGACACTAACTCCTGCACAGCACTTGCCATCAACAACTATTTTTGTTTCAGGAAAGCTCGCTTTTAATATCATAGCGTTTGAAATTACGCAAATATCTGTACACAATCCGCACAATTCTATTTCATCTATCTCATCGCCATAATCTTTCAGTATTCCTGGCAAATCGACACTTCCAAATGTGATTTTATCAACAACTTCATTAGCATAAGCCTTAAGTTCATCACAAATCTGCCAACCATCAGTATCTTTAATACAATGCTCTACCGGAAGATTTTCGCCTTCCTGTGTCTGCATATAGTCTGCAAAATGTGTATCTCTTGTGAATATAATTTTACCATCAAAATTTTTAACCTTTTCAACTACATCAGGCACAATTTTCTCGGCAAGCACACTACCCAGACTGCCTGTTATAAAATCATTTTGCATATCAACTACAATTAAATACTTCATTTTCTTCTCTCCTTTTTAGGATATAATCCGAGTTATGCGGGACAGACGGTTTAGATGCAAAAGTTTTTCAGTAGCAGTTCATGTCATGTTAGAACCCAAAAATATATTTTTATTACAACAAAACTACCTACGTATTTTACATTTTTAATAGGTTAATTTATAATTATGCAAATCTTCCAAATCTTTATACGCCCTTTCGAACTCGCTGTTGTCAATCAGTTCTGCTATTACAAATCTATAAAGCATCGAACGTAACCCCTGGGCGGGAGAAGATAATAAATGTGTGCCAAAATAAATCGAAATTGCATTCTGAACATCAATAGCAAGATACGCGCCTGCAGCACCGCCCCAACCAAAATCAATATATCTTTTATCACCTTTAGGGCAACGCACTCCCAAACCATAACCATGGGAGTCTTTTGTCCAATATGTCCTTTTTTGCTCATCTGTTAAACGGTCGCTCATCATTAGTTCAACTGTTTCAGGTTTTAGCAATTTACAAGTACGTAAGCCCTCTAAAAACTTTATGTAATCATCTACCGTAGAAATGCAACCAGCACCGCCCGATGCATATTCAGAGCCGATTTTATAGTTAAATATGGGTTTTCCAACATTAACTGCTTTTCCATCTTCAAATCTATATTGCGGTGCAATGGTTTCAATTTCTGCATCAGGCAACATAAAAGTAGAATTATTCATTCCAATAACATCAAAAATATTCTTTTTGACATATACTTCAAATTTTTCACCCGATACAATCTCAACAAAAGCCGCTAGTACATCATGACATAAACTATACTCCCATCTGTCGCCGGGTTCAAAAAGCAATGGTTCCTTAGCAAGATACTTCATTACCTCACGAGTAGGACATTTGCCGACAGTTTCATCAATGCATCTTTTTAACTGCGGTGAATAGCAGGCATAGGAAAAACCTGCAGTCATTTCAAATAAATGCTTTATTAAAATTGGTTTTTCAGCCTTTTTAATACCGTCATCGGTCTTGACCGTCATTTCCTTAAATTCGGGCATAAAGTCAGAAAGTTTATCTTCAAGCGAAAACAATCCCTTTTCCAATAACTGCAAAGCAGCTGTACAAGTGATAACCTTTGAGCAAGAATAAATGTTATATTTTTCCTTTCCGTCTATTTTAACCTTGTTTTCAAGATCACTATAGCCATTCATATACCTGAGAATACATTCTCCGTCTTTGTAAATCACTAAATCAAAGCCCGGAACTCCAAGTTCCAGAAACGAATCACAAAAACTTTTTAACTTTTCAAACATTGCTTTTTCTCCTTTTTATCTTTTTCTACATTTTTCGACATTCTTTACTATAAAGACTGTATAATCTAGATGCCAATCATTTTCAGCGATAGTTCATATAAAGTTAGGTCTAAAAATTATTTTAATCTTTTAATCAATCTTGCTATAACAGTTTGGTCTGCATCCATTTCAAATATAAGATAGTTATTTCGAAATGTCATTCCCAACTGTCCGCTTATCTTCATATGTCCGAACTTCGTCTTTTCAAAATATATAAATGAATCAGAATCCATATCAGAAAATCTTAATTCACCTTGTTCTGATTTATCTAATTGCTCTAAAGAATGCATATAATCATTTAAATTGTTTTCTTCAATACAATAAGCAAATTGTCCCAAAAAATCTTTCACTTTAACTTGTACTAACAATTCACCATTATCAAGTTTGCATATATCAAAAACATTCTCACCATTTTGATATAAATAATCCATTATACATTTCTCCTTTCGACAACATTCGACATCTTTTATATAAAGACTGTATAATCTAGATGCCAATGTTAGTTATCAGTAGTTCGTATCAAGTTAAGGATAAAATGTGTTTATCTTATATACGGCCAAATAAACCCATCTGCACTTCCTGTCCTTGAATATACAGAATCATAATAATCAAAAACCCAATTACCATCATCATTTTTTGCAAAATAATAAACCAATCCTACTTCATTTAAATCATTTTTAAAAACTGCATATACTTTAGCATAATCATTGTTATACTTTAAAACTTTTATATTGCAATCGTCTAAATATCCTTCACCACCAATATCGTGTATTTTAGTATTTCTAAAAATTTCACCATACTTATATGTATTATATTCGCACATAGCAATTGAACAAATCCAAAATAGTACAAACGCTGATATTATGATTAAAACTACTATTTTAAGTTTCTTCATGTTCATGCTTCCTTTCGTCAAATTTCGACATTCTTACTAGGCTCCCGACAAGGCAGGACAAAAAATCATTCCTTGTTGTTAAAGATATATACCGCCACCGGAAGAATTATTGCTATGGCAATTGCAAACCAGGTTGTAAAATTCATAATTATACATCCTTTCTTGTGCAAGATTATGCAAGAAAACATATTGTCAACAAACGACGATAAGGCCACAATAATTGTGGCCTTAAAATTTTACTTAAAGTATTTTACAGCTGCCTTAAACATCTGTATATCATAGTTGCCGAGGACGTTCTTATAAAGCCCATCTCCAATACGCTCGCTGTGTCCCATTTTACCGAACACTCTTCCGTCTGGCGAGGTAATACCCTCAATAGCAAACATAGAGTCGTTAGGGTTAAACTGTATGTCTGTTGTGGCTTTACCGTCAAAGTCAACATACTGTGTTGCAATCTGTCCGTTTTCGGCCAGCGCCATAATAGTAGCCTCGTCAGCCAAGAATCTTCCTTCACCGTGTGAAATCGGAACGTTATATACATCTCCGACCTCTGTAAGAGCAAGCCACGGCGACTTGTTGGAAGCAATTCTCGTTCTTACAATCTTCGACTGATGTCTGCCAATTGTGTTAAAGGTCAACGTAGGCGAGTTTTCGTCTGTGTCGACAATTTTGCCGTACGGAACAAGGCCAAGCTTAATAAGAGCCTGGAAGCCGTTACAAATACCGCACATAAGTCCGTCTCTGCTCTCTAAAAGTTCGGTAACTCCTTCTTTTATAGCAGCACTTCTGAAAAACGCGGTAATAAACTTTCCGCTTCCGTCAGGCTCGTCTCCTCCGGAGAATCCACCGGGGATAAATATCGCCTGTGCGGTTTTTATCTTTTCTGCGAATGTTTCAATACTCCTTGAAATTCCGCTTGCAGAACGGTTGTTGATAACCATAATCTCAGGCTCGGCGCCCGCGTCTGCAACAGCCTTTGCACTGTCGTATTCACAGTTAGTTCCCGGGAAAGCAGGAATCAAAATCTTAGGCTTAGCGCACTTAAACGCTGTTGTGTATCTATCAGCAGCCTTGTAAGAGAATGTTTCTACCTTGCCGCCCTTCTGGTCAATGTTACAGGTGTAAACGCTCTCAAGCTTGTCTTCGTATATTGAAGAGATTTCCGCAAGGTCAAGCTTTTCAGCACCACGCGAAATACAGCCGCAGTCGGTTACTCGTCCGATTACTTCTTCTCCATCGTTTACATCTTTTACTTCGAGCAAAAATCCGCCGTAACAGTAGCCGAATATATCCTGATTAGATACTCCGCTTTCGTATTCAAAGCCAAGTCCGTTACCGATGCACATTTTTAGCACAGCCTCTGCAATACCGCCGTAGCCAATCGTGTAGCAGGAAACTGCTCTGCCGTCTCTTAACATTTTGCATACCTTGTCAAATACATTAATTAACGAATTTGCAACAGGCAGTCCGTCTTTGTCGTACTCCGGCTTAATTAATACAACCTTGTTTGAAGCCGCTTTAAACTCAGGCGAAACAATGTTAGAAACCTTGTCAGTAGTAACCGCAAAGGATACCAAAGTCGGCGGAACATCAATGTTCTCAAAAGAACCGCTCATAGAGTCCTTGCCGCCGATAGAGCCAATCTGCAGCTCCATCTGTGCCTTAAAGGCACCAAGCAAAGCCGCAAGAGGCTTGCCCCATCTTTTTGCATCCTTTTTAGGATTTTCAAAATATTCCTGGAATGTAAGATAAACGTCCTTAAACTCAGCGCCAGTGGCAATCAGCTTGGAAACTGACTCAACAACCGCAAGGTAAGCACCGTGATAAGGGCTCATTTCAGTAATAAACGGGTTGTAGCCGTACGCCATAAGCGAGCAGTCGTCAGTATGCTTTTTCTCAACCGAGATTTTTTGTACCATAGCCTGAATCGGCGTACGCTGGTACTTTCCGCCAAACGGCATCAAAACAGTACCTGCGCCAATCGTAGAGTCAAACCTTTCAGAAAGGCCTCTCTTTGAACATACGTTTAAGTCGCGTGCCAAATCCTTGTATCCACCTACAAAGTCATCTGCTATGTTCTTGTCAAAGTTTTCAATCTTTAAAGGCGCAATGTCGATATGCTTTTCAGCGCCGTTAGAATTTAAAAATTCGCGGCTAATATTCACAATATTCTTGCCGTTCCAGTTCATAACAAGTCGTGGGTCGGCAGTAACATGCGCAACAACAGTAGCCTGCAAGTTTTCAGTGTCAGCAAGCTCTAAGAATCTTTCAACGTCTTTTTCCTCAACAACAACTGCCATTCTCTCCTGAGACTCACTGATAGCAAGCTCCGTGCCATCAAGACCGTCATACTTTTTAGGAACAGCGTTAAGGTCGATTTCAAGTCCGTCAGCCAGCTCGCCGATAGCAACAGAAACACCGCCGGCGCCAAAGTCGTTACAACGCTTAATCATCAGGCAGGCTTCTTTGTTTCTGAACAATCTTTGCAGCTTTCTTTCCTCTGGTGCATTACCCTTTTGAACTTCTGCGCCACAGTTTTCGAGCGAATCCATCGTATGCGCCTTTGAAGAGCCTGTCGCTCCACCGCATCCGTCACGTCCGGTCCTTCCGCCAAGCAAAATTACAACATCACCGGGCGCCGGTCTTTCTCTGCGCACGTTTTCAGCAGGAGCCGCCGCCACAACAGCGCCAATCTCCATACGCTTAGCCTCGTAACCCGGGTGATATATCTCATCTACGATACCTGTTGCAAGTCCAATCTGGTTACCGTATGACGAATATCCGGCAGCCGCAGTTGTAACAATCTTTCTCTGTGGAAGCTTACCTTTAATAGTCTCGCTAACAGGCTTTAACGGGTCAGAAGCGCCTGTTACACGCATCGCTCCGTAAACATACGAGCGTCCTGATAACGGGTCGCGAATAGCACCACCGATACATGTAGCAGCGCCACCAAACGGCTCAATCTCTGTCGGATGGTTGTGTGTTTCGTTCTTAAACAACAACAGCCACGGCTCAGTCTTGCCGTCAACTGAAACGTCAATCTTAACCGTACAGGCATTAATCTCTTCCGACTCGTCAAGCTTTTGAAGCTTTCCGTTCTTTTTAAGATGCCTTACTGCGATAGTAGCAAGGTCCATAAGACAAATCGGCTTAGTTCTGCCAAGCTGTTTGCGGACAGAAATGTATTCATCATATGCGCTTTGCAAAAGCTCGTCCTCAAACTTAACAGAATCAATAGTAGTTAAAAATGTAGTATGTCTGCAATGGTCAGACCAGTAAGTATCAATCATCCTGATTTCAGTAATAGTTGGGTTTCTTCCCTCTTTTTTGAAGTACTCGCTGCAAAAAGCTATGTCGTCGATATCCATAGCAAGCCCATACTGTGCAATAAAGTCAGCAAGCCCACTTCTGTCAAGGTCAGTAAATCCGTCAAGAGTTGCAACCTCGGTAGGTATCTCATAATCAACCTTTAAAGTTGACGGCTTTTCAAATGCCGCCTCACGAGCTTCAACAGGGTTAATAACATACTTCTTTATCTCGTTAAATTCAGCGTCACTGATATTGCCGTAAAGAGCGTATACCTTAGCTGTGCGAATAAGCGGACGTTCTCCCTGCGAAATAATCTGGACACACTGTTCGGCAGAATCGGCCCTCTGGTCAAACTGACCGAGCAAAAACTCAACTGCAAACTTCTTTGCGTCCCCAAGCTCAAGCTCGTCGTATACCAAGTCAAGCTGAGGCTCAGAAAAAACAGTTTTTTTAGTGTATTCCAAAAGCTCGTCAGAAATATTCTCAACATCATAACGGTTGATAATTCTGACATTTTCCAAAGAACTAATACCAAGTAAAGAGCGAGCATCAGACAACAGTGACATTGCCTCGTGTGCAAGCTGTGGCTTTTTTTCAACGTAAATTCTGTTAACCATACTAATCCATAGCCTTTCTACCCACAAATTATAACTTAGCGCGGGCTCATAATATTGTTTAATATGTTACTTAATAGCCATAAGGGCTTTCTTACCTATGTCTTTGCGGTAATATGCGTTATCAAACGCAATTTTACCAACCTTTGCGTAAGCACTGTCAATAGCGCCCTGGAGGTCGTCGGCAATAGCTGTTACGCCAAGGACTCTTCCTCCGTCGGTCACAAGCTCGCCGTCTTTAATCTTAGCGCCTGCAACAAAGACGTCGCTTTCAATCTCTGATGGAATGTCAATTTTAAATCCCTTCTCGTAAGAAGACGGATATCCATCGGAAGCCATAATAACACAGCATGCGTTTTTGTCGTAAAACTCTACTTCACACTCTGCAAGCTTCTCTTCTGTAACCGCCATCATAACAGTTAGTAAGTCCGACTTTAAAAGCGGCAGTACAACCTGTGTCTCCGGGTCGCCAAACCTGCAGTTATATTCAATAACCTTAGGTCCTTTTTCAGTCAGCATAAGTCCAAAGTACAAACATCCTTTAAATGTTCTTCCCTCTTTGTTCATTGCCTCGATAGTAGGGATAAATATCTTTTCCATACACTCGTCAGCAATTTTTTTGGTGTAATAAGGGTTGGGAGCAACAGTACCCATACCGCCGGTGTTTAGGCCTTCGTCGCCGTCTTTTGCACGCTTGTGGTCCATAGAAGACACCATAGGCACAACCACCTTGCCGTCTGTAAACGCAAGCACAGACACCTCAGGACCTGTCAAGAATTCCTCGATAACGATGTTCTCGCCACTTGCGCCAAACTTCTTGTCCTCCATAATCTCTACAACGGCCTGCTTTGCCTCTTCATAAGTCTGTGCAATAATAACACCCTTACCAAGAGCAAGTCCGTCGGCCTTAATAACTGTAGGAATCGGCGCAGTCTTTAAATATTCAAGCGCCTTTTCAGCATCCGAGAAAACTTCGTACTTAGCAGTAGGAATGTTATATTTTTTCATCAGGTTTTTGGAAAACACCTTGCTGCCCTCGATAATAGCCGCCTTTGCGGTTGGGCCAAAGCAGGGAACTCCTACTTTTTCCAAAGCATCAACACATCCTAACACTAACGGGTCATCAGGTGCAACAACCGCGTAGTCAATTTTAGACTCAGTTGCAAATTTTGCAATCGCATCAATGTCCTTAGCACCGATGTTAACACATTCGGCGTCTTTTGCAATCCCGCCGTTACCGGGAATAGCGTAAATTTTTTTAACCGTGGGGTTTTCTTTAATTTTCTTTATTATAGCGTGTTCTCTGCCACCGCTGCCAACAACTAAAATCTTCAAAATTCACACCGCCTTAGTTTTATCCGTAAATCGGGAATCTTTTGCAAAGCTCTTGAACTTCATAAGAAACCTTGTCTTTACATCCTTCGTAATCGTTAATAATCATGCTAATCCAGTTAGCAATCTTCTTCATTTCTTCTTCTTTAAATCCGCGAGAAGTTACAGCAGGTGTACCGATACGAAGACCGCTTGTAACAAACGGACTTTGCGGGTCGTTAGGAACAGTGTTCTTGTTTGCTGTAATATGAACGTCGTCAAGATATTTTTCAAGCTCTTTTCCTGTAAGTGAAGTATCTTTTAAGTTAAGGAGCATCAAATGGTTGTCAGTACCGTTCGAAACAATCTTAACACCTTTATTTTTAAGCTCTTCACAAAGAACGCTTGCGTTTTTAACAATCTGTGTCTGGTACTGCTTGTATTCATCTGTCATAGCCTCGCCCAATGCAACTGCCTTAGCAGCAATAATGTGCATAAGCGGTCCACCTTGAGTACCCGGGAAAACAGCCTTGTCAATAATCTTACCGTACTTTTCCTTACAAAGAATCATACCGCCTCTTGGGCCTCTTAGTGTCTTGTGAGTTGTAGTTGTTACAACGTCTGCATAAGGAACAGGTGACGGATGAACGCCTGCGGCAACAAGGCCTGCGATGTGCGCCATGTCAACCATAAGGTATGCGCCAACCTCGTCCGCAATCTCACGGCAACGCTTAAAGTCAATTATTCTTGAATAAGCACTTGCACCAACGAGCAAAAGCTTTGGCTTGTTTTCAATCGCGAGTCTTCTCATCTCGTCATAGTCAATCATCTCGGTTTCGTCGTTAACACCGTAAGGAACGATGTTAAAATATTTGCCCGAGATATTAACAGGTGAACCGTGTGACAAATGTCCGCCCTGCTGCAAGTTCATACCCATAACAGTATCGCCCGGCTCTAAAAGACCGAAGAACACCGCAAGGTTAGCGTTAGCACCACTGTGTGGCTGAACGTTAGCGTATTCAGCGCCAAATAGCTTCTTTGCTCTTTCTCTTGCTATTTCCTCAAC
This sequence comes from Clostridia bacterium, assembly GCA_045660545.1. Lineage (GTDB taxonomy): Bacteria > Bacillota > Clostridia > Monoglobales > Firm-18 > JAZREA01. The sequence goes on along the minus strand of JAZREA010000019.1, from coordinate 37,805 downwards.
AATATCTACACACTGGCATCCGCCGTAATAACGCTTTGCAGGATATCCTTCTGCATATTTGTTGGTCAAAACACCACCTGCTGCCAAAAGAACAGCCTTGGAAACAATATTTTCCGAAGCGATAAGCTCGATGTTGTGCTGCTGTCTTTCAAGCTCAAGCGCACAAGCACCTGCTACTTCTGTGTCGTAATTTTTAAGTTCTTCAAAAAAGTTCATATCTATATATCTCCCTACGTTTATATCTAAAAATTAGTGATGGAACAAGCGCATTTTTGTAAACGCCATAACCATACCATACTTGTCACAGCAATCAATTACAATGTCGTCTCTGATAGAGCCGCCGGGCTGTGCAATGTACTTAACACCGCTTCTCTTCGCTCTTTCTATGTTGTCGTCAAATGGGAAGAAAGCGTCCGAGCCGAGCGCAACATTGTCTATTGTTGCAAGGTATTCCTTGGCTTCTTCGTCTGTCAAGGGTTCCGGCTTTACAGTGAAGTATTTCTGCCAGATACCATCAGCACACACATCCTCTTCGTTCTTGTTGATGTATCCGTCGATAACGTTGTCTCTGTCAGCTCTTCCTAATGTATCCTTAAACGGAAGGTTCAAAACTTTGTCATACTGTCTTAAAAACCAAGTGTCAGCCTTAGAACCTGCAAGACGGGTACAATGTATTCTCGACTGTTGACCTGCTCCTACACCAATAGCCTGTCCGTCTACTGCATAGCACACAGAGTTTGATTGTGTGTATTTAAGAGTAATAAGAGCTATAATCAAGTCTCTTGTTGCGCTGTCAGGAAGCTGCTTGTTCTTTGTAACAATATCAGCCAAAAGCTCTTCGTTAATCTTAAAGTTGTTACGTCCCTGCTCAAACGTAATTCCGTACACGTGTTTTCTCTCAACTTCCTGCGGAACGTAATTTTCGTCTATCTTTACGATGTTATATGTTCCTTTGCGCTTAGTCTTTAATATTTCAAGCGCCTCAGGCTCATATCCCGGAGCGATAACGCCATCAGAAACCTCTCTTGCAATCATGCGCGCTGTTACTACGTCGCAGACATCTGACAAAGCTACCCAGTCACCGAAAGAGCACATTCTGTCTGTGCCCCTTGCGCGTGCGTATGCGCATGCAAGCGGAGAATCGTCAAGCCCCTCAATGTCGTCAACAAAGCATGCCTTTTTCAGCTTGTCCGAAAGCGGAATTCCAACTGCGGCCGAAGTAGGGCTGACGTGTTTAAAGGAAGTAACTGCTGCAAGGCCAAGAGCCTCTTTTAGTTCCTTAACCAACTGCCAGCTGTTAAATGCGTCAAGAAAGTTAATGTACCCAGGTCTGCCGTTTAAAATTTCAATCGGTAAATCGCTGCCATCACTCATAAAAATTTTTGATGGCTTCTGGTTTGGGTTACAACCATATTTAAGCTCAAATTCTTTCATAAGTTATCTCCTTTATTTAACATTTTTGTTTATCAACCTGTCTGTTTCTTCCCCTGTTGACAAATCAATATATTTAACATATAAAGAAATCTTGTTGTCTTCGTTTAAATTATCCCAAAGTGTGTTTGTAAATTCGTCAATATCATTTGGTATTGATACCCTCTCAGGCTCTCCCTGGAAGGTTGGAATCGGGGTTCCGTCACAAACATAAGTGTGAATAAAGTGTCCAAGCCCAGCCAACGGCTCGTAGGAATAGCTGTAACGGTTACAAGCAGTACCATCGGCGTCTGCACTTTTTAATATGCTCATTTCGTATGTGAAGTCGCCTTCGTCAAAAGTAAGCATACCGCTTATGCGGGGAGTAAGGTTTGGAGCATCAGGCTCAAACTTTCTTACTTTAAGAGCATTTGAAAAGTCAATTCCGTCAACCAGTCCTTCATAGATTGTATCAGTCTGGTCACCGTTTGTAACGATAAGCTTGTTTTCAAACTTTCTTGCAGCCGCGTATATTATAAGGCTCGGGTCCTCAACCTTAGAAGCATCAAACGGCTCAGTATACAAAACGTCGTCTTTTAAGTTAAAAATACGGTTTCTGCTGTTTGCGCTTCTGCCCATGATAAAATAAGCTGCACAAGCTTTTTTGCCGTCCTCAGTCTTACCAATAACAATACCTCTGCCAAGATACGAGTTGTCTTTAATCAGCTCGCCAATGTTGTCAATCTTATATATATTCAAAGCTATGTCCTCCTTATATTTTATCATTCATTTTTGCACAAACGTCTTCAACAGCAGCGGGGAGAATTATCCACTCTGCCTGTTCCATCACACGTCTTTGTAAGATTTCTGGTGTATCGCCGTCAACTACTTCAACGGCCTTTTGCATAATGATTTCTCCGCCGTCCGGGATTTCATTTACAAAGTGTACCGTAGCGCCGGTTACCTTTACACCTTTTGCAAGCGCCGCCTCGTGAACCTTAAGCCCGTAGAAGCCCTGCCCGCAAAACGAAGGTATCAGCGAAGGGTGTACGTTAACTATCTTTTTGTCGTACTTTTTAGTAAACTTCTCGCTTAAAATGCTCATAAATCCGGCCAGTACAATGAGTCCGATTCCCTCTTGTGTTAAAAGCTGCGATATCTTGTCCTCAAAGGCATCTTGTGACGGAAAGTCTTTTTTCAAAACAATTTCCGACTTTATTTTATTATCATTTGCTCTTTTAATAGCGTAAGCCTCAGAGTTGTTGGAAATAACAAGCTTAATCTTACCGCTATGTATAATACCGCTTTTTTGCGCGTCGATTAACGCTTGTAGGTTAGTTCCACCACCGGAAACTAAAACAGCAATATTAACCGATTTTAAAGACATATAACTTCACCCTATCTAATAACAATTTTGCTGTCAGATTTGATAATCTTACCAATAACGTATGGGTCTTCGCCGTTTTTCTTTAAGATGTCAAGCGCCTTGTCAGCGTCATCTTTCGAAACAACGATAGTCATACCAACGCCCATGTTAAATGTGTTAAACATATCCTTCTCGCTGATTCCACCTCTTTTTGCAATCAGGTCGAATATAGGCAAAATTCTTACATCGTCTTTTATAACCTCGGCGCATAATCCGTCAGGAATACTGCGCGGAATGTTCTCGTAAAATCCACCGCCGGTAATGTGTGAAATACCCTTAACCTTAACCTCGTCAAGCAAAGCAAGTACAGGTTTAACATAAATCTTTGTAGGAGTAAGCAAAGTCTCTCCAATTGATTTGCCGCCAAGCTCGTCGACAGGTGTTTTAATGTCAGCGTTTTCAACGTCAAACACCTTTCTTACAAGTGAAAATCCGTTAGAATGTACACCACTTGACGGAAGAGCGATAATAATATCGCCTTCTTCCATTGTCTTGTTGTCGATTATCTTGTCCTTGTCAACAACGCCTGTGCAATATCCTGCAAGGTCGTATTCATCAATCGGATAAAATCCGGGCATCTCTGCAGTTTCGCCGCCGATAAGAGCAGCACCGGACGCAACACATCCGTCGCAAACGCCTTTTACAATGTCTGCAATTTTCTCAGGCACGTTTTTTCCGCAGGCAATATAGTCAAGGAAGAACAAAGGCTTAGCACCTGCGCAGATGATGTCGTTTACACACATAGCCACGCAGTCAATACCTACTGTATCGTGCTTGTCAAGTAAAAACGCCAGTTTAAGCTTAGTACCAACTCCGTCGGTCCCACTAACCAATACAGGCTTTTTTATCCCCTCAAGGTCCAGCTCAAAAAGTCCGCCAAATCCGCCGACATCAGAACATACACCTTTTGTCATAGTTGTCATTATGTGTTTTTTCATTAGCTCCACAGCCTTATATCCTGCGGTAATATCAACACCGGCTGCAGCGTAGCTTTCAGACATAGATTTCATGTTTTCTTCCTCCTTTATTCTTTTCCGTTCCAACAATATGTGCAAAGCTTGCACGGTTCAATACCAATCGATTCCACAAGGCCATCAATAGTCTGGAATTCAATCGAAGCAAGATGCAGCTTTTTCGCAATGGCTTCTCTTAGCTTCTTTCCGCGCTCCGAATCAGCGTCGATGTATTCATCAATGTGCTTAAAACCTTCTTCGCCCTCAATATCAAGAATTGTAGAACGGGTAATAAGGTCCATATCGCTTGTAGAGCGTGAAAAATTAAGATACTTACATCCGTACATAATCGGTGGACAAGCCGAACGCATATGAACTTTTTTTGCACCGTGTTCATATAAAAAGTCAACTGTCTCTCTGATTTGTGTACCTCTTACAATTGAATCGTCGACAAAAATCAAGTTTTTGTCACGAATGAGTTCGTGAACTGGTATCTGCTTCATTTTAGCGACTCTGTTTCTTTCCCTCTGGGACGTAGGAGTAAAGCTTCTCGGCCATGTGGGTGTATATTTTATAAACGGTCTTGCAAAAGGAATGTGGCTGTAATTAGCGTATCCTATCGCATGCGGTGTTCCCGAATCAGGAACTCCCGCAATAAAGTCCGCGTCTTTTGGTAAAATACCGATTTTTTCATCTCTTTTTGCCATTATTTCGCCGTTTTTGCACCTCATAACCTCAACGTTTACCCCCTCGTAACTCGAAGTAGGGAATCCGTAGTATGACCACAAGAACGAGCAAATTCTCATCTCTTTTTCCGCTTCTTTTAAAACTGTGTAGCCGTTTTCATCAATCTCCACAATCTCAGCGGGACCAAGAGCATATTCGTCGTAATATTCAAGTTTAGTATAAGCAAAGGATTCAAACGAAACACAGCAACCGTCATCGTTTTTGCCAAGCAAAACAGGGAGTCTTCCCAGCCTGTCGCGAGCAGCGATAATATGCCCGTCGTCCTTTAAAATCAAAATAGATGCTGTTCCGTCGATGCTCTTTTGTGCGTATTCAATACCTTCGGTAAAGGTTTCCTTCTGGCTGATTAAAGCAGCAACAAGCTCGGTAGTGTTAACTCCACCGCCGGACATAGCGCCAAACTGACCATACCCTTCGTCAAGTGAACGCTTAATCAGCTCTTCTGCGTTGTTAATAACACCGATAAAGCATATAGCATAAAGGCCAAACTTTGATTTAACAATCAAAGGCTGTGGGTCCGTGTCGTTTATGCAGCCAATAGCCGCATGACCTTTCATTTTGTCAAAAATATGTTCAAACTTTGTACGAAAAGGAGAGTTTGAAATATTGTGTATCTTTCTTTGAATACCGCTTTGTTCGTCATAAGCTGCCATTCCCGCACTTACTGTTCCAAGATGAGAATGATAGTCCGTTCCGAAGAAAACGTCAGATATAATATCTCCTTTTCCTACTGCACCAAAAAATCCACCCATTTTTGCACCCCATATTCACCATGAATTTAATTAATTATTGCACTAATATTATAACTTAGAAGCAATCTGCGCGTCCTTTGCAAGAACATCGTCAGCTGCTTTTTTTCTCTTTTCGTCAAGTTTCTTTGCAAGGTCCGCGTCGCTTACAGCCAACATCTGAACAGCCAAAAGCGCAGCGTTGGCTCCGCCATCAATCGCAACTGTCGCAACCGGAATTCCGGAAGGCATCATAACGGTTGAAAGCAAAGCGTCCATACCGTCCAAAGCCTTGGACTTGCAAGGAATACCAATTACAGGCAAAGTAGTGTTAGCTGCAATGGCGCCGGCCAAATGTGCCGCCATACCTGCAGCCGCAATCATAACACCAAAGCCGTTGTCTCTTGCCGAGCGAGCAAATTCGCCCGCCTCTTTCGGAGTTCTGTGTGCGGAATAAATATGCACCTCGTATTCAACGCCAAAATCCTTTAAAACATCAACTGCTTTTTGAATAATCGGCAAATCACTGTCACTACCCATAATAATTCCAACTTTTTTCATATAAAACACCTCCAAAAAATGAACAAGGCACACCCAACAAGAATGTTAAGTGCGCCCAGACGGTCGGCAAAAATCAAAGCTTATACTTCCCGTTCCCTTGCGGTTATCCGCAATATTCCGTCAGTCGCGGAAAGCTGTTAAATTATAGATACATTTTAACAAAAAGCGCGAATTTTGTCAAGCCACTTAACAATCATATTTATTAAATTTTCAGCTATGCTTTGATTCACAATAAATGCAACGATAAACCTTTTCCTTCTCGTCAGTAAGCTTAAATACATGTTGCAATTCCTGTTCAGTAGACGTAATGCAACGAGGATTTTTGCACTTTAAAACATCCGTCAAAAACTCAGGCATCGAAATAGATGTTTTTTCGACCAGCTTGCCGTCTTTAATTATGTTTACAGTAACATTAGGGTCAACGTACCCAATAACGTCCAGATTCAAATCAATATCCGCGTCAACTTTAATAATATCCTTGCGTCCAAGTTTCTTGCTCTGAACGTTTTTAATAATAGCAACCGTGCAGTCGAGCTTTTCAAGCCCTAACAGCTTGTAAAGTCCCATACCTTTACCGGCTGCAATATGGTCAATTACAAAGCCGTTTTTTATGCTGTCTATATTCATGCGTTTTCCTCCAAAAGCTTTTTGATAAGAGCCATTCTTATAAATCTGCCGTTATGAGCCTGCTTAAAGTAACATGCACGAGGGTCGCTGTCAATAGCGGTAGAAATCTCGTTAACCCTCGGCAACGGATGTAAAACAGACATATCTTTTGAAGCAAGCTTCATCTTTTCTTCCGTAAGAATATAGCTGTCTTTAAGCCTTAGATACTCTTCTTCGTTAAAGAACCTTTCCTGCTGTACGCGTGTCATATAAAGTATGTCAAGGTCACCAATCACATCCTCAAGCGACTTGCTCTGTACGTATTCAATGCCCTTGTTTTTGATGTACTCGTTTTTAACAAAGCTCGGTAGTTTAAGCTCGTCAGGAGAAATCAAGACAAACTTAACCCCCTTGTATCTGGACATAGCGCCAATCAGGGAATGTACAGTTCTTCCGAATTTCAAATCACCACAAAGTCCAATTGTAAGGTTGTCAAACCTTCCTTTTTCGTGATAAATTGTCATAAGGTCCGTAAGAGTCTGTGTCGGATGATAGTGTCCGCCGTCTCCCGCGTTGATAATAGGCACGAGCGTGTGCTTCGACGCAACAATCGGCGCACCCTCTTTTGGATGACGCATAGCTATTATATCTGCATATCCGCTAACAACCGAAATTGTGTCAGCTACGCTCTCACCTTTTGCTGCAGAGCTTGATGACGCTTCCGAAAAGCCCAATACACTTCCGCCCAAGGACAACATAGCAGACTCAAAGCTAAGTCTCGTTCTTGTGGAAGGCTCAAAGAAAAGTGTCGCAAGTATTTTGTTTTTGCAAACTTCGGTGTACTTTTCAGGATGGGCCTTCATATCGTTTGCAACAGCAATAAGCTCGTCAATCTCGCCAGTTGTCAAGTCTAATATGTTAATTACGTTTCTCATTTTACTCACCTATCCAGCTCTCGTCAGAAGGGTTGTTTCTAAATGCAATAAGTCTTGCAATATCCTCGTTTTTAATGTATCCTTCCTCTGCCGCAACCTGTGCGATGCAATCAAAGTCTGTAAGGCTGATGTTTTTAACCTCAGCTTGTTCGAGCCTTTCAATACCCTTTTTCATTCCGTAGGTAAAGATACTTACGATACCTAAAACTTCCGCACCTGCCTCACGTAAAACGTTTACTACTTCAATTACGCTTCCGCCGGTAGAGATAAGGTCCTCAACAACGACAACCTTCTGTCCTCTCTCAAGCCTGCCCTCAATCTGGTTTTGTCTGCCGTGGTCCTTAGCTCCGGAACGAACGTATCCCATAGGCAGTCCCATGATATGAGCAGTTATAGCGGCGTGAGCAATACCTGCTGTGGAAGTACCCATCAACACTTCCGCGTCAGGGTAGTTTTCCTTTATCAGCTTTGCAAGCCCTTCTTCTACGTCGCACCTAACCTCAGGTGCAGTAAGGGTCAGCCTGTTGTCGCAGTATACAGGGCTCTTTATTCCACTTGCCCATGTAAACGGCTCGTCAGGTCTGAAAAACACCGCCTTAATTTTAAGTAAATCTCTCGCAATTGTATTTTGAATTTCGGTCATCGTTATTCCTCCTTTATATATCGGTCAACAAATTCTGCAACACATCTGTTGTAAGCCGCAACCGGGTCGTCTGCCGCCGTAATCGGTCTTCCGACAACGATATAGTCAGAGCCGACCTTTTTAGCTTCTGCCGGCGTCATAACACGCTTTTGGTCGCCAATGTCACCGTCCGCAAATCTTACACCGGGAGTAACTGTTATAAAGTCGTCTCCGCAAGATGCGTGTACTCCATTAGCTTCCAATGGCGAGCACACAACTCCGTCAAGACCTGCATTTTTAGCGTTCTTTGCGTAGTGCATAACCACGTCAGCAATAGGCTTTTCAATCAATAAATCTTTTTCCATGCTCTCCTGGTCTGTTGAAGTAAGCTGTGTAACCGCGATAATAATCGGTCGGGTTTTGTCATCTCTTGTAAGGCCTTCTAACGCCGCCTCCATCATCTTGCAGGTACCTCCCGCATGGACGTTGCACATATCAACATCAAGACGCGACAAAACAGCCATAGCCTTTTTAACTGTGTTTGGAATATCGTGAAGCTTAAGGTCTAAAAACACCTTGTGTCCGCGTTCTTTAAGCTCCTTTACAATCTGTGGTCCCTCCGCGTAAAAAAGCTCCATACCAATTTTAACAAAAGGCTTTTTATCCTTAAATTTTGCAAGAAAGTCCATAGTCATTTCCTTGCTTGCAAAGTCACAAGCAACAATTACGTCCTTACCCATTAATCGCACCTCCAATAATGTCCTTTAAGTTGTTAATCTTATATTTATCCATAACTTTCGGTAAATCTTCGATAATTTCTTTGCACACATACGGGTTAACAAGGTTAGCCGCACCAACCTCAACCGCCGTAGCGCCCGCAAGCATCATCTCTATTACATCCTCTGCTGACGAAACACCGCCCATTCCTACAACAGGAATTTTAACATTAGACGCAACCTGATAAACCATCCTTAGCGCAACAGGGAATATCGCGCTTCCGGAAAATCCGCCCATCTTGTTTGCAATAACGGGCTTTTTCCTGTTAAGGTCTATCCTCATACCAAGCAGCGTGTTTATAAGGCTGATACCGTCTGCGCCCGCTTCCTCACAAGCTTTTGCAATCTCTACAATGTCAGTAACATTTGGCGAAAGCTTGATAATAACGGGCTTTTTAACAGCAGACTTAACCGCCTTTGTAACCTCTGCCGCAGCCTTAGGGCTGGTGCCAAAGCTCATACCGCCGCCGTGTACATTAGGGCAGCTTACGTTAACTTCAATCCACCCAACATTTTCAAGTTCATCAATCTTTTTGCATGTATATACATATTCGTCAACGGAAAATCCGCTTACATTAGCCATAACCTTTTTGTTAAAGCACTTTTCAAGCTTTGGCATTTCCTCGGAAATTACCTTGTCTACGCCCGGGTTTTGCAGCCCGACCGCATTAATCATTCCGGCTGTACATTCTGCAATTCTCGGGGTAGGGTTGCCAAACCTTGGCTCCTTTGTAGTACCCTTGAAAGAGAATGTCCCAAGTATATTTATGTCATAAAGCTCAGCAAATTCATATCCGTATCCAAAGGTGCCGCTTGCGGGAATGACTGGATTATCAAGGCCAATTCCGCACAAATCCACACTTAATCTTCCCACAAAATCTCCTCCCTCTTCATAACGGGTCCTTCTTTGCAAATTCTCTTATTGCCCGTCAAAGTCTTGCAGGAGCATCCCATACAAGCGCCAAAGCCACAGCCCATTCTTTCCTCAAAGCTGTACTCTCCGCTTTTGGTTGCCACCTTGTCTATTGCACGAAACATCGGCTCAGGTCCGCAGGTATAAAAATATGTGTACTCCATATCTTTCATTACGTCGGTAACAAAGCCTTTTGTTCCGTAAGAGCCGTCAGCAGTTGTTACATATACTTTTGCCCCAAGCTCCTTAAATTCATTTTCATAAAAGACTTCGTCCTTTGTATTAAAGCCGATTATAACAGTGGGTTCTTTTCCTTGCGATATCAGCTTTTTGCAAAGGTTATACATAGGAGGCACACCTACTCCGCCTCCTATCAGCAAAGGCCTTTCACCACTTCTTGAAACATCATATCCGTTTCCAAGTCCTGTTAATAAATCAAGCTCTTTCCCCTGATTTAGTCCGCTCATATATTCAGTACCTTTTCCAACCACCTTGTATACAATTGTCAGTAGTCCACATTCGTAATCACATACGGAAATCGGCCTTCTAAGGTACATCCCGTCGAGGCTGATGTTTACAAACTGACCGGGCGCCGTAATAGAAGACGTGTCGCCCGCCAAAACCATCTTATATACGTTGTTTGCAATCTTTTCGTTGCTCTTAACAGTAAAAACCGACTTTTTCATAGTCTCTCCTTATGCATCTATTGTAGAAACACAAATCGTAGTCTCTTCCAAAACGTCAAGCAATACCCTAACGGTATCAAGCGCTGTAAACATAGTGATGTTGTTTTCAGTGGCCAAGCTTCTTATCATATATCCGTCAGTAAGGTGTCCTGCCGAGGAAACATCACTTGTGTTAATTACATACGCAATATGTCCCTGACGAATCGAGTTTTGTATTTCGTCGCTTCCCTCGCCAATCTTTTTAAGCACTCTTGTCCTTATTCCGTGGTCTTTTAAGAACTTAGCAGTGCCGCTCGTAGCTTCGATGTTAAATCCAAGGTTGTAGAAGCGCTTAATAAGAGGTAACGCCTCTTCCTTGTCGCAGTCAGCCACAGTTACAAAAACAGTACCGTAGTTCGTAAGCCTTGTTCCTGCCGCCTGCAAAGCCTTGTAAAGTGCACGGTTTAGCTTGTCGTCATAGCCGATTGCTTCGCCCGTAGACTTCATTTCCGGTGAAAGGTAAGCGTCAAGACCTCTGATTTTACTGAACGAAAATACGGGTACCTTAACGTACCAACGCTTCTTCTGCTCAGGATACATCTCGGTTATACCCTGTTCCTTTAAGGATTTACCTAGTATAACCTCAGTCGCAATATCCGCGAGGCTGTATCCGGTAGATTTAGAGAGGAACGGAACCGTTCTTGACGAACGTGGGTTAACCTCGATTATAAATACGTTGTCGTCCTTGTCAACGATAAACTGTATGTTGTAAAGACCGATAATGCCTATTCCAAGTCCAAGCTTTTGTGTGTATTCCAAAATTTTCTCTTTAACTTCATTAGAAATACTAAATGTCGGATAAACGCTTATCGAGTCGCCCGAGTGAATACCGGTTCTTTCAACAAGCTCCATAATTCCCGGCAAGAAAACGTCCTTTCCGTCACAAATCGCGTCAACCTCAACCTCTTTACCTATAATATACTTGTCGACCAAAACCGGCTTGTCCGCGTCAATTTCAACCGCATTTTTAAGGTAATGTCTTAGCTGGTTCTCGTTAGCAACAATCTGCATAGCGCGTCCGCCAAGCACAAACGAAGGTCTGACCAAAACAGGATAGCCAATATCCTCAGCCGCCTTAACACCGTCTTCAATTGTTGTTACAGCCTTGCCCTTAGGCTGCGGAATGTTAAGAGCAATGAGGAGTTTTTCAAACGAATCCCTGTTTTCAGCACGGTCAATAGCCTGACAGTCTGTACCTATAATGTTAACGCCAAGGTCATAAAGAGGCTGCGCAAGGTTAATAGCAGTCTGTCCGCCGAGGGAAGCAATAACACCCTCAGGCTTTTCAAATTCAATTATGTTCATAACATCTTCAACCGTCAAAGGCTCGAAGTACAGCTTGTCCGAAGTCGTGTAGTCTGTCGAAACAGTCTCAGGGTTGTTGTTTATGATAATAGCCTCGTATCCGACTTTCTTAATCGTAGACACTGCGTGAACGGTCGAATAGTCAAACTCTACGCCCTGACCGATTCTGATAGGCCCTGCGCCGAGCACAACAATCTTCTTTTTGTCAGAAAGTCGCGACTTGTTCTCTCCTGTGTACGAGGAATAAAAATACGGAATATAAGCTCCGGTGTGCAAAGTGTCCGCCATTCTGTAAATAGGCATAATGTTGTTTTCTTTTCTTGTGTAGAACACTTCCTTCTCTGTTTTACCCCAGAACTTAGCAATATATCTGTCAGAAAATCCCATTTTCTTAGCTTCCAAAAGAACATCTAAGTTTCCGACATTTTCTGTCAATACCTCTTCATAATCAACAATTTTCTTAATTGCCTCTAAGAACAGCTCGGTAATCATAGTAACTTCATGCATTTTTTCAACCGAAGCACCAAGTCTGAATAACTGCGCAATTGCAAAAATGTTGTCATCCTTAAATTCTTTGATGTATTCAAAGAGCTCTTCTTCCTGCATAGCCTCAAATTTAGGCAATGTAAAGTGATATGCCCCTGTTTCAAGACAACGTACTGATTTTAAAAGTGTCTCACAAAGGTTAGAGCCAATACCCATAATCTCGCCTGTTGCCTTCATCTGTGTACCCAGCTGATTCGAAGCGCTGACAAACTTGTCAAACGGGAATCTCGGCAACTTCGCCACGATGTAATCAAGTCTCGGAGCTGTCGCAGCAGTGGTGTTGGCAATCTCGATTTCATCAAGTGTCATACCAACAGCGATTTTTGCAGTTACTTTTGCAATCGGATATCCGCTCGCCTTGGACGCAAGAGCCGAAGAACGTGATACACGCGGATTAATCTCAATAAGATAATATTCACTCGAATCAGGGTTAAGAGCAAACTGTACGTTACATCCACCCTCGATTTTCAGCGCTCTGATAAGCTTTATAGCACTGTCGTTTAGCATCTTGTGGTCGTGCTCATTAAGAGTGAGTATCGGAGCAACAACCATAGAGTCCCCGGTATGTACTCCGACCGGGTCGATATTTTCCATACCGCAGATTGTAACAACCTTGTCGGTACTGTCTCTCATCATTTCAAACTCAATTTCCTTAAAGCCCTTAACGCTCTTTTCAATCAAAACCTGATGCACAGGAGAAAGCTTAAACGCATTAAGTCCGATTTCAACAAGCTCTTCCTCGTTGTTGGCAAATCCGCCACCTGTACCACCAAGTGTAAAAGCAGGGCGTAAAACAACAGGGTAGCCGATTTTTTCAGCAGCTGCCTTAGCCTCATCAAGAGAATAGGTAATTTCCGAGGGAATAGTCGGCTCACCGACAGATTGACAAAGTTTTTTGAACAGTTCTCTGTCTTCTGCGCACTCAATACTCTCGCTGCTTGTGCCTAAAAGCTCAACCTGGCACTCCTTTAATACACCTTTTTTCTCAAGCTGCATAGCAAGGTTAAGTCCTGTCTGACCACCGATTCCGGGAATAATAGCGTTTGGTCTTTCGTATCTCAAAATTTTAGCTATATATTCCAAAGTAAGAGGCTCCATATAAACCTTGTCAGCCATAGTTGTATCGGTCATAATGGTCGCAGGGTTAGAGTTACAAAGGATAACCTCATATCCTTCTTCCTTCAGCGCAATACAAGCCTGCGTACCCGCATAGTCAAACTCAGCAGCCTGTCCGATAACAATAGGGCCTGAGCCAATAATCATAATCTTTTTTAAATCTTTTCTCTTTGCCATAACGTGTATTCCCCTTCTCTATTTATAAACTATGTTGTTGTCGCAAACAGTCAGTAAACATTTGCCATACACTTCCGTGCCCAAAAACGGAGTTGATTTTCCTTTTGAGAGCATAAAATTCTCATCTATCACATACTTTTGACTCAGATCAAAAATAGTAAAATCGTCATAAGTTTCAATCCCAAACCTCTTTTTAGGGTTAGTACTAATTAAGTCAATCAACTTTTCCAGGGAAATAATCCCTTTTTTAACCAGCCCTGTGTACAGCAGCGGGAACGCTGTTTCTATCCCCACAACACCCATCAGGCTGTCTTTTAACCCTTTTGACTTTTCCTCTGCGCTGTGCGGCGCGTGGTCAGTCGCAATCATATCTATCGTGCCGTCGATTATTCCTTCGATTAAAGCGTCGCGGTCTTCGCTCGAACGAATCGGCGGGTTCATCTTAAAGTTACCGCTTTCTTTTAAATCTTCGTCGCATAAAATCAGATAATGCGGAGCCGTCTCGCAGCTGACGTCAAGGCCTTTTGCCTTTGCCTTTCTAATCAACTCTACACTTTCTTTTGCAGAAATGTGGCATACATGGTACGCACACCCCGTCTTTTCGACAAGTTTTAGGTCTCTTTCAATCTGCCCGTACTCACTTTCGCTGCAAATCCCCGCGTGGCCGTGTTCCTTTGCATATTTCCCGTCGTGAATGTAGCCGCCTCTTAGTAGCGAATTATCCTCACAGTGTGCAACAATCATTTTACCAAGCTTTTTTGCGGTCAGCATAGCTCTTTGCATCATCTCATCGCTTTGCACACCTCTTCCGTCGTCAGAAAAAGCTATCGCGTACTTGGCTGTTCCGTCCAGGTCTGCAAGCTCCTCGCCCGTCTGGCCTTTTGTTATAGAGCCGTAAGGAAACACTCTGACTAACGAGTTTTCCTCAGCCATACTCTTTTGCAGCGTGATTGCTTCGACAGAGTCAGGAACAGGCTTTAAGTTCGGCATCGTGCAGACGGCAGTGTATCCTCCGTGAGCCGCAGCGGCAGAACCGGTAGCAAACGTTTCTTTATAAGAAAAGCCCGGTTCTCTGAAATGTACATGTACATCACAAAAAGCGGGCAAAAATACTATATTATCGTTAAAATCGAAGGAAAGGCCACTTGCGGACAAAAATTCCGATGCAGCAGCTTTAATCTTATGAAGTTCACAGCAGTTAATCAAGCTCATAATTTACCTCCAATAATAATCAAAAAAGTCTTGCCAAAAAGCAAGACTGTACAAACAAAAGCAGCATAAAAGCATAGCTATACAAAGTGTTCTACAATCTTGCCGGCATCACAGTACCGACTTAAAAATCGTATCTTTAAAAAGTATACCACAATCAGGCGATTATGTCAATAAAATTTACAAAGAAAGAGACTGCATTTTTTACAAATGCAGTCTCATTAAAATTAGTTAAGTTCAGCGAAATATTTAATAGTTCTAACCATCTGGCTTGTGTATGAGTTTTCGTTGTCATACCAGGAAACAACCTGAACCTGAGTATAGTCAGTACCTTCGATAGGAGAAACCATTGTCTGAGTAGCATCAAACAAAGAACCATATCTCATACCGATAACGTCTGAAGAAACGAGCTCTTCCTCTGTGTAGCCGTAAGACTCTGTAGCAGCAGCCTTCATAGCAGCGTTGATTTCATCAACAGTAACCTTACCCTTAACAACAGCAACAAGGATAGTTGTAGAACCTGTTGGAGTAGGTACACGCTGAGCAGAACCGATAAGCTTACCGTTAAGCTCAGGAATAACAAGACCGATAGCCTTAGCAGCACCTGTTGAGTTAGGAACAATGTTCACAGCAGCTGCACGAGATCTTCTGAGGTCACCCTTACGCTGTGGGCCGTCCAAAGTCATCTGGTCGCCTGTGTAAGCGTGGATTGTGCTCATGATACCGCTCTCGATAGGAGCAAGGTCATTAAGAGCCTTAGCCATAGGAGCCAAGCAGTTTGTAGTACATGAAGCAGCAGAGATAACAGTATCTTCTGGCTTTAATGTTTCGTGGTTAACGTTGTAAACGATAGTAGGAAGGTCGTTACCTGCAGGAGCAGAGATAACAACTTTCTTAGCACCTGCTGCGATGTGAGCAGAAGCCTTTTCCTTTGAAGTGTAGAAACCTGTGCACTCCAAAACAACGTCTACGCCGATTTCGCCCCAAGGAAGGTCCTTAGCGTCCTTTTCAGCGTAAATCTTAATTGTCTTACCGTCAACAGTGATAGAATCCTCACCAGCTGTAACAGTATCACCAAGAGCGTATCTGCCTTGTGAAGAGTCGTACTTCAACAAATGAGCAAGCATCTTAGGGCTTGTCAAGTCGTTGATAGCAACAACTTCATAACCTTCTGCACCGAACATCTGTCTGAAAGCCAAACGACCGATACGTCCAAAACCATTAATAGCAACTTTTACTGACATTATATTTTCCTCCTAAATAATAATTAGTTATAAACCATTAGTATATATCATATACTATTTTTCAAAATTTTACAAGTACTTTTTTAATTTTTAATCATAATATACTATTAAACAAAAATAAATTTAGTACTTTTTGTTAATTTTATCACAAGCACATGCTATTTATATAAATATGCAAGTACCTCTATTTTCTGGCTCGCTTCGTCAGACGAGCCAAAAATCTCGTTCCATAAGACAAGAGCGTCAATTATCTTTTCTGGAACAACAGGTATGTCCGCATTCTCTATATAGTCTAAAAGAAACAAAACAGATTTTCTAAGGTGCCACCTGTACATAAATACATCCGAGCAATTTTGACAAAAGTTTAATACTACCTCCGCCGTAGTAAGCGCCACAGCATCCTTGCTCCTCGAATTGCTAAGAACAAATCTTCCGTTAGCCTTTTGTTTTTTTGCAATTTCCGTAAACTGTATTTCTCTGACAGAATGTGACAGCGACTTCTCCTCAGTAACAAGTGTAGTTTCGTACCAGTGCGACGAAAGATCACTGCATTCCTCGACATCGCACTCATACACATATGTTCCAAGTCTGTCCGCAATCTTAAACATCGTGTACTTGCTGTGTATGGAGTATTCAAGCGACTTTTCAATAATCCTCTGCCTTATCATATACTTTCTTTCTTCATCCGCAAAGTAGTATGCTTTAAGCATATTTTGAATAGACTCACATCCAAAGCGGTATTTAATACATTGTCCGCCGTCCAAAATGTGCTCGATTTTAACGGCGCAAACAGTTTCTTTACCGCCAACAAAGCCCTTAATGTACATAGTCTGCGGGGGCCGGTCGGTATAACGCAGCATCACGTTTATTCTTTCTCCGCAATGTATCCTGTCGAAATAATCAGGCGTGATGTCGGAAATAGGCGTGTCAAATCTTACAACAGCCTTGTCAATTGAAGGGGAAACAATAACGTTAAACGCCTTAACAACCGTATCGTCCACTCTCTCGGTATGGTCAACAAAACGCGTTTTGCCCCCGGTAATAGCCGCAAGCTCTATCAAAAACTCTCGGTTAACCGCCATATCAAACCCAAAGTTGTAAAACCTCATACTACCGCATTGTTTCACATAGTTAAGGCTGCTCACATTCCCCGCAATTCTTCCGTCAGAAACGAATATAACTGTTGCATCATCGGACATCGAGCTCGCCTTAACAACAGGCCCGTAAAATTCAGGAATTCCCTGGGGTACGTACGAATTAAGCCACTTCACCGCCGAGCGCAACGTGTCGTCGTTTAACGGCAAATACTCGTCGTAAAAGAACGTATTCTCAGACTGCGCGAATGCAATGTTGAACCTGTCCCCTTTTTTCAGTGTGCGTATACAAAGTTGCAACGCATTTTTAATTTGCTGTATCTTCCTCACGTTAGAGTCGTTAGAAATATCGATAAAGAACAGATAATCCCTTGGCGCATCTTCGTAAATATTAAGGTCAGGAATAAAAGAACAGCTCATATAGTTGTCGTATTTTATAAACTTAGGCTTGTCCTTCATAACAGAATATACGTCTATTATAATATCCCTGTCAGTATGCACAACACCGTCAAGTGTTACTTCCACCGAATTTTCCCCATAAACCGCGTTAATGTTGTGGGTAGGTGAAACTACGTTTTTAATGTCGCTGTTTTTGTATAAAACATTTAATGTAATGTTGTAATCTATCTCTTCAAATAAAGTTTCCAAGGCCAGCTGCCTGCCAAAGTAAATAAACCTCGGTGCAACTCCCGTCGGGATAATAATTCTTGTGCGTTCGTTGTCGTATGTAAGAGAACGGGTGTACACAATTTCAATAACGATTTTGTCCCCTTTTAAAGACTCCCCAAGCGGCACTTCAAATCCGTTAGAATAATAGTGAGAAAAATATGAGGCAGATTCCGCCTTAGGAGGTTTAACCTCAAGGGTTGAGAAAATGTGCTTCTCGTTAATATAGGCAGAAAAAGAAACAATATGCATAGCGTTGGAAACAGGAAAAACAAATTTAAGCTCACAAGGTGCGTCGACGTCAATCTCATAATTGTGCACAAGCTTAAAAAGACCAAAATCGTCTGTAACATTCGCATCACAGTCGATCGTGGCCGGAACAAATACTCGCCCGTTGTTGTCAAGCAATCCGTAAGACACCCTATTCCCCTCCCAACGTACTATAATTAAAATAGAAATTTTATTAACCAAAATTCTGTATGTGTCAATTATACTAAAACAGGTTGCAAAATTCAACATAAAATGTTAAAATATATTCAACCAGAACCATCTCAATACAGAAAGGTGTTTTTTATGAACAAAAAATCCGACGCAGACAACTTCGCAGATACCCTGTCTGCAATATCACACGAGCTTAAAACTCCGGTAAACCTCATATCTGCAACCGCAAGGATAGGCAATATGAGGCTGGAAAACGGCCCCGTAGACTCAAAGGACATAGTTCAATATTTTAAAAATATAATCAACAACTGCAATAAGCTTGAACTTATGCTTAATAACTTTATGTCAGTTGCTTCTTTGTCGCTTAATAGTTTCGAGCTTGTAGACACACAGGATTTTATAGATTCTTTCACAGCCTCGATAAACGAATATGCACAAAAGCATAATTTCACTTTCACTGCTAAGATAGCACCCGAATGTGAATTTATCAACATTCCCGTGTTACCTGTCGAAAGAATACTGTTAAATCTTATAACAAACGCCGTAAAATACAACAGTAAAAAGAGTAAAAAGGTGTCATTAAAAGTCTACCGCGAAAACAAGTCCGTGTTCTTTTCTGTAAAGGATAACGGCAATGGTATAAAAAAGGATGAAATTCCTAATATAACCAAAAAGTTCCATAGAGTAGATACAGGCAACGCTTCCGGTTTGGGTCTGGGGCTTAATATCGTAGAAACAATTTTAAAGCAGCTTGGTGGCACGTTGGAGTTCATAAGCAAGCCCAAGGTCGGCACCGAAGTAATTATATCCATTCCTGATGGCGTAAAAGGCACAATCACATTAAACTCCAATCAATATATATATACTCCTTCAAAATCGCTCTTCGACGTCGAGTTTTCTACGCTTTATAACGCAGAAGGCAACTGATAATTGTAAATTTCATATATCTCGCTTGTATAAGAACCGTCATTGTTATATATAATCAGTGGCGGTTCTGTTTTTATATACGGCTTTGCGCCTTTTATACCCTCTATCATTACCATAGCAGGTATTTTCCCCGCGACAGAGTGTATGTATCTGATTCTTTTAGGCTCGATTTTATACTCCCTCATATCACATATAATGTCAGCGAGCCTCTCGGGACGGTGTATGATGGAAAACCTTCCGTTGGACTTTAAGAGCGCAGACGCTGTCTTTACAACATCTTTCAACTGACAAAGCACCTCGTGCCTTGATATCAAAAGCTTCTCGTTCTTGTTTACAAGCCCGGTCTGGTGCTTTTTGTACGGCGGATTACACACAACAACATCGTATTTTTTATCAGATTTATATCCTACGATATCGCCGTTTATAATGTTAACTTTATCTGTAAGCGAATTATATATTACACTTCTTTTCGCCATTTCGGCAACGTCATTTTGTATTTCGAGTCCGTCAATATGCTTGGCTTTCGTTTTAGCGGCT
Source organism: Clostridia bacterium (assembly GCA_045660545.1). Classification (GTDB taxonomy): domain Bacteria; phylum Bacillota; class Clostridia; order Monoglobales; family Firm-18; genus JAZREA01. The sequence goes on along the minus strand of JAZREA010000019.1, from coordinate 18,141 downwards.
AAAAGCAGCGCAATTATTCCCGTACCCGTACCGAGGTCCATAACCTCATCGCCGCTTCTAACCTCTGCAAAATTGGCCAAAAGCACCGCGTCAGTACCAAAGCAAAACCAGGACGGATTTTGTATTATTTTAAGCATCTCTCCGCATGGCGCCTTAATTTGCAGGTCGTCAAGCCTCTCGTAAGGATATATCTCCATTACTTTCCTCCAAAAAATCAATTTATTAAAAACAAAAACAAAGGACAAACAATTAAATGCTTGTCCAAAGGTTAAAGTAATTAAATTTGCCTATCTTTTATATCCGCCGCCACGCTTGTTGTCAAGGTTGCGCTTAATCGCGGACATCCTTTCTTCACTGTCTTGCATAAACTGCTTCATTTTATCTTCAAAGGACATTTCCGAGCCGCCGGCACCAAAGGAAACGTGCGCAGGAGCTCCGGCCTTGCTTTTCTTTTCTTCCTCCAAAGCTTTTTTTATAGAAAGACTAATCTTCCCCTTTTCGTCTATTGAAAGAATCTTTACCTTAACGATGTCGTTTTCCTTGATAAAGTCCTTAATATCTTTAACATAAGTTAATGCTACTTCGGATATATGTACCAAGCCGGTAGTGTCGCCTCCCAAGTGTACGAAAGCGCCGAAATTCGTAACGCCGGTAACCTTTCCTTCAACGATTTTGCCCACTTCGAACTGCATAATGGTAAAATATCCTCCTGTAACAATAAATAATCTTGCAAAGTTGATGTATATTAATCCCGACTGTTAAAGCGCACAGCTAATTTGCGGCACTTATTTAACAGCAGTTGCATCCATAAACACTATCTCGTCCGGCGCCGCATAACCTAATTCTTCTCGTGCAACCTTTTCGATATATTCCGGAGTGTTAACAGTTTTAAGCTGATTATCAAGCTCTGCCTTTTGTGCCTCTGCCTGCTTTATCTGCTGGTCAAGGTCTTTAAGCTCTGCTTTTTTAGCACTGATTGAAAACTGTTGAGTTATAAGAGTATAACCAAAAAATATAACAAAAACAAAGCAAACTACTGCCTTTATTAAAGAATAATTGGTTTTATCTTTTTTCTTCATATTCTTTAGTTTCCTCCCAATACTATTTAACGGTATAATTATATATTATTTTTTTAAAAAAGTAAATAGTTTTTTTGCAATTTTTTTGTAATTTTTTGTATTTTAAATTCAATTACCTACGGTGTTTTCGTATGTTTTTTCTTAAAGCACACGGCAAACGGTGAAAATTTTTTAAAAATTTTAGCCTTATATTTCACATTTTTACACATTTTTTTAATTCCTCTACGGCCTATACTAACAACAATAAAAGCAGGTTTGCCCAGCAAACGAAGCAACATTCTTATCGGGAACAAAAGCACCCTTAACACAATGTTAACCCACCTTGTAACAAGTTTTACAAACATTATAATTAATCGGGAAAGCCATACCGTAAACCCTAAAACATAACGACTTATGGTGTTAAAATACAAAAGAGCACCAAATACAACGCCAAGCAGCATAAACAGGCGTATCTGACCATTATTAAACTTTAATGAAAGGATAAAAAAACAAAGTGTGGTTAAGATCCAAAAGACAATATCTTCTACGGCCGTTACTGCAACGGATGTTTTTACTATGACTCTTGAAGCTCTGAACGAATCGAACAAAAGCGCACAGGCAACTCCAAAGACCCCGCTCACTGCAAACAAGAACAGCTCGTACTTAATCTCATTAAGCATAAAGACTACCTACTTAAAAAGTCGGGACAAAAGCCCGCCGCCCTTGGAGCGATAGCTGTTATTAAACATACAGCTGTCTATATCTCCGTCTACAATGAGCTCGCCCGTGTCCACATTAAGCTTACTTATATGAAGGTCGTTGCCCTTTACAACCAGCGCACCTTCGGCAGTAATGGCGGTAAACCCCGACTCATCAAACACGTCCACATCCTCTACCGCGCTTATACTTATTCTAGCTCTGTCCTCGATAAAAATGTTGCATTTTTGTTGTTCTCTTGACGTCTTACTTTGCTCCATAAAAAAACCTCCGTGCGATAGTATATTATATCTATACTGCACAGAGGTTTGTTTTATTACAAAATGACCTTGTATAAATCCGCCGCATCGTTTTTAAGCACATGCTCTGCAACGTTTAAAATCTCGGCCTTAAAGACCTTTTCCCCAAACTTAATCTCTATAATGTCACCAGCCTTAACGTCGGCGGAAGCCTTTGCAACGCGGCCGTTTAAGGTAACCCTTCCTCCGTCGCACGCCTCGTTGGCAACAGTTCTTCTTTTAATTATTCTTGATACCTTTAAAAATTTATCTAATCTCATTTTATCTCCTTAAAACAAATGGAACTTGTCAAATATTGCGCAGATTTTTTCGCCTTTTGGCAGAAGGATTATATCTTCTCTTGAAAACGCCTTTAAAACAATCAGCATAGCAAAATAAACAACAACGGCAACGAAAATAGCAACACAAAGAGCTATCTTAACTCCGAGCGCCGTATATATACCCGAATACAAAAGATAGGTTACAACACCCATAACCGCACCCGAAATCAGCGGCTTTAAAACATACTCACCTATTTTAAGCCTGAATCCTGTTTCTTTAATAATCCAGTACATATTAAGGACAACTACTGTAAAATAACAAATCATAGTAGAAACAGGCGCACCTTCGATATTAACTGACGGAATAGCCACGAGGTAATAGTTACTTAAAACTTTGATTATTCCTCCTATTGTCATATTAATAACAGGCACTACCGTTCTGCCGTACGCCTGCAAAACGGAAGTTGTAATCTGGAGCATGGAAACAAACACAACCGAAACAGCAAGCTTTTGCAGCAAAGTCTCCGCCAGGGCGGTTTGAAAAACGGTTAAAAGGATTGGCTTTGCGAGGACATAGATTCCGAACGCACACGGAACGGAAAACAGCATCGTAAGCTTTAATACAGTGTTAACAGACTTACGCGCACCAACCTTATCTCCCTTAACCATATAGCCTGCAATTACTGGCACAACGCTCATACCAAGAGCAACGATTAACGTAAGCGGAAAGTTAAAAAGCGTAATCGCCTTACCTGTATACATACCATAAAGGGAATTAGCCAGTTGCTCATTAATCGAGTGGCCGTCAAAGCCTTCTATGGTTGAAATGACAGACGAATACTTTTGCAAAAATTCGGGAGTAACAAGCTTAATATCCTGCAACCTTCGCATAACAGTAAACATATCAGCAAGATTAGTAAGAGACGAAACAGAAGCTCCGATTGTAATCGGAACGGCTATTGAAACAAGTTTTTTAGCGATTCGTCTGTAAGACTCCGTCTTTTCACCTACCGGATAGGTCCTGTTCTTATCCATATACACGAAGTACAAAATCAAAAGCGACAAAAAGCCAAGCATGGTACCCATGGTAACACCAAAAACCGCACCGGCAGAAGCCATTTCTACTGATTTTCGCATAAAATACCATGCGAAAAAGTAGCCAAACGCAAGCTTGCCAAACGCTTCTACAACCTCGGAAATGGCGGTTGGGTACATATTTTGTCTGCCCTGAAAATAACCGCGAAAAGCCGCCATCAAAGCAACGCACAAAACCGCAGGCGATATTGCGGCAATAGCCATAACAGACCTGTTGTTTTTAATCGCGTCCGCCATAGCATCAGCTCCAAAAAACAGCGCAGCACTACCCAAAATACCGATAGTTGCCAATATAACAACCGCTACCTTGAAAATACGCTCTGCCTCTCTCTTTTTATCAAGAGCAAGGCTTTCAGCCACCATTTTAGAAATAGCAGTCGGAAAACCGGCAGTAGCGATTATAAACATAACTGTATAAATCTGGTATGCAGAATTAAACAAGCCCATACCGTCGTCACCTATTAAATAGTTAAGCGGTATCTTAAAGAAAGCACCTATAACCTTGACGGTAAGACTTGCGATTACTAATATCAAAGCCCCTTTTACGAAGGATTGTTTCTTATCTTTTATCATCAAATTCCTCCCTGCTATACAATTATCTTACTACACTTATTTAATTTTTACAAGAAAAATTTGCAAAAAAGACTTTTATTTTCTATATTTGTTTGGTATAATATAATTACACAAAGAGTTGGAGGTGGTTTTTTGCGCAAATTCACGCCTTTAATTACATTAGTAATTTTGACCTTACTTATTTCCGGATGTACTTTCAGAAAAAGCAGCGAGGTTGTATTAAAATCAGATAACGTTGAAAAAGTAGATACATCGCTTAGCTCTGTTATTGAATCGGGTGTTATAAGGGTAGGCATAAGCTCCGGTCATGTGCCTTATGTCATCAAGACTGACGAAGGCAAATACAAGGGCTTTATGATAGACTTTATGAACAAGATTGCAGAACAGGTCGGTGTAACGGCTGAATATGTTGAAATCGGAGACAACTCCGTTGTTAATATGATTTCTGACGATAAAATCGATATAGTATTAAACGGCTATTCACAGGCAGACTTATCAAACAGCAACATTTACTGGCTGACTCCTTATATGACCAACCATCATGTTATTGTTTGTAAAAAAGCGTCAGGCATCGAATCCAAAGACGACCTTATCGACAAGGACATTGGTGTTACAAAAGACACTATTTCCTATATGTCTGCACAAAGCGACTTTAAAATCGACAACGATTCGCTGGTGGAATTCCAGACAGAATTTGAAGGCCTTAACGCACTGGCGTACGAAAAGATTGACGCCTTGATTATTGAGGACACATATTTTTATAACGACGACTCACTTTACAAAAACAACTATAAGATACTTGATGAAATTATTTCCACACACGTTCACAGTATCGGGCTTTCCAAAGAAAGTTTAGCCCTTAAAGACGAGTTGGAGGGCGCTACTGCAAAGCTTTCTTCAAGTGATGTATTAACCTCTGTTTCAAAAAAATGGTTCAGCATGGACCTTACAAATTAACAAGATACTTTGGGCAGTCAGATTTCAATTATGGCTGCCCTTATTGATTTTATATACTGATTATGATACAATTTACACATATTAGATTAACCACACACTAAGGCAGGTGATATGATGAGGAAAATCGTTTGTTTAGCACTGATATTTACTGTTTTAATTACATCTTTATGCACTACTTTTGCTAGCTCAGGCAGCATACAAATACCAGCTGTAAGCAAAGACAGCGCTATTAAGTACGCGCGTGAATATATAACTAACACATACCCTGACATTGTGTCAGAACTGGATTTCGAAAACGAATTTACCATCTCATACACCAAAGCAGCTCCTTTTGGATACAACATATCGTTTACAAGAGTAATAGGCGGTATACCTTACGCCCAAAACTATCTATCTATGTTTGTTGACGCGAACAGTGGAGAAATTTTAAACGTTACATTAAACTTTGATAATGACATTATTGTTGACACAGAAAAAAAACTCATTTCGATTGACGAGGCTCAAAACATATTCAAATCATCATTGGGCCTTAATCTTACCTACAACAAAAAGATAGAAAGCGAAAAAATCGTTACATATCTTACATATTCTCCTACTAACGACTTTGTAATTAACGCACAGACCGGAAACATTATAGTCCTTCCCGACGAACTTCAAAGCGACGGATATTTCGACGTGACATACATGGCCGAAAGTGCATCAAACTACCTTGGAATAGACGAAAACGCAATTTCAGTAAGAGAGGCAGACAACTTTGCAAGGAGTGTTTTGGAATTTAAAATTACCGATGATTACACGCTGTCCACCGCAGACTACTTAAAGGATATGGCCAACACATGCCTTATTGCGATGACGTACGAAAGCCCAAGCGACACTAAAAAAGTCACAATCGACGCTATAAACGTTATACCTGTTGAGTACTCCTCCACCGCAACTCCCAAGGGGACAAAAAGTACGCCGAGAGATGATGATATAGAGAATTTCAAAGAAAGGTTTTACAAAGAGTTTACCTCATCTGCAACGCTCAACAAATACATTGACGGCGAACATACCGTATATCTTTGGGAACGTAACGTAAACGGCATACCTTATTCAGGAAACGGCCTCTACATCAGCTATTACAACACCGGTGAGCTTAAATCCCTTTCGTTCGCATGGGACAAAATTGATTTTGAACCTACTATTGGTATTATAGACGAAGACCTTGCCTACAAATTATTCTTTATTACCTGCGGACTTGATATTGAGTATTACAAGCGTCCGAACAACGAATTAATACCCATATACAAGGTTTCTTCCAAAGGAACAGGCATACTAAACGCCAATACCGGCCGCCAACTAAACTACGACGGAACTCCATTTTTGCTTACAAAGTCCAGAGGATACCCCGACATCGATACTCACTACGCAGGCTATGCCGCTTCTGCTTTGGCAGACTGTGATATATATGCCTCTTCAGGAAGTGTAAATCTCGGGGACAACATCACGCAAAGAGACTTTCTTTTACTTATGAGTGAACTTATATCGGGTACAAAGCCCGTTCTTAGCACGACCGGTGTGCTTTCTAACGACCAGTGCGAAATGCTATACAAATATATGTATGCAAACGGAGTTTTAACAGAACGGGAAACAGGCTACAACAGCTATGTTACCAGAGCTGATGCAACAAAATATATGCTTAGGATTTTGGGCTATAAAACAATAGGCGATATGAACGAAATATTTATCAGCCATTTTGCCGACTCGTCCCGTATACCCGCCGACGCGGCAGGATACGTCGAGCTTGCAAGAAGCCTCGGCATCGTCCACGGGGACACTTACGGATTCTTTAATCCCAGAAAACACATAACTAACGGCGAATGCCTTATTATGTTATACAACTCTTTAAGGAATGATATTAATTGAAGTGTGAAGCGATAGTTTATGACCGATTTATTAAACCCTTTTTAACAAAGGAAAACAAAAACGTGGGTGTGGAGCTGGAGTTCCCGCTTTTAAACCTTTCGAAAAAAACGATTACAAAAGAATTTGCCCTTTCTGTGTTGGAGCAGTTTTTTTCACTCGGATTCAAAACGGAAGAAACCGACCTTGACGGCAACCCGGCTTTTATAACAAACGGTGTCGGAGACTGCATCTCCTTTGACAACTCGTACAACAACATCGAGTTTTCTATGAATTATGCCGACAATCTTTTAGAAATCAGCAAGAGATTTTATTCTTACCTGAACTTTATTCAAAAGTACCTGTTCGAAAACGGACATATCATTACAGGTATGGGCACAAACCCTTACAAAAAATACATTGAACAAAGCCACGTTAACTACCCCGTCTACAACATGGTAGACGAATATCTGCACAAATTCAGCGGAGATAAAACGCACGACTTCCCGGACTTCCCGGCATATTTATCCTCAGTACAGACACATCTGGACGTCGAACCCAAAACACTTGTAAAAGCGGCAAATCTGTTTGCAAAAATTGACTTTTTAAGAGGATTGTTATTTGCAAATTCGCCCGATTTTGAGCTTGGCAGCACTCTTTGCTTTCGCGATGAACTTTGGCACAAAAGCGCATTTGGCCTTTGCTCTAAAAACACCGGCGCGGTTGACGAAGAATTCACAACACTTGAAAGTATACAGCAAAGCTTCTACGAGAGGTCGATGTTCAACTGCAAAAGAGACGGCAAATATCAGGTGTTTGAGCCTGTTCTTTTAAAAGACTACTTTGAAGAAAACGGCAAAAGCGACATTGAGCAGTTTTTATCATTTCGGCACATTGAGTTTACATGCCGAGGCACGCTTGAAATACGAAGTGATTGCAGCCAGCCGCTTGCGGAGGCCCTTGTTCCTCCTGCTTTTAACCTCGGTATTTTAAACAACATTGACGAAGCAATTTGCAGGACTGAAAAATTCTTTAAAGGAAAGGTTCTTAAAAACTCGTACTTAAGAGAGCTGGTTTCCAAAGGCAAGCCGATTGAAGAATTTAGCGAAAGCGAGCTTATAGCGTTCGCAACAGATATGACACGTATTGCTCATGACGGTCTGTTATCAAGAGGACTCGGTGAGGAAGCGCTGATTAAACCTCTGTTTGACAGAGCGACAAGCTTAACTTGTCCCGCAAAATACATCCTTAAAAATAAGAGCGACATAGACAAAGTTATCAAAGAATACGCAAAATTTTAAAGGCAATGGGGTTAATTCCCCATTGCCTTATTATTTATATCTTCTGCATACCTTACTGCATCCATCGCGTCGGCACCGTATTTATCTGCGCCTATCCTCTTGGCATACTCATTTGTTAAAACCGCTCCTCCAACGACTACTTTACACCAGGGAGCAACTTTACGCACTTCCTTAATAGTTTCCTCCATTGCGGGCACTGTGGTCGTCATAAGCGCGCTAAGAGCTAAAAGAGGCGCCTTGGTTTTTACAACCTCTTCCACTATTCTTTGGCTGTCTACATCTTTACCAAGGTCTATTACGTTAAAGCCATAGTTTTCCAAAAGCAACTTTACTATATTTTTACCGATATCGTGGATGTCGCCCTTTACTGTCGCTATTACTACCGTACACTTTTCGCTAGCGGCAGAAACGTCCGTGCTCATATGCTGCTTTATCGCCTCAAAGGCTTCCTTTGCAGCCTCTGCGCTCATAAGCAGCTGGGGCAGATAAACCGTCTTTTCCTCAAACCCTCTTCCTACCACGTCAAGCGCAGGGATTATACCTTCGTTAACTATATCAAGTGGTTTTATCGTCTTTAAAAGCTCGTTTGTTATAATTGAAGCGCGGTCTTTCAAGCCCTTTTGAACAGCTTGTTTTAGCGAATCTATGGTGGCAAGGTCGTCTAAAACAGACTCTTTGGTCTTAACTTCGTTATTTTGCGTGCCCATATACGCAATATAGTCAGCACAATTCAAATCAAGTGCATTAAGGGCACGGTGGGCGTAATAAACCCTCATCATTTCATCAGAAAAAGGATTCATTATCGCGGCAGAAAGGCCTCTTTCAAGTGCCGCCGCAAAAAACGTGCTGTTTACCGCCTCCCTCGACGGCAGGCCGAACGAAACGTTAGACACGCCAAGCGAAGTGTGGCAACCAAGGTGGTTTTTGATATATTCAAGTGCGCCGAGCGTAACCTTTGCCGCCGTCGGCTCTGCACTCACAGTCATAGCGAGAGTATCGAAGATTATGTCATTTGGCTTAATTCCATATTCCTTTGCAACGTACAATATATTTTCAGCAATTTTTACTCTGCCTTCAACATCCCCGGGTATTCCGCCCTCGTCCAATGTGAGAGCCACTACCACTCCGCCGTATTTTTTGACAAGCGGGAATATCGCCTCCATACTCTCTCTTTTACCGTTAACGGAATTTACCATAGCCTTGCCGTTATATCTTCTAAGAGCACGCTCCATTGCCTTTGGGTCGGATGTATCGATTTGCAAAGGTATGTCAACAACAGACTGAAGCTCGCACACACAGCGTGTAAGCATTTCCGGCTCGTCAATTTCAGGCAGACCTGCATTAACGTCAAGTATATGCACTCCGCATTCTTGCTGCTTGGCTCCCTCTTGCAAAATAAAGTCAATGTTGGCGGTTTTAAGAGCTTCTTTAACCCTCTTTTTGCCTGTCGGGTTGATTCGCTCGCCAATAAGAACTGGCGATTTATCAAAAAAGACTGCGTTTGTATAAGAAGAAACAAAGGTGTAATTTTTACTTTTAATCTCGACAGGAGTAATATCAAATGTACGTTCTTTAAGCTTTTTAATATACTCCGGCGTCGTTCCGCAGCAACCGCCCACTATTCTTACGCCATTTAAGACTAAATCCCTCATACATTCAGAAAAAGCGTCAGCGTCTACGTCGTAGGAGGTTACTCCATCTGCAAACTTAGGAAGTCCTGCGTTTGGCTTTAAAATAACGGGCAAAGAAGAATACCTAAGCAGCTCCTCCGCCACACCAAGAAGCTGATTTGGGCCAAGAGAGCAATTAGCACCTATCGCGTCTACGCCCAAGCCTTCGAGCATAGCAACCATAGCGGCAGGAGACGCGCCTGTCATAAGCTTGCCGTCAGCTCCGTACGCATTGGTAACAAAGACCGGCAGGTCGCAGTTTTCCTTAGCAGCCAAAACCGCAGCCTTGGTCTCGTAACTATCGTTCATTGTCTCAATCAGTATAAGGTCCACGCCGCACTCTACACCTATGCGTACAGTTTTGGCAAACACCTCTACCGCATCTTCAAAGTCCAAGTCTCCGTACGGCTTTAAAAGCTTACCCGTAGGGCCTATGTCAAGAGCTATGAACTTATCGTGGTTTCCCGAAGAATTATCGCGCGCTTTCTTTGCATTAGCTACTGCGGACTTTATGATTTTATTCAAATCTTCATCGCTGAATTTAAGGCAATTTGCGCCAAAAGTATTGGTTGAAACCACGTTGCTGCCTGCCTCAAAATACGAGCAGTGAATTTTAGAAATTACGTCGGGGCGGGTTATGTTCCAGACTTCCGGAAACTCGCCAGGAGCAAGCCCCTCCGACTGTAAAATCGTACCCATTCCGCCGTCTAAGTAAAGCAGGTTGGCCTTCATATATTCAGTTACGGTCATACATTACCACCTCTAAATGCGCAGTCTGTTTTATTGCATAAACTGCATTTTTCGTACTGTTTTGGAGTCTGTGATGATATACCTACAATCGCAGTTACAGACTTTGACGGAGACATAAGCATACTGTCGTTTAGGGAAAGTCCAATCTTTCTGTAACAGTCGAGCACGCGGAAAATATCTCTTTGGTACTCAACAGACAAATCCCCATAACCGGGGCTAAACCTCGGGCGAGGTACTCCATAACAAGAAAACTCTGTGCTCAAAAAAGAGCAAAAGTCGTCACATAGCGACTCTATACGCTCGGCACCTATCGCCTGAAAAGTTAACGATTTGGTGGGCGAAAGCCTACCGTACGCGGAAATCAGCCTGTCTATACCAAGCCCGACAGTCGCAGCAAACACAACCGCCCTGTCGCAAGACGCAAGGTTTTTACAAAGGTCTGCACTGTTAAAGCTCGCAAACGGAAAATGTACTGTAAAGTCAGAACACTTTACAGGAAAAACTCCATAGCAAACGTTATATGTGAGCTTGTCGGCGCACTCCTCCATACACTCTAAAACCAGGTCTTCGCAGTCGGAGTGGCCGCGCATATATCTTATAACCTCTTTTATATTAAATTTAGGTTCATCTAAACTCTTAACAAATATACTGTTCATATTATTTGCCTAAAATGTCTGATAAATTGCTCTGGATTTGCTTTGATATATCAGGCTTATTCATCGAGTAAACATGCACGTTGGTTATGTTATTGGCAAACAAATCTATAATCTGGTCAGTAGCGTAGGCGATACCTGCCTGCTTCATCGCAAGAGGGTCTGAGCCGAACTTATCAACCAGACTTTTAAATCTGTGGGGCATAAAGGAACCTGATAGCTTTACAGCCCTTTCCACCTGGTTGGCATTAGTTATGGGCATTATCCCCGCTACGACAGGGACAGTGATGCCCGCCTCTCGTATTTTATACAAAAAGTTATACAAAAGGTTGTTGTCAAAAAACATCTGAGTAGTTAAAAAGTCGCAGCCTGCGTCAACCTTTTCTTTAAGATATTTAATATCGTCCTTTTGGTTTGCGCTCTCAGGATGTACCTCGGGATAACAAGCGCCGCCTATGCAGATGTCGGGGGCATATTCCTTAATCTGTCTTATAAGGTCAACAGCATACTTATAGTCTTTACCGTTAGCGTCATAGCCGTCAAGATAGTCGCCGCGAAGCGCCATTATGTTTTCTATCCCCGCTTTTTTAATAGCCTCTATCCTGTCGGTAATATCCTTACGTGTGGATGAAATACAGGTAAGGTGTGCCAGGGACGGAACGTTATATTTTTTCTTTATCTCTTCGGCGATATCAAGGGTATATTGACTCTTGCCTCCTCCTGCTCCGTATGTAACGCTGACAAAGGCAGGCTTTAACTTGGCTATTTCTATAATAGCATCTTTAACGCTGTCAAAAGCCATATCCGCCTTAGGCGGAAAAACCTCGAAGGACAAAGAAAGAGTATCCCTTTTTAATATATCTGAAATTTTCATACCTACACCCCCCAAAATCACTTATTTAATTATACGCCTAATGCCGCACACAGTCAAGAAAATATAGGCACAAGCTATTTTAAAAAGTCTTTTTTATTATCTAATTTATTGAATTTATAACCCTTGGCGGACATAACATCAAGCTTTATAGCAACAAGGTTTACGTCTGTGCGCATAGCTGCGGCAATCTGGGACACGTCGTAGCCCATATCTATATAAGACAAAAGCTCTTCGTCAGGAATCATTATCTGCGCAGCAAAAACATTAGCCTCGTACTCCATACGCATATCGAGGTTTGAAAAGAGGCTGACTTCATGCAAGCCTCCCATTTGCACCGCCTCGGACCTGTGAAGAATATCATGCGCAACCTCATGCAATATAACTATATCGTCCATTGGGGACGAAAGATTGGAATTTATAAAAATAAAGCGGTTATTAAGAACAACCTTATAGGCGCCCTTTTGACTTTTAAACTCACACGGGATTATATCTATGCCAAGCTCTTTGGCTATTTCACGTGCGTCGCGACTTCCAAGCCTCTGCACAAGCTTATCAGCCTTTCCAGCAATTTCTTTTATATTACTTACCATTTTTCCACCATCAGACATACTTTTTCGGAGTATATTTTTTATTTTTCTTTTTAGCGCGCCAGTAAGCCTCCTGAATAGCCTGCATCATTTCGTCCATATCCTCTTCCGCCATTTCGCCACCCGAAAACAAGCCGTCCACTCTGGACAAAAGCTCTGCCGCCTGACGCGCACCGCGCACGCCGTACTCTGAAGATGCGCGGGTTAAAAACTCTTCGTCCTCTGTTAAAAGATAGTTCGTGTCTACGTCCAAAACCGCGGCAATTTTAGAGTACATCTCACGCTTTTTAGGATAACGGTCTCCCGTTTCGTAATTGGTAACAGTTCTTAAAGAAACGCCAAGTGCATCGGCAAAGTCCTGCTGTGTCATTCCTTTATCTATTCTCTTTTGTCTTACCTTTTCACTGAACTTCATAAAAATACCTCATTTTACAGAAATTAAATTGCGCATTTATATTGACAAACGCAACTAACATTCGTATAATATAGATACGAAAGTAACTTGCGTATTTATTGTAAACCAAGTTACTTATTTTGTCAATATGTTTAAGGAGCAGATTTTTTGTGGAAAGAAGTATATTGCACTGTGATATGAACAACTTTTACGCATCGGTGGAGTGTATGCTAAACCCGAAGATAAGAGGCTTGCCTGTGGCTGTTTGCGGAGACTCAAAAGAAAGGCACGGTATAGTTTTGGCCAAAAACTACCTGGCCCGCGACCTTGGGGTAAAAACAGGGGACACTGTCTACTCCGCAAAACAAAAGGCAAAGGATATTGTTATTGTAAAGCCGAGATTTGAGGAATATATCAAATACTCTAAGCTTGCAAAAGAAATATACTGCCGTTACTCGGACCTGGTAGAGCCGTACGGACTGGACGAGTGCTGGATAGACGTTACGGGAACGGAAAAGCTCTTCGGAACGCCTACCGAGGTTGCAGACAGAATACGTCAAGAAATAAAAGCAGAGCTTGGGCTTACGATATCGGTTGGCGTTTCGTTTAACAAGGTGTTTGCAAAGCTTGGGAGCGACCTTAAAAAGCCCGACGCCGTTACCGTAATAAGCAAAGAAAACTTCAAAAAAATAACATGGGGGCTTAGTGTATCCTCCATCATAGGTGTTGGCTCTTCTACTAAAAAAGTGCTTTACAACAACGGGATTTTTACCATAAAGGACCTTGCGAACGCGGACGACGAATGGCTGAAATATTCTCTGGGTAAAAACGGGATTACGCTTAAAAGATACGCAAACGGGCTTGATGATTCGCCCGTTTTAAACGTTCATGATATGAGGCCTATAAAAAGTATCGGACGCGGCGTAACTACCGTAGCCGACCTTACAGAGCCTGATGAAGTGTGGAGGGTAATTTTAGAACTTTCGCAAAGCGTGGGGCATCTGCTAAAACAGTACGAAAAAAGAGCTTACGGCGTATCTGTAAGCATTAAAGACACGAAGCTTTTAACAAAGCAGATGCAGTGCAGGCTATCTGCCCCTACTCAGATAGCTATGGCTATTGCAAAGGCGGCGTTTGGCCTTTATAAAAGCAACTATCCCCAGGACGAAAAGGTCCGTGCGGTTACTGTTCAGGTCCACTCTCTTGTGCCGCAGCACTCGCCTTATCAGACGGATATATTTTGTGATGTGGAAAAATCAAAGAAATTAGAAAGGCTGGACAGCTGTATCGAAACCATAAGGAACAAATTCGGCAGAGGCATAATTAAAAACGCCTCGCTGCTACAAGAACTGAAAATGCCCGAATTAAAACCGGGTTTTTCAGTTGAGTTTTTGTAAAAATCAATTGCATTTAGCGTATAATTTATGCTATACTTAATAAAAATGACAAAAAAGGATAAATTTATATGCTGGATAGATTTTTCGACAACTACGACTGCATTATCGCGGTGGACACAGAGACTACGGGGCTGGATTTTAAGCTTGACCAAATTATCGAGCTTTCTGCCGTAAAGATTATCAGAGAAAACGGCGAAATAAAGGTTACTGACGAGCTCGACTTTTTAATAAGTCTGCCCGACGGGATGAAGGTGCCGCCCGAAATCGAAAAGCTCACCGGAATTACAAACGAAAAGCTTTTATGCGAGGGTGTGCCCGCAAGAGATGCGTGCGAAAGGTTTGTTTCACTGTTTGACGGCAGTAAAATACTCGTTACCGCCTACAACGCGCAGTTTGACATGAACTTTATATACTACTTCCTTGCACAGCACAAAAGCGCAGATATTTTACGAAAAATAAATATGCTTGATGCATACACTATATACAAGGACAGGCACGAATACCCCCACAGGCTGGAAAACGCGATTATTGCCTACAATCTGCAAGACAAGGTGGTAAACAGCCACAGGGCAATTGACGACACTCTGGCGCTTGTTGAGGTGCTAAAAGCTATGGAGGCGGAGTGCGACGACCTTTATATGTACATAAACCTGTTTGGCTACAACCCAAAGTACGGGGTAAGCGGAAACAAGATTTCCTCCGTCAGGTACGCTCCCCAGCCATTTAATTCAAAAAACAAGCTATACGAGGTGGTTACAAAATGATTAATACAACTAAAACCGCTATGTTATCTGCGGCAGAGTACATAAAAGCGCTGGTAAAATGGGTGGTTATCTCTGTTATAGTCGGGTTAGTTTGCGGCACTGTAGGTGTTGCATTTCACAAATGTGTTGAAATCGCAACCGAGATGAGGGTGCACGACAGCAGGATTATACTTCTGCTTCCGCTTGGCGGCCTTATAATTGTCGCAATTTACAAGCTGACAAAGACAAGCATAACTATGGGCACGAACCTTGTTATTGAATCTATCAGGACGGACAAAAAGATTCCGTTTTTCATGGCACCTTTGATATTTATAAGCACTGTTATTACCCATCTTTTCGGCGGCTCGGCGGGGCGAGAGGGCGCGGCATTGCAGCTCGGCGGAAGTATCGGATACAAAATCGGCAAGCTGTTTAGGCTAAACGAAAAAGACACAAACATAATCATTATGATAGGTATGAGCAGCGTATTTTCCGCTTTGTTCGGCACACCTCTTACGGCGGCTTTCTTTGTTTTGGAAGTTGTTAATGTGGGTGCCATTCATTACGTAGGATTGGTTCCC
Source organism: Clostridia bacterium (assembly GCA_045660545.1). Taxonomy (GTDB): domain Bacteria; phylum Bacillota; class Clostridia; order Monoglobales; family Firm-18; genus JAZREA01. Next base: position 2,351 of record JAZREA010000019.1, on the reverse strand, counting down.
TGCCTGGTGTCTGCGTTTGTTTCTTTCTTATTATCAACGCATTGGGGTACTGCTCCTGTTAAGTTCGACTTTATTGTTGCTCCGCAAATTTCAGTAGCTACGGTTGGAAAGGTCATTCTTTTAGGCATACTTTGTGCTTTGGTAAGTATTTTATTTTGTGCCGCTATGAAAAAAGGCGAGCACATCGCAGAAACCTACATCAAAAACGACTATTTACGAATATTTGCAGGCGGCGTTATAATCGTTGGTTTAACGCTTTTATTAGGGACTACCGACTACAACGGCGCGGGGATGGACGTAATAGAAAGGGCCCTTTCGGGACAAGCGAACCCGTGGGCATTTTTGCTAAAAATTCTGTTTACTGTTATTACTATCAGCGTTGGCTTTAAAGGCGGAGAGATAGTTCCGACCTTCTTTATCGGCTCGACTTTTGGTTGTGTTGCAGGAACGCTTCTTGGGATGGACCCCGGATTTGCTGCGGCTTTGGGATTTGTTGGAATGTTTTGCTGCGTTGTTAACTGCCCTGTTTCCTCCATTATACTTGCGCTGGAAGTATTTGGCGGCGAATCTATTTTACTGTTTGCGTTTATTTGTGCGGTTGGATATATGATGTCGGGATACTACGGACTGTACGGAAGCCAAAAAATTGTGTATTCTAAGCTGAAAAACGAAATTATTGATAGAAACACCAGATAAATATAAAAAGCACGGATACGATAAAAATCCGTGCTTTTTTTGCATATTAAAACCGCAGACTTAAAAAGCCTGCGGTTTTTTTATTAATTACAGTATTTATCTAAGAATAAATTATTCGTTGATAGCTGTAACAACGCCTGAACCTACAGTTCTTCCGCCTTCACGAATAGCGAAACGAAGACCTGCTTCAATAGCGATAGGTGTGATAAGCTCAACATCCATAGTGATGTTATCGCCAGGCATACACATTTCTGTGCCAGCTGGGAGGTTAACTACACCTGTAACGTCAGTTGTTCTGAAATAGAACTGTGGACGATAGTTGTTGAAGAATGGTGTATGACGGCCACCTTCATCCTTTGTCAAAACGTAAACTTCGCCTTTGAACTTTGTGTGTGGGTGAATTGAATCGGGTTTAGCCAATACCTGACCTCTTTCGATTTCAGTTCTCTGTACACCACGGAGAAGAGCACCGATGTTGTCACCAGCTTCAGCGCTGTCAAGAAGCTTTCTGAACATTTCGATACCAGTTACAACAACTTTTCTCTTTTCGTCTGTAAGACCAACGATTTCAACTTCATCGTTAAGGTTCAATGTACCTCTTTCTACTCTACCAGTAGCAACAGTACCACGACCTGTGATTGAGAAGATATCCTCGATTGGCATCAAGAACGGCTGGTCAGCCATTCTGTCTGGTGTTGGGATGTAATCGTCAACAGCAGCCATAAGGTCTAAGATACATTTGTATTCAGGAGCACTTGCGTCTGTAGCAGAAGACTCGATAACGCCAAGAGCTGAACCAGAAACGATAGGTGTGTCATCGCCCGGGAACTCGTATTCGTTAAGAAGTTCTCTGATTTCCATTTCAACCAATTCCAAAAGCTCAGGATCGTCTACCTGGTCAGCTTTGTTCATGAATACTACGATATAAGGAACGCCAACCTGTCTGGAAAGAAGGATGTGCTCTCTTGTCTGAGGCATTGGACCATCTGCTGCAGATACAACCAAGATAGCGCCGTCCATCTGAGCTGCACCAGTGATCATGTTCTTAACGTAGTCGGCATGTCCAGGGCAGTCAACGTGAGCGTAGTGACGGTTGTCTGTCTCGTACTCAACGTGTGATGTTGAAATTGTGATACCTCTTTCTCTTTCTTCCGGAGCCTTATCGATGTTAGCGTAGTCAGTAAATTCAGCTTTACCCTGCATAGCCAAAACCTTTGTGATAGCGGCTGTAAGTGTTGTCTTACCATGGTCAACGTGACCGATTGTACCAATATTTACGTGCGGTTTAGTTCTTTCGTATTTAGCTTTTGCCATTTTAAATTCCCTCCTAATAAATATTTATTAATTTTATTATACTAAATAAATTTTGAGTTTGCAAGAAAAAATTAGTTATTCTTTGCTCTTGCAGATATGATTTTTTCCTGGATGCTTCTCGGAACTTCTTCATAGTGGCTTGGCTGCATTGTATACTGACCACGGCCCTGTGTTCTTGAACGAAGTTCTTTTCCGTAACCGAACATCTCAGAAAGCGGAACGTAAGCTGAGATAGCTATTGCTCCCGAACGTGCTTCCTGACCCTGAATCTGTCCACGACGTGAGCTTAAATCGCCCATTACGTCGCCCATGTATTCATCAGGAATTACAACGTCAACCTG